>NBMY01000160.1 GCA_002212985.1 Sphingobacteriales bacterium TSM_CSS
AAATACTTAAAGCAAAGGAACCTTGGAGCTATTCCGTAAGAAAATTAAGAGTTAGGGTTCAAATTTCATCTTGAAAAACAATTCCCATGTACAACAGTGGTAGCACGTTACTGCAAAATGCAACCTTTTGCCCAAAGCAGGCCTTAGCGAAGTTCTGGTATGTAAAAAGTTAAAGTTAAACAATTGATTGGTGGAGGCTCACTTGTTGCACCCGGTTCGGGAATTTGATATGTAGCGGCAACAATCAAAGACACTGAAAGTGCCAATTGTGCATAGCCGAAGGTGCAACATGCTATACTAAACAACCCGATAACCACAACCTGAAAGAGGTTGAATACTAAAAAGGAAATGTACTGATAAATCTTTAATTACGTAATTGCTTAAGCATAGGTATGGGCGATGCGGAGTTGCCGAAGGTCCAAAATTAAAACAGTAGCAGTCCGCGGCTGAATGCTGAAAGCAACAGTGTTAAATCGGCACAATTACATCGGGAGAGTTGTTGGCAGCATGGTTAACAAGGTTGCTAACGGGGTAAAATTCCATTTCAATATCGGGCGTTGTAAGAAATGTTTGTAGCGAATCGGGTTTAAAAACAGCAGATAGCCATGGTTCATATTGAGCAGGAGTTAAGATAAGCGGCATCCGATTATGCAAATGTGCTATGGATTTAACCGGCGGTACGGTAATAATTGTAAAACTATAAAAGGTTTGAGGTGGTGTGGCAGATGTCCACTTTGCCCATAAACCGGCAAAGGCAAAAAGTTTGTTTTTTTTAGCGGTAATATAATAGGGTGTTTTAACTCCATTGAAGTCATACCATTCAAAATAACCAGTTGCAGGTACAATGCATCTTTGGTGTTGGATAGGAAATTTGAAGGCAGGTTTTGCGAAAAGCGTTTCGGCGCGGGCATTAATCATTTTTGCACCAATAGCCCGGTCTTTTGCCCAATGCGGAATAAGTCCCCATCTGAAAAAATGCACTACATCGGGTTGAAAATTTGCAATTACAGGCATTCGGGCAGTAGGACAGGCATTGTAAACCGGAACAAGGGGTTCTTCGAAAACAGTTGCTCCGAAAGCATTTATTACTTCGCTTTCAGAAGCAATGAGGGTATAGCGTCCGCACATAGCACTAATTAAGTAAAAAAATGGTATTTTTTGAATGAATTTTGGAATAACAGGTGTAAGTTAAACACTTTTTAATAAATTTGGTGGGATTAAACATACAAATCATGGGAAGCGATAAAGTATTATTAATGCAAAAGGATGAGTTGCAGGAATTTGTGGTGCACATACTGCGGGATTTGAAGGCGCTTGAGAAAATGTTGGAACAAGATATGTTTGAACGCAACGTGGTGCGAATTGGTGCGGAACAGGAGTTATGTCTTATAGATAAAAACTGGAAGCCGGCAATGATAAACATGAAAGTGCTGGAAAAGTTAAACAACAAGGCTTTTACCACCGAACTGGCTCAGTTTAACCTTGAAATGAATATTGAACCCCAGATTTTTACCGACAGGTGCTTAGGTAACCTGGAGCTGGAAATTGACCGTTTGCTGAACATACTTCGTGAAACTGCAGGGGAGTTTGATGCCGGGGTAATTTTAACGGGTATATTGCCTACCGTGCGCAAGCATGATTTGAACGACATGTATTTAACCCCCAAAGTGCGGTACAAGGCTCTGATGGATGCTTTGCGCGAACAGCGGGGAAGCAATGTGGAATTAAAAATTCAAGGAATAGATGAGTTGATAACCAAGCATGGAAGCATGTTGATAGAAGGCTGCAATACCGGTTTTCAGGTACACCTGCAGGTAGCACCGCATGAGTTTGTGCAAAAATATAACATAGCGCAAGCTATAACGGGTCCGGTACTCTCTGTTGCCACCAACTCGCCGTTGCTGTTTGGGCAAAGGCTATGGCACGAAACCCGGATAGCGCTGTTTCAGCAATCGGTTGATGTGCGAACGGCAGGCGATAACCTGCGCACCCGCAGCGCTAGAGTAATGTTTGGAAACTCGTGGGTGGAAGGTTCAATTTTAGATATTTACAGGGAAGACATCATGCGTTTCAGGGTGTTGCTTAACAGCAGCGAAGAGGTGGAAGATCCGTTTGAAGTATTGGAGAAAGGTGGCATACCGAATTTGAAAGCCCTGCAGGTAAACAACTCAACAGTGTACCGATGGAACCGCCCCTGTTATGGTATAACCAACGGCAAGCCCCACCTGCGCATTGAAAACAGGGTATTTCCATCGGGGCCAACGGTGAAAGATGAAATTGCCAACTCGGCCCTATGGCTGGGTTTAATGAATGGTTTGGGAGAGTATTATCCCGATATAACCCAGCAAATGGAATTTGAAGATGCAAAATCGAACTTTTTAATGGCGGCAAGAAGCGGATTAAATACCACATTTTCGTGGGTGAAAGGAAAAAAAGTACACGCTCCCTCGTTAATATTGGAAGAACTGGTGCCAATTGCAATAGAGGGTTTGAGAAAGGCAAAAATTGACGATGATGACATTGGGTATTACATGGGTATAATTGAACAACGTGTAAAACTGGGTCAAACACCTTCACAATGGATGCTTAAATCTTACAACCAACTGCTGAAAGAAACCTCTAAAGAAGAAGCACGCTCTGCAATAACCGCTTCAATTGTAGCCCAGCAACAAACAGATAAAGCTGTACACGAATGGGAGTTGGCAAGCCTTAATGCAATTGCAGGATGGAACCCCAATAGCCTGATTGTGGAAGATTTTATGCAAACCGATTTGTTTACCGTGTATGAAGATGACGCCATTGAACTGGTGGCCGAAATAATGGACTGGCAAAGGTTAAAATATGTACCTGTAGAAAACCAGAATGGTAAGTTAGTAGGGTTGGTTACTGCCCGATTGGTGCTTCGACACCTGTTGCACCAATATTATCAAACCATGGAGCACCATTTAACAAAACGTTATAAGGTGGCCGATGTTATGATTAAGGACCCTCTAACCATTGGACCCGATGAAAGCCTGAAAAAAGCGCTCGACCTGATGCAAACAAACAAAATTGGTTGTTTGCCCGTTGTAAGAAAAGGAGAACTTTTGGGCATTATTACCGAGCAAGATTACCTGAAAGTAGCAGGAAGGCTCATTTATAATATCCGAAACGAGCTGTAAGACCGTAATTGCCCGAATGCGTAATAATAGGTCTAAAACAACCGACTTAAGTGGTATGAAATGTTGCATTTAATAGCTAACTTTGTATAATCATCTGAATGTTTTATTAGCGGCTTAAAAAAAATAATATATGGGAGAAGACGGCAAATCCAATTTGGGTGCAACAGCCACCATAATTGTAGCTATAGTGGGGCTGTTAACCGCTATTGTAAATATTGTTCCTAAATTGCTGGAAAACGTTCCAAAAGAAAAAACGGAACAACATACCGAAGTAAACACGGGTGGAAGCAGCCAACAGCTAGATGGCAATACCCAACAACAAACCGGCAGCGGCGGGTTAATGCCCGCAGCTACAGATGCCGAAAAAGAAGCCCTGAAGCAAAAGCAATCTCAACTGGAAGAACAGTTGCAGGAAATGAAAAAGGACCTGGAGGCTCAGAAAAAACGTGGCAATGCCTCAACTTCAAAATCGGGCGGCGGTGGCAACGACGATGTTTACTATACACCGCCAAAAATAACGGGTACCTGGTATGTAACGGGTTACCCCGGAATGCAGTATAATTTTACCCAAAGCGGCAACAACATAGCCTTTACCATGATGTACGGCGGAATGAACACCGGCGGGGGACAGGGAATACTAAGCGGTAACATTATTCAGTTTGAAGCTATGGACCAGCAAAGCACCTGGACAGGTTCGTTCGAGCTATCGCCCGACGGCAGGTCAATGAGCGGCGTTGCCTACAACGCGTACGGCACTTATACACCTATTAACCTTAGTCGGTAATAGGCGTTCCGTTCTTGGAGCTGAAATTGCGAAAACCTGCCCCGCTTTGTTGGAGGTAGCAGAAAGACATAGATATTACGCACAAAAGTCTGTAACATACTGTTATAGTGTTTATTTGGTTTCATTCTAAATAATTCGGGTAGATTAATATTTACAAGAGTATGACAACCAAATAAAGCAACAAGTCTATCTTTGCATTCTAATAAACCAACCCTAGCCAGTGAACCATTTCAGCGTAATTACTATCACGCATAAATCGGCAAATATCAACCATATAGGCCGTTACATTCCTTCTTTTAGCAGCAACTCACAAGAACTAAGCGCCACCCTGCACAAAATAAAAGACGACCTTGGAATTACAGAGTTGTTATACCTGGCCACCTGTAACCGCCTTATGTTCTTTGTGGTACAGGAAAACATGGAAATGAACCGCAATTATCTGTTGCGTTTCTTTGTACATTTGCATCCCAACATTCCGGCGCATTGCCTCAACGATATGGCAGACCTTGTACATGTGTACAGAGGAACAGAGGCAATAAACCATATTTTTGAAGTAGCGGCATCTTTAGACTCATTAGTGGTTGGTGAGCGCGAAATTTTACGACAACTGAAAGATGCATATGATTTTTGCAGCGAGCAAAAACTTACCGGCGATAACATACGTCTGGCATTGAAAACAGCCATTCCGCTTGCAAAAGAAATTTATACCAATACCCGAATAGGCGAAAACAGCGTATCGGTAGTTTCGTTGGCAATGCAACAGTTAATGGCCTTGCAGCCCGATAAAAACGCCCGAATCATAATGATTGGCGCCGGGCAAACCAATAACCTTGTGTCCAAATTTTTGCTTGCGCATGGGTTTCATAATTTTACCGTATTTAACAGAACCCTCGGAAACGCCGAACACCTGGCCGGCAAACTAAAAGGGAGCGCTTATGCTCTGGCAGACCTTGCCCATTACGGCAATGGTTTTGATATTATTGTATCCTGCACAGGCGCTACCGAACCAATTATTACCGAAACCGTGTACCGGCACCTGTTGGGAGCCGAAACCGACCCCAAAATAATTGTTGACCTTGCAGTACCCAATGATGTTGCTGGTGTGGTAAAAACCCAATACCCCGTTCATTACATAGAAGTAGAACAACTGCGAGAACTTGCCGAAAGCAACCTGAACCTGCGCAAAGAAGAAGTGGTAAAGGCAAAAGTATTGGTAGCTCAAAAACTGGAAGAGTTTAAACTGCTTATGCGGCACCGCCGCGTAGAAAGGGGCATGGCAGTAATACCTGGGCAAATAAGGGAAATTAAGGAAAAAGCACTGAATACGGTATTCCAAAAAGAGATTGCCCAACTTGATGACAAGTCGAAAGAATTGTTGCAGAAAGTGTTAGGGTATCTTGAACAAAAATATATTGGCATACCCATAAAAGTTGCTAAAAACGTACTTTCCGAAGAATTGGCAGCCACCGAACCGTTATAGCCCGCCCTTGGCTACATAAAATTGGGCCCGGGTTTGGGTAGCAGTTTAGTCAATAAAACCCGCCCGCATAAACACCGGAAACCTTACAAAGCGCATTTGTTCAGCATTGCCCCATGCTTCAAGCAATTGTGCAGCAACAAGTTCTAAAGGGTTTTGCCCATGTTGCTGCCTGTATTTTTGTGTGGCCGACCAACTGTTTAAGTAACCGCAAAATTCAAAGAAGTTGTATTGCAGTTCTATATAAAACAATGGTGTTGCCACTTCATTAAACGGAAACGGAATGTTTGTGTAGCGGTTTTCTACATACATGCGCTCTTGGGCCCAAAAACCGGCTAAAATATGGTTGTAGTAATACATAAAAACGGCATCAACCGCCGGCGTAACCTCGCACAACTCATAACCCCACACTGCCAAAACAGAACCCGGCTTACCAACCCGGCGCACTTCGGTATAAAAAGCATCAAAATTAAACCAGTGCAGCGCCTGAGCTACGGTAATCAGGTTGGTGCTTAGTGACGCAAGTCCGCTGTTTTCTGCAGTGGCTACACTGTAGTGAATGTTGGGGCGGGCTGCGGCATGATTAATTTGTGCCGGGCTGGCATCGGTAGCAAACACCGTGGTAAAATGCTGTGCCAACACAACGGCAACCTGCCCGTTTCCGGTGGCGCAATCCCAAGCCGTAAGGCGGTCTGGAGTTAGTTGAAGCAAAAAATCATACAAAGCATCGGGGTAGCCGGGGCGATACTTGGCATAAATATCGGACTGTGTTGAAAAGTAATCTTTAAAGTTCATGCTCAATTCAAGGGTATAAAAACAAACAGGAGCAGTGCCTTTGTTCACCCCCTTCCGGGTAATAAAACGTACATAGTTTCATGTAGGCAGGTGCAATCATTTGTAATGATTTATGCTTCAAAGATGTTGAATGGTAATAACGTCATTGCAAGCAACATTGGGGTTGTGTCATTAATCAATTTAGGTTGGCGGTGTAAGTGCCATTACTACCTGCTTGATCTGTCAACCGAAGAAGAAGCTTAACAAAGCAGCTAATGTTAAACGCTAAACCGGAAAGGGGGTATTATAAAGAAACAGAAAATCGGGTTATTTTTCTTTTACCTCTACCACTAAGCAGCCGGTAATAAGGTCGTGCAAGGCCTGTCGTTTTTCGGTAAAAAAGGCCATAAAGAAGCCGATAAGCAGGGTCATCCAACTCAATATTTTGGCAAAAAAGCGCCCCGAAGCCTTGCCAAATGTAAGTTTTCGCCCTTTTAAATCGGTTACTTTTAAACCCATCATGCGCTTGCCAATGGTAGCCTGCCTATCAGAGCTTTCCATCAGTGCAAAGTACAGCCACCATATTACCCAGTTCCAACTGGCCGATTGCCATCCGAACAGCCTTAACAGCAGCATTAAAAATACCCAGTCAATCATAAAGGCAATAATGCGCTTACCTGCATCGGCATATTCAATCACATAAGGGCCGGTGCCGCCGGCAGCAGCCACAGCGCCTTCGGTTGCCATTTCTGTCATTGGCGAGTTTTGGCTTTTGGTTTGCCATTGGGTGGTGGTTTCGTGGCGGCGGGTGTTGCGGTAATCGCTGGAAGTGGGTATTTTAAAAGCCGGTTTAACGTAATTCCAGTAAAAAGTGTCCACATTTTTTTTAATCAATTCCTCCAGTGTTTGTTCGGGGCTAATGGGTTCGGCTTGCTTGGTTTCGGGGCTAATAAAGCATAAATCCCAGTTGCCTTCAAACAAACCCGAACTGATGCGTTTGGCGCTTCGTACTATATCTTCAAAAGAATTGTTAACGCCTGCAACAATGTGTACTTCTTTGTTTTTCGATTTGTCTATGAGCACAATAGGCTCCATGGGCAGTTGAAGTTCTTCCATATTGAGTATAAAAATTGTGTGTTTAATAATTGATTACACCAAAGTAAGTAGCAATTTACAACAAAAAGTTTCATTGTGCTGCAAAAAAATAAGCAAAAGTACCTTGCAGCCTGTTTCTAAAGCAAACAAACAAACATGTTTTCAAATTTAACCGTTGTTGAACTGGCAAGCGTGCTGGCAGGGCCGGCCGTTGGAATGTTTTTTGCCGAAATGGGCGCAAGGGTGGTAAAAGTGGAAAATAAGTATGCCGGCGGCGATATAACCCGCACCTGGAAGCTGCCCGTTGAAAGCCCCGATGCGCTTTCTGCCTACTATTGCAGCGTAAATTGGCAAAAGGAAATCATTTTTGCCGACCTGCTCCACCTGCCCGACCGCCAAACCGTTTACCAACTGCTGCAAACCGCCGATGTGGTCATTACCAACTTTAAACACGGCGATGATATTAAGTTTGATATGGATTACGAAACCCTTAAACAAATTAACCCCAAACTGATTTACGGGCAAATTACTGCCTTCGGAACGCAATCTGACCGCGTTGGGTTTGATGTTATTTTGCAGGCCGAATCGGGGTTTATGTACATGACCGGCACACCCGAAAGCGGCCCTCTGAAAATGCCGGTTGCCTTAATTGACCTGCTGGCGGCGCATCAGTTAAAAGAGGGCATTTTGGCGGCTTTATGGCAGCGCGAAAAAACAGGGTTGGGTTGCCGCGTTCACGTATCGTTGTTTGATGCTGCGGTTGCCTCCTTAGCCAATCAGGCCACCAACTGGCTCATGTGCGGGCATGTGCCGCAGCCTATGGGCACACTGCACCCCAATATTGCGCCCTACGGCGAAGTGTTTACCACCGCCGATGCACAGGGAATTGTGCTGGCCGTTGGTTCCGATAAGCAGTTTGCCGCCCTGTGCCGGGCATTGAAACTGCCTCACTTAGCAACCGATGTGCGCTTTGCCCAAAACGTGGAAAGGGTTAAAAACCGGCACGAGTTGTATAAACTCCTTATGCCCGCTTTTGCCGCCCACCCGCGCCAAGCCCTGCTGCAACAACTCTTGGCGGCACAGGTGCCCGCAGGCGCTATACGCACCATGCCGCAGGTGTTTGAACTGCCCGAAGCACAAAACCTGCTCTTGCACCAAACCACCCCGCAGGGGCAGCCTACCACAAGGGTAAAAACCACCGTATTTACCCTTTCCGACACCTGATAATACTTTGCAAATATGCGTTACTGCCGTATCTTAGCGGGCAAAAAACAAGGTCAATAACTCTCAAAGCAACATCAATTCCAACCAACACTACCAACTACTATACCCACTACCCTCTACCCATTACTTTCCACCCACATCCCCCAACCATGCACATAGAACTCCACCGCATTGACTCCGATTACCATTTCGATGCCAAAGGCGCATCGGGCGTGACCGTAAATATTGACGCTTCTACCGAAATTGGCGGACACAACGCCGGCGCCCGCCCTATGGAACTGCTCCTGATGGGGCTTGGCAGTTGCAGCGCCTTTGATGTTGTTCACATTTTGCGAAAACAAAAATTAGAAATAGAAGATTTCGGAGTAACGGTAAACGGGCATCGCGAAAAAGATGCCATACCCGCCGTTTTCACCAAAATCCATATTCACTACCGGCTCAAGGGTAACCTGCCACCCGATAAAGTGGAGCGAGCCATACAACTTTCTATGGATAAATACTGTTCGGCAAGTGCCATGTTGGCTAAAACCGCCCATATTACCCATTCTTTCGAAATTATTTAACCGCCTGCGCCATGCAAAACCCCGATTTTTTGCGCCATTTGCACGAGCAATATCAATCGCATTTTACCTATTTCCCTTCCAAAAGAAAATCGGAAAAGTTCATTGACGATATGTTTCACTTCCTCTTTCCCAGTCGCGAGGATGCCCATATTTCGTTTCCGCAATTAGAAGCAAGGCAAAAGCAATTAGCAGCCGATTTGTGGGACTTGCTGGCACAATTATCGCCCGATGAGGAACTGAATGCCCAAATTGTTGACCAATTCTTCCACCACCTGCCCCATATTTATGCCAAACTGCTCAAAGATGCCGATGCCATTTTGCAGTTCGACCCCGCAGCCAACTCCATAGAAGAGGTTATTGTAGCCTACCCGGGCTTTTATGCCATTGCCGTTTACCGCATTGCCCACCACCTGTTGCAACAGCAGGTAAAATGGCTGCCCCGCATTTTTTCTGAACATGCCCACCGCAAAACCGGCATAGACATACACCCCGGCGCACAAATTGGCGAGTCGTTTTTCATTGACCACGGCACCGGCGTAGTTATTGGCGAAACGACCATCATAGGCAACGAGGTAAAAATTTATCAGGGCGTTACATTGGGCGCACTGTCGGTTAGCAAAGACAAGGCCAATACCAAGCGCCACCCCACCATTGAAGACCATGTCATTATTTATTCGGGTACTACTATTTTGGGCGGCAATACCGTAGTCGGGCATCATTCGGTTATTGGCGGAAACGTTTGGCTTACCGAAAGCGTGGCGCCATACTCCTTTGTACATAATACCACACAGGTAGAACATCGGGTAAAAAAAAACCTGCCCGATGATGAGGTAAAAAAATAAGGCAGGTTACGGAGCAATCTTTGGTTAATTCCAATATTCAGATGGCGGTGGCAACCTTCGTGTTTTTTTGTCCGTTCTTTAAATAGGCTAAAATTAAAAAAAAGCATGAAAAAAATATTGTACCTGCTTCTTTTGTCTTTGCTGCCTTTTGTCTTTGCGCGCGCGCAAGAAGTGCCCGCCACTGCCGAAGAAGTAATTGCCCTGCTTTTGGGCGAGTGGAACTGGCAGTACACCGTAGGCAGTTTTCCTATGGATACATTTACCGTTGCCGATAATGGCCCCGCTACCCTCGCTTTTTTGCCTTCGGCTACCGGAACGGCAGATTCGGTGAGCTATACCTTCTCTTCCGAAACGGTGCCTTTTTCATCGGGCACTACTGTACTTGAACCTTCGCCCAACGGCTGGGCAATTTTGGTCAATTCAGAAATAGGAAGCGGTTTTTACTGGCGTATTGTCCGCCTGAATGAAACCGAACTACTCATAATAGATGACGCCATGATGGTTGACGGACCTTATGCGCACTATTTTACCCGATCTGCTGACTGCAGCCAGCTAAACCCCACCATTAACGGCAATTTGTTGGTAAACTGTCCCTATGAAACATCGGTTTTAAGCACACAAGCTTACGATACCTACCAATGGTTCCGGCGAGGTTATTTCGATGCTGTGGCACAACCCATTACCGGCGCTGCCGCACAAACCTACACCGCCACTTTTGATGATGTGCTGTATTACCTGAGTGTGCAGGTTACTCAAGATACCTGTATCGCCACCTCGCCCGAGGTGTTGATTGACCAACTCATAGGGCTGCCGCCTTATGTGGCAAATGGCGGCAATTTTACCATAGATGCCAACGGCAACGCCATTGTTTGCCCGGGCGATACGCTGTTTTTTACCGCTTACAGCATAGACCAAATACAGTGGTACAACAATGGCATACCCGTAGGCACGCTTAACCAAAACCCGCTGCCGGTAACAGAAAGCGGCAACTATACCGTAATGGGCGTTGATCCCATTTGTACGCTTTACCCCGCCAGTTTGGGACTTGAAATTCCGGTAATTGCCGGGTTTACCCCGCTTATTCAATTGGCAAATACTGGCGTTGAAGTAATTAACCCCTATACTTTTACCTCTTACCAGTGGTATTTTAACGGTGCGCCAATTGCCGGCGCTAATTCGTATTACTACGAGTTTCAGGGTATTGAAATTGGCGCTTTCTGGGTAGTTACTACCGAAGCAAATGGTTGTACGGTACAGTCGAATACCATAGACGTAACCGGCACAGGCATTACCGATGCCGGAATGGGAAGCCGCATAATGGCCGCTGTTAATTCCGATACCAAAATGCTGCAATTTACAGGCCTTTTAAACCCCGATGGTTGTATGGCAACCCTTTACGACCTTAGCGGCCGCCCGGTATTGCAAACCGCCCTGCAAAGCAATGCAGAAATTAACCTTACGCACTTGCCTGCCGGGTTGTATGTTTGCCGTCTTACTAAAGGTAACGCCGTTCTGTTGCAGCAAAAAATAGCCGTTGTGCGTTAGTCAATAACAATGGCTCGGGTAAGGGCGGCGTAGTGTGCCTGTGTGTTGGGCTGCAGCAAGGCGCTGTAAACGCCTTTCTGCCCGGCTACCGTTACCCTGAAATCGAAATTTTGGCCGCCGTAAACGGTTTGCTGCAACAGCGTATCTTCCTGCACCTGCGGAATGGCTAAGTGGTCGGGTCGGGGGTCGGTGCAGGCGGTGGCGCGGGTTAACACCACGCGGGTAGAGTCGAGGTGGCTGTCAACGCTGCCGCGCAGGCGCACAATGCGCATATCGGCGGTTTCGTTTCGGCAGCCTTTTTCGTTGTAGCCGTCAATAAACAGTCGGCTGCTGCCTTCAAAAACGGCGGTTTTACCGGCTTTTAGTCCTTCCATAATGCTGCCCCAGGTAAAGTTGGCGGCAAAAACAGCGGTGGTGGGGTAGCCAAGGGCGGGGTCGAGGCCGCTGCCGGGGGCATCGGTAAAAATACGGTGGTTGTCGCTGCCGCCAACGGCTACGGTATTTCTGCCTGCCAGCAGGTCGCACCGCCAAATATCGCGCCCGCGAATATCCCATGGGTCAAACCCTATGGTTCCGTTCCAAATTTCAATAGCATCATAGTCGTAGCTGGTCCAGTCGTAAATAATCCAGGGAGTAATGGCGTAGGGGTGGTTTATTACGGTAAAGCAGCCCCTTTCGTTGGCTTGTTGCAGGGCATTGCCGCCGGTTACGGCATCTTTGGGTCGGTCGGTAAAAGCGCCGCTGCGGTCAAGGGTGGCAAGGTCATCGGGTATGCAGCCAATATGGCCGGTGGGTTGCGAGTTGTTTTCGCTTACCGGGCTTATTTCATTGCCGTCAATCATTAAAAGCTGCCCAGGCACAGAAAGCAGGGCGCAGGTATCCCAATACGGAAATTCGGGTCCTTGGTTAAACAGGGCGGGGTCTTCGTAAGTGGTAGTGGCATCGCTGCCGGTGCTGTTGCTGTGGTCGGTAAGCACCAGAAAATCCAGTCCCATAGCAATGGCGCGTTGTTGTATGGCTTCGGGACTTGAATCGCCGCCGGTATCGTTGCTGGCGCCGGTGGCATGAACATGAAAATCGCCCAGAAACCACTGTCCGGGCGGGTCATCTTCCAGGGCAATGGGGTTGCAGGTATTGTCGTCGTCGGTATTGTTGCAGGCAGAAAAAGCAAGAAAAGCTGCCAATGCCAAAGCAAGGTAAAAACCGGCGCTAAATTTCGGAAAAGCGGGGGTAAATACAGGAAATTTGTACATGGCTGTTGCGGTTAACGGTTTGCACGAAGCTACGCACAAAACCCGAATTGTGCAAACCAATGTCTGCCGGAGTACCTGCTATTTTTTACCGGGTTTGTATTTTGAGCGTTTCAGAATTTCCTGCCCGTCGGTAATTTGCATGAGTTGGTCAAAACTAACGTTGGGGTTTTCCTGCATAAATTTGCGTACAATTTGCCAGCCCATCCATACGCCGGTTTGCCCCGGCGATTCGGGCGGCATGCCGGTGGTGGTAGGCCCTTCGGAAATAAATTTCATGTATTCCAGCGATTTACTGCTGTACAGCAGGTCGCGTTCAATAAAAAATGCCCACATTTCTTTTTCATTGTCAAAACACCATTGCAGTTCTTTGGCGGTATAGCCAATTTTCAGGCTGTCGGGGGTATCGGGCAAAACCATATCGAGGAAGTAAAGCATTTTACCTTCGGCCACCATGCGGTCAATGAGTTTTGCATCGCTGGTTTTGGTATCATACAATGCCTTAAACCATGCTTTCATACCGTTGGGTACAATAAAGGGCGGTTGCAGGCGGTAGGTTACATATTTGGGAAACCCTATGGAGCTGTAATAAACAAAATCTTTTCCCAGAAACATATCGAGGCTGATGGCCAGCAGTGTGGTGTCGAAGGTAGCGGCTGCCGGTCCAAATTCCGAAATATGGGTTACAATTCGGGGCACGTTTTTATTGGGGAAGTAATACTTGCAGTAGCGGAAGGCGTTGGTAAAATTGGCATTCAATTGCCCTGCATCGGGGTATTTCAGCATCACCGAGTCGTACAAAGCCCTAAGGTTGGCATTGCCGATAAAACTCTTCAGCGCTGTTTGGTAGGTGCGTCCGGTATCATTTGGCTGCCTGATACCGAGCAGGTTGTCAATGTAAAAGTTGTAGAAGTAAGGGTATTTTTTTTGCAGGGCATCAAAACAGGGTGCATAGTTTACTGTATCACAGGCAAACAGGTCTTTTTCAAAACGCTCAATGTTAATTTGAACGTTAATGTTCGATACATCGGGTTTTTGCCGGTCGGTTTTGGTGCAGGCATTCAGCCACACAAGCAAAAAAAAGAACAACAGGGTGGCAAATATGGAGGAAATGTTAAAACAATTTTTGAATGACATGCTGAACTTTTTGCTGGATAAACAGATTGATAAAACCAATGGTTTTTACCCCATACCGAAAACTTGTGCGGGTAAAGTCCGATGTATAGCCCGAATTGCGGTAAATGAACGACTTTACCGTTTTCCTTATTATTAATGCAGACTTTTTTAAACAACACCTACAACTTTTACAGGCAATGACAAACAAAACGCAACTGCTGCACCGCGCCATACAAGAGCGTATTTTGATAATTGACGGCGCTATGGGAACCATGATTCAGCGCTATGGACTAAGCGAAGCCGATTTCAGGGGCGAAAGGTTTAAAAACCATGCAACCGACCTGAAAGGCAATAACGACCTGCTGTGCCTTACCCGACCCGATATTATTGCCGAAATTCACCGCGCCTACTTAGAGGCCGGCGCCGATTTAATAGAAACCAATACCTTTAACGGAACATCGGTTTCGCAGGCCGATTACAACATGCAGCACATAGTGTATGAACTCAATTTTGAAGCTGCCCGTATTGCCCGAACAGCAGCCGATGCGTTTACCGCCCTTAGCCCGCAAAAACCCCGCTTTGTGGCCGGCGCACTTGGCCCTACCAACCAAACCTGCTCCATATCGCCCGATGTAAACCGCCCGGCTTACCGTGCCATTACCTTTGACCAAATGCGCGAAGCCTATTTTGAACAAGCCCGCGGACTGATGGATGGCGGCGCAGACACCCTGCTGGTAGAAACCGTTTTTGATACCCTAAACTGCAAAGCTGCCCTGTATGCTATTATGGATTTGTTTGACCAAACCGGCAAAGAACTGCCCATTATGGTTTCTTTTACCATTACCGACCAAAGCGGCCGCACCCTTAGCGGGCAAACCGTAGAGGCATTTTACAACTCGGTTAGCCATGTGCCCTTGTTTAGCATTGGGTTAAACTGCGCTTTAGGTGCAAAAGAAATGCGCCCCTATCTGGCAGAACTGGCAAGGGTAGCCGGCTGCTATATTAGCTGCTACCCCAACGCCGGGCTGCCCAACGCCTTTGGCGGATACGATGAAACACCCGAAGAAATGTGCCTTGTTCTGGAAGAATTTGCCAAAAGCGGGCTGGTAAACATTGTGGGCGGCTGTTGTGGCACCACCCCCGAACATATACGCCACATGGTGCAGCATTTGCACGGCATTGCCCCGCGCCCGCTGCCGGTTACCGAAGCGGTGGCTTAAGCAGGCTTTTGGTATAACCGTACTAATTTACCAAAACCAGTTTAACCGCAGCCAAGGTATTGCTGTTTTGCTGCAGTTGGCACCAGTAAACACCCGGCTGCAAGGCGCTTACATTGAGGGCAATATTTTGCCCGCCTGTAACAGTCACCGTTTGGCAAACCTGCCCCAACATGTTGTATAAAAACAGTTGCGCCGGTTCATTGTTATTGGGCAGTAATGCAATAAACTGTACTAAATCTTTGGCCGGGTTGGGGTAGCATTGCAACAGGGCGGCGTTGCCCGGTTCTTGTTTACCGCCGCCTACCGTTATTTCTACCGTATAATCTTCTACTTCGCCGGTGGTAAAAACATCGCAGGGTAAAATATTGCCATCGGTACTTGCCGAAATTCGCATGCGGGTAATGCCCAACGGAGCTGTTTCGGGCACTTTAAAGTTGCCTTCAATGGTTAGCGGGTTGGCAGAATATACTGGCGCTTCAGCCGGATTATCAGCCGAAAACACCAGCTCGGCCGGGTCAAAAGACAGGTTTTGGTCGTAGTCGATCCATACTTTCCAATAGGTGTCGGTTAGTTTTCGGGGCGTTCCTTCGGTAAGTGCAAGGGGTATTTTAAGTCCTTGACCTAATTCTATAATTTCAAGGTTGTAGTTGTTATAACCGCCGTTGTTGCCGGTAGAATGGGTAAAACCGGCCAATGCTATTTCATCTATCCAAAGTGCGTTAGCGTTGCTGCCTGCCGAAGGGCAATACCCTAAGCAATAGGCACTGAAACTGTATGGCTCACTGTAATCTGATTGAGCAACACAGGTTGGCGACAAACTGCCGCAAAACGACTGCACCTGAAATTCGTAGTTGGTACAGGCGCTTAAGCCGCCCACCCATACAGAATTGCCGTTGCTTGCCACTTCTGTCCAAATACTGCTGCCTAACGGCCGGTAGCGTACGTTGTAACTTTCGGCTTGAGATTGGGCGTCCCAGGTAAGTATGGCACTGGTATCGGTTTCTGAAATTACGTTGAGTTGTGCCGGCATTATGCATGGTGGCGTTGTTTGGAAAAGCACGGTATAACCAAAATCGCTGTTAACAGACCCGGCACAGGTACTGCGCACCCGTACCTCGTAGAGCGATGCCGGCGCCAGACCGGGTATGTTATAAAATAAACTGCTCACAAAAGTGCCGCTTCCCCAGGAGCTGCTGCCATAGGGGCGGTGTTCTACGCGGTACGATACCGCATCATCTTCAACATCCCAAACCACTTTTGCACAACCGGGAGTAGCATTGGTAACCACTACGCCGTTGGGCGGCATACAACTGGCAGCGGTGGTAAATGTAATAGACGGGCTGAAAATAGGACTGGTAGTGCCACCGGTGCAAATGGTTTTAACCCTTACCGTATAACTCACATTCAAATTTAAATCCAATATTTCTGCCTGGTTGGTGTAAGTTACCAGCGAGGTTTCGGAAGCAGGGCTTGAAACGGGTGCATAGTAAACCAGATAACCTGCTGCATTGCTGTTTGCTTCCCACCCAATTATGGCCGAGTATTTATCGACCTCCAGGGCGGTAAGTTCGAGCGGGGGCGGGCAGGAGGTATAGGAGGTGGTAAAGGTAGTGGTAATATAGGTGCTGTTATTTCCATCGGGGCAGGCATTTTGAAGCCATGCTTCGTAAGTGGTACCAACAGCCAATTGGTCTATGGTTTTGGATGTGCCTGAAGAATAGTAAATTTCATTGCTCCATGTTTCGGCGCCAACGGGGCGGTATTTAAGGTTAAACACTGCGCCGGGTTCGGTAGCAGACCACGAAAGCGTTGCGGTAGTATAACTGATGGCGCCGGCAGATAGCCCTGCGGGCGGAAAGCACAGCACCTCTTCAGTGCCGGTAACGTTTACATTATCAAGATATAAGCGGTTGCCGTTGAGGCATTTATTTACAAACCCGATGATAATTTCATTGCCTGCAAATGCAGACAGGTTAATGGTTTCGGTTTTCCAATGGGTGCAGTTGGCCGGAGCCCATGCAGCCGAAACCGCTGTTGCGCTGGCAAGATCTGAGCCTTGTTTGTTGTATAGAGTGGTGAAACTTTCGCCGCAGTCGGCAGAAACAACTACCCGAAGGCGGTCGCTGGGGCCTGTACTATAGAGGGCATACGACACATCAAAAGTAAGGCTGGCAGTGGCATAGTTAAATAAATCAATGGCGGTATAGAGGTAATCTTGCTGTCCGAGCGCTCCGTAGTTTCGGTTGTCCATGCGCATGGCTTTGCTGCCGTTTGCGGGGCAGCCGCCCACGGTTGTTTGCTGCCATGTGGTGGCGCCGTCGTAGTTAAGGGTAATCCATTGTGCGGCGGTGGTTGCGGCATTTTCAAAGTTTTCGGTATATGGCAACTGTAGGGGGCTAATATGGTTACAGGCTCTTTGAGCACTGTCATTGGCGGGGTTTTGGTCAGACCACATATCGGGCAAAGCGGTGTAGGCAGTAAAGGTAAAGCTGCCATTGGGCAGTGCAATTTCGGCATCAATCAAAACATCAACATCTTTACCCGGCTGCAGGGTTCCTGCCCAGTTATACACATACATGGCGCTGTTTACCAGATAATTAATTTGAGCTGAGTTAACCACCGTATTGCCAAAGTTTTTAAGCGTTACAACCGCCGGTGAGTTGCAGGAGAAATTGCCCGGCGATACGATAGAGGTAATACCTACGTCTTTGTTGTAAATGGTATTACAACCTTCCGATTCCAGAATGCTGCCCCGTATGGCGGTAAGCGAAATGCGCATACGGTCTTTTTGTCCCTGGGTAAAAACGGTTTGGCAAAACTTGTTGCCGTAGTCCATATAGTTTTCTATCATATCGGGTTGGTCGCCAATGCCCCCTAATCCGGTAGGGCGAAACGGGTTTCGGCTGTTCAGGTCATCGTCGTCGGTGGTGCAACTGTTAATGGGGTTGCAAAAGGTGCCGTTAGAGAGAGCATCGGGCGGGGTGTCGCACACATAGTCTCCGGTATAGCGGCAATCGAGGTTGTTGCAGCCTCCGTTAAAGGTATGAAACAGGTTAAGGTAATGTCCTACTTCATGAATAAGCACCTTGTCATTGTCAATGCCTGTTCCGAAATAGTCTTGCCGAACTACAACGCCGTCGCGGTTGGTGCCGTGCCAGCCGGCGGGTGGGGTATAACCTGCATAGGAGTAAATATTGTTTTGCACATCGGCAATGGCGTAGGTAATCCAAATGTTCATATAGTGGTACCGGTCCCAGCCTGTTATATATTTCATGGTGCTGTCATTCACCGGAAAATCGAGGTAGGTAAAGGCGGCAGAACCATATCGGGTAATACCGGAGGTATAAGTTCCGTAAGGGCTTTTAGTGGCAAGGCAAAATTCAATTTCCACATCAGTTCCTGACGTGGGGTCATATACGGTTGTATTTCTGAAGCCTTCGTTCAGCCTTTCAATAGCTTCGTAAACCCTGTTGTCGGGTGGGTTGGTTAATTTACCCACAATGCTGTCGGGGTGGTGCATAATGTGTACCACTATGGGTATGGTGTAAACCGTTTGGTTAAGCCCCGATTTTTCTTGTCCTTGGGCACGTTTGGACTCCAATTTTTCAACTTCGCCGGCTATGAGTTCATTTTGAGCTTCAAAGCGGGCTGCATATTCACTGTTGGTTTGCAGTTGCTGCTGATGCAGTATGTCTGTGGCACAGGACTGGCTTTGTATATAACTGTACTGAACAAAAAAACACAAAAAAAAGAAGAAGAGGTAAAACCTGCCCCTAAGCGGTAATGGCGGTAATTTCATGGCAGCCTGAGTTTAGCGTGTAGCAATTTGCCCAAAGTTGAGCAACGGGTATGGTGTAAGAGTAGAAAAAACGCTAAAAAAAAGCAAAAATAAGCATTGTATTTCTAAATTTACCCCTTTCCGAATAAATGCTGCATATATTGGGTAAAACCATGCAGCGTGTTTTTTTCTTGCATATTTTTATATCATGCAAAACTGCTTGTATTTCAATAACTTTAAGCAAAGCGCAAACATAAACCGGTACGGTTGCGGCTAACTGCTGTTTTGGTTTTTCAAAAAGATGGTACAACCATGACAAAAGAAAGCGCTATTTTGCCCCCAGAAAATGCACATTTAAGTGCTTACAACTTTTTATGATGCTTACCAAAACACTCCCGAAATCTTTTATCTTTACGCAAAATTAAGCTACCATGAAAAAATTTCTGCTTATTGCTTTAGTAGCAATTATGTCGCTCAGTTCTTGTGCCGGTAAAAAAAAGGTGCAGCAGGCACAGCTAAAAACACAGGAAGTAAAACAAATGTTAGACCGCTCACGCTCCGATTATGACGACTGCCAGCGCAACAATGCCACCCTTAATGCCACTATTGCCGGAAAAGATGCCCAATTGCAGGCTAAAGAAGACGAAATGCGAAACAGAAATGCCCGTATTAAGGAGTTGGAAGACCAGGTAGATTACCTCAAAAGAACCAATACCAACCTGCTTGAACGCCTCTCCGACCTGTCTGTGGTAAGCAAGGCCGGCGCCGAAAGCATTCGAAAATCGTTGGAAGCCATTAACGAGCAGGGGCGCTACATTAAAGATCTTAACCAAAACATACAGCGCAAAGACTCGCTCAATATTGTACTCATTACCAACCTTAAGCGCTCTTTGGGCAATGTTTCTGATGAAGATGTGCAAATAGAAGTAAAGAAAGGCGTGGTATATATTTCGCTTTCCGATAAAATGCTGTTTAAATCGGGCAGCGCCGTTATTTCCAGCCAGGCAGAAACCGTATTGGGTAAAATTGCCAAAATCCTCAACGATTACACCCAATTGGAAATATTGGTAGAAGGCCACACCGATAACGTACCCATTAATACCGGCTGTATGCAGGATAACTGGGATTTAAGCGTTAAGCGCTCGGTTGCCGTAACCCGTTTGCTGCAAAACAAATTTGGCGTAGCTCCCAACCGAATGACCGCCGGCGGCCGCTCTGAATATGTACCCAAAACCACCAACGATACCGATTACGGCCGCAGCCTGAACCGCCGCACCGAAATCATTATTCTTCCGCTGCTGGAACAGTTTTTTGAACTGGCAGCCCCGCAAGATAAATAAGCCTCTGCCGGCTACCGGTAAAACGTTAACCAAAAGCAGCCGCAAACTGTGGCAGTCCGGTACAAACAATATCGGACGGAGGCACGTTTTTGGGCAGCATGGGCAGCGAAGGAACAATAAAAACGGTTTTCATGCCCAACCGTTTCCCAAATTCAATGTCCGATGCCGAGTCGCCTGCCATAATGGCTTTTTTAAAGTCAATATCGCCAAAATCGGTGAGGGCCTGTAGGGCCATTTGCACCTTTGGTTTGCGGCAAAGGCAGTTGTCGGTGGCTAAGTGCGGGCAGTAATACCATGCATCTATTTTAGCGCCAACGTTACCAAGGTCGGTTTCCATACCGGCAAACAGGTTCTTCAGGTCTTGTTCGGTCATTAACCCTTTGCCAATGCCTTGTTGGTTGGTAACTACAATGGTATGCCTAAAAAATTGGTTAAGCAGGGCAATGCTTTGCGGCACACCGGGCAGCCATTGCAGTTGTGCGGCGTTGCGCACATAGTCGTTATCGGGTTTTACGTTCATTACCCCGTCGCGGTCAAGAAACAGTGTCCATTCGGGGGTAATATTCCAAAGTTGCAACAAGTGCTCAACAGGTAGGGTGTTCATTATAACAGAAACGGCAGTTTTCGGGATTTAATACCTGATGAACGATACACCAATGACAGACGCATTTGGGTAATACAGGTTAAAATCCGAAACAGTAACCGAGTCGTCAAGGTTCACATCGGCGGCATAATAACCGTTTAACAGGGCGCTTTGTAACCGATACAGGTTAAAATCCGATACCGAAATTACTCCGTTGGCATTCATATCTCCGGCAATAAGGGCATAGGCGCCGCCCGGCAGCGGTTTCATTTGCACCGTACCCAGCATAACGGTTGCGGGTGTGGTAAAATCAACGGTCATACCGTTGCTGAGGGTTTGAGCAGTGGCGGTTATTACGGCTAAGTGGTTGCGATGCCGCACCACAAAATAGTAGGGTGTACCCGGCGTTAGCGAGTAAAATTTTACTCCTGCCATACCATCGGCATCCTGCACACGGCCGTCGTTCAGCAGTATGGCGGCGCGGCGCTCGGCTACTATGTTGGGGTTTGCGGCGCTTCGGGCTTCTGCCAGTATCCAGTCGGTGGCAATAAGGGGCAGTTGTCCGCCGGCAAATTCGGTTCCGGCATAATTCCAGGGTGCAGTGTTGTAGGGCTGGCCATCGGGCATAAAGCCGCCTGCCGAAAGCGCAGTACTCATTAAGCCGTTTGACGTATTATAGGCACCCTCCAGCAGTACTTTCATGTTTACAATGGCGCTGGGCTGGTTGGGTGTATTAAAGGGCAACGATGCCGAAAATGCCCCCGTTGCAGCCCCGCATACCGATGCCACCCGCACCTCGTAAGCAGTACCCGGGTACAGGCCGTCTAAGGTATAAGTGGTGGCGGTAAGGGTAGTTTGTAGCCATGTGGCGGCTCCCTGCTGCCGGTATTGCAACAGGTACTGGGTAGCTTCGGGTACCGTGTTCCAGCTTACCTGTGCTGTTTGCAGGGTAATGTTGGCAATAGCAATGCCGGTTGGCACGCTACAAGGACAGGGTGCGGTGCTGCTGCTGCCCCCGCTGTTGTTGGTGGTAAAGGTAAAACTTGGGGCATACTCGGTATAAACGCCGTTGCAGTTGGTAGCCAGCAGAATTTCGTAAGTGGTATTGGGCTGCAAACCCGATAAAGTAATGTTGTTGTCGGTGGGCGAAACAATGTTCCAGCCGCCGGTTAAGGTGTGGTAAAGCATATAGTAGCCCGATGCCGCCGGAATAGAATCCCACTCAATAGTGGCCGAGGTAAAGGTAATGTTGTAGGCTTCCAGTTCTGTAGGTATGGGGCAGCCGTTGGTGTAGCCGTTGGCGCCTATGCTGGTGTTACAATCGTTTTGGTAAGGTGCGGTGGTAAAAGTAAAGGTGGGCGCGTAGTTGGTATAAACGCCGTTGCAGTTGCTTGCCAGTTGCACTTCGTAGGTGGTAAAGGGCATTAAGCCGGTAAACTGCCACGAGTTGGTAGCCGGCGATGCTACGCTCCAAGCGCCGTTTTGGGCGCGGTACAACATATAATAACCAGTAGCGCCGGGTGTAACATCCCAGTTCAGGGTGGCATTTTCGGGGCCAATGGCGCCGGTGGCAATGCCCGTTGGCACGGCACAATTCTGGGGGCCGTTTCCGCCGCCGTTTCCACCGCCGCCGCTGCTGCTATTGGCGCAACCGTAGTTAATTTTTATTTGCTCGGTGGGGTCATCAACGGGCAGCGCCAGCATAATGGCATCTAATACCTGCCCGAAATTATAGCGGAAAGAAATGGAAGCCCCGCCGTTAATGCTGTTAAACACCGTTTGTACCGATGTTTTTACCGCAGTGGTATCTACATCGGGGTAAAGCGGAAAAATGCGGCTCAGGTATTGCTGCACATCGGGCCAGGTTACCTGTGTTTCGTAGTAATTTTTAAAATAGTTGTATGGTTGGCCGGTTGCCGGATTGGTATTGCTCAATGAAGGCGGGTTCAGCATACCGGTCTGGTTGTTGAGTACTACGGTATAGTTGCTTATTTTTTGGGCATGGTCGTATGCTACCGGTTCGTCTTCAAAAATGGTGAGCAAGTCGGGAGTAGCCAAGGCTTGGGTGCGCTGGGTATAGAAAATGTTTTGCACTAAATTTGACCACAACCCGCGGTTATAAGCCCCTGCAATAGCCTTTACCCCGGCCAGGGGGTCGGTGGCATTTTCAAAAAATCCGAAAGGGTCCCAACCCTTGTTTACCTCCAAAAACCTGACGGTAAAAATATCGTAGTAAGCTTTACCTATGGCAGCTGTTTCGAAATGGCTGCCGCCTATAAGCTGGGCGTGCTGCCCCACCGGAAACCGCTGCGGGTACATGGTATTCAACTCGGCATAAGCCGATGGCGGCGGCTCAATCTGAAAACACCCGTCGTTTACCGACAAGGGCTGGTAGGTTAGCGGATACGGGTCGCCGGCATCGGTTTGTATATTGGCATCGCAGCCGCAAAACGATTCTTTTAGCGGGGTGGCAAAAAAGGTGTTCATGGGCATAATGCCCGTATCGGTAACATTGGCAAAAATCTGGTAGGCATGTGCAATGGCCATTGCCCAGCCAAGGCGGTTGTTGGGTATTTCGGCATCGGCGCTTACGCCCCAAACGGGGTACAGGCGGGCTTCGCCAATGCGTATTTCACCGGCAGGTTTAAGCGTAGCCTGTGTAAGGTAATAAGTAGCCGGCCGGGTAGGGCAGCCGGCCGGGTTTTGCTGTACCGAAACTGCCAGAGTTCGGGGAGTGCCGGTACAGGCATTAGACGCCGTTTCGGTAACGGTTATTACACCGCCTGTTTGCCCCCAGTTTACCGTAATTTGGCTGGTTCCCTGTCCGTTTACAATACTGGCTCCTGCCGGAACGGTCCAGTTATATGAAGAGCCGGGGGTATTTACCACGCTATATACCGTTGCCATGGTATTGGGCGCCACGCTGGTGCTGCCGCTTATGGCCGAGGTAGTAGGCGTAACGGTTACGGTTACCTGATCGGTGGCGGTACAGCCGTTGCTGTTGGTAACGGTAACGGTGTAGGTGGTAGTAGCTGCCGGGCCGGCCACCGGGTTGGCTATATTGGTGGCGCTAAGCCCTGTTGCAGGGCTCCAACTGTAGCTCAGTCCGCCGCTTGCGCCAAGTGTTGCCGAGCCGCCGTTGCAGATTGCCACATCTGAACCTGCATTGGCCACCGGGTTGGCATAAACGGTAATATAGCCGGTTTTGGTTTCGTTGTCGGTTCCGTAGCTGTTGCCGGCGGTAAGGCTTACGGTAAACGTGCCGGGTGTGTTGTAAGTAACCGTGGGGTTGGCGGTATTGGCGGTTGCGGGTGTGGCGCCGGTAAATGTCCATGCCCAGGAAGTGGGGGTATTGGTGGCTAAACCGCTAAACGCAACCTGCTGCCCTGCGCAAATGGTTACATCGGAAGCGGTAAAATCTGCCACCGGCGGCATCGGCGGGGTACTTACATTGAGCAGTACGGCCGCAGTATTGTTGTTTTCATTGCTTTCGTTAAGGGCGTTTCCGCTGTCGGCCACCACTATAATATACCAAACGCCAGCGGCGGTGTATAACGGTACGGTAAGGGTAAGGCTTACGGGCAGGCTGCTTCCGGCATTAGTGGCGGCAATGGTGGTAGCATTAAGCAAAACATCGCCGGGGCCAAAGGTATTGTTGCCCGACAAATAGCAACTGAGGGTGCTGGCGGCGGCGCCCAGGTTGCCGGTATTGGCTACGGTACACGAAACGGTGGTATTGTTTCCCGATATAAGGTTAAACGGGTTGGCCGTAGCTGTTGGAACAGATAAATCGGGTTTTGGCTGCAAAGCGCCGCATAAAACGGCATTCAGGGTATCGGCAAGCGGAGTGCCGGCAATTTGCCCCGAGTTGGGCGCTGTTTCTAAGTAATCGCCGGTAATTTCCCAAATAATAACCCCCTGTGCATTGTTGTTTACCGCATACTGAGCCTTTAGCGCCACCGAGGCCGGGTTATCATAGCTCACCACAGTTTGCAGGGCGCCGCTGCCAGTAAGGTAAGGAACCTGCGCCAATGCGTCCCAATTTTGGTTGAACAGCCCCATGTTGTTTAAAATGTTGTAATACAACGGAGTGCCCTCATCTTGCCAGAAAGTTTGGGTGTCGGCCCCTGTGTGGGGCTGATGCAGGCCGGCACACTGCCTGAAACTTCGGCCGTAAAAGGCCACCCCGATGTTTATTTTGCCGGCCGGCACACCGTAGGTATCGGTAAGCATGTGAAACCCGGCGTTGAGGTTAAAGGCGGGGTCGCCCACGGCAGGCTGGTACAGGGGCGAGTTATGATTGCTCACCGGGTCCCAGGCGCCAAAGTAGTCGTAACTCATGAGGTTAATCATATCTAAAAGCGGGGTTACATTGCCCCACTCTACATTTGCTGCATTAGTTGGACCCGAAGAAACGGCTGCGGTAAGTAAAAAATCTTTGCCAACACTGGCACCATAGGTATCAATAGCAGTGCGAACGGCCTGCAGCAGGAGGGTAAAATTTTGCTCATCGGCAGGGGTGCCGTTGTGTTCGGCATAGCCCGGGTATTCCCAATCAAGGTCTATGCCGTCAAAACCGTAGGTTTGTAGTTGATTTACACAAGATTGTG
>NBMY01000161.1 GCA_002212985.1 Sphingobacteriales bacterium TSM_CSS
TTTTTTCTAACGGAAAATAATTTAGATAGTTAAAACCCGAAGGCATGGTTGCCGAATTATTTAGCTGTATAAAAGGAACTATGGCTATATCATGCTCGGTATTGTAGGTATAACAAGAAGAATTGTCGTAATCGTTGCAATCTTTATAAGGATAGTATCTGGCTCTGCCGCGTGTATTGTCTATAATTACCGCTATGCTGTCTATGGGTTCGATACCGCAATAGGTATAAATGGTGTGTTTAATAACCGAATGTGGCACAACTACCCGTGGTTCTGCTTCGTTGTCTGAAACTGTCCACTCATCTTGGTCAGATTCGGGGAGATCGGGTGGCCGGGTAAAACCAATGCTGGAAAGCATATACAGGTTTTGTATTGGGAAGAAGATTAAAATGAGTAAGTTGTTCTTTGATGGTAAGTACTCTTTGATGTGTACCGGTGGCAAGTTCTGCGGCGGCGGTTCGGGGGGTGTTCATGCCAAACGGAAACGACAGGAGAGATAGACGAGGCACACGCACACCATTGGAAATTCCTTCCGGCACTAAACAAGAATAGTTGGTACCTTCTTCGTTTACCCCCGACAGTAGCATGGTTAAGGTTTGGTATTCACCCAAGTAGTTACAAGGCCCTAATGTTCCGCCCCCGAACTTGTTATAATAGCAGTCCCGGATGTTTACGGGAGCAGAGTTGGATAAATCGCTGTATATATCAAAAATTTGGCGGCACTCAACAGGGTGTTCATCACAAGGTTTTATTTCGGGACATGCCAACTCAGGCAGCGTACTGTTCTGCCCATACACCGCGCAATTTACCCCCCCCATATAACAAATAAACTAATACATAACGGCGCAAGCATGGTGCGCAAACTTACCGTGTGTAATCTGTTTTTGTTCATAGTGGCATAATTTTGTGGTTTAAAAATACTAACGGATAATTTGGGGTTTCCGTTGCCGAAAGATAACAAATCTGCCACTACAAAAAAGCAAAAAGGACTAACTGGTAAGAATTAGTGCAAAAGTGGTCGAAATTTGGGAATAAGTGGTTTTTGGGTGGCTTGAATTAGTCTTGTTTTATGTCTTGTCTTCAGGATATAGCATATCTATTTTAAAACTACAATCGTTTAGCGCCGGCCAGCGAAGCCAGTTTAAACAACACGCGAGCGCCAACATTGGCATCCCACTCGTTGGAGTGGTCAACCGAAGGGGCAACCTCGCAAAGGTCGAACCCTATGATTTCTCTGCCCGACAATACCACTTGCCGCAGCAGGTAAAAGGCCTCCTCTATTTGCAGCCCGCCGGGTACGGGTGTGCCGGTATTGGGGCAGAGCTTGGGGTCTAAGCCGTCAATATCAAAGCTGACATATACTTTTTCGGGTAATTGTTGCACCACTTCATCGCAAATGGTTGCCCAGGTGGCGCTGCGGTATATATCAGTGCGCTCACGTATTTGCTGGTTGTAAAAAGGCACCACCCGCCCATTTTGCTGTTGGGTAAGCGCTATTTCTTCGTCACAAACATCGCGCACTCCTACCGATACCAGTTTGCTTACCTGTTTAAATTTGAGTGCATTGTACATAATAGAGGCATGAGAATAGGTAAAACCCTCGTAACTTTTGCGCAAATCGGCATGGGCATCTATTTGTAAAATGCCAAAAGAGGGGTAGGTTCTGCTCAGGGCGCTCAACAGTCCCAACGGCGAGCTATGTTCACCGCCCAAAACGGCCGGTATTTTACCATCGGCTAATATCTTTAGCGACAGGCGCTCTACCCATTCGTTTAAATGCTGGCAGGCGGCGTTAATTTCGGCTAAAACAGATTGCAGGTGAATGTTGCCCTCAATTCTGCCGCCTCTTTCAATATAGTTAATATAATGCGATGCTTTTGAGCGCAGCAACATGTTTTTATGTTTCCACTCCTGATTTACGGGCAGCAGATGTACGCCAATTTTCCATGCATCGGGCACATCAAAATCAAACAAATCCAATTGGGGTGAGGCTTGCAAAATCGCTTCGGGTCCTTGGGCGGTTCCGGTGCGGTAAGAGGTGGTAACCTCCCAGGTTACAGGAATGACAATGATTTCGGAATCGGTATAATCAAAAGGCAACCCAAACAACCCCGATGTGGTGTTGCCCGGTGCGCCCGGGTCAAAACGGGCTATTTTTTCGGCTTTGCTAATGGGTAAAGGCATAGTTATATGGCAAATTTGGCACAATAATAACCATTTTCTATCGTAACTTAAAACAAACCCGTAACTTTGCCCCTAATTTCATTAAAATCACCTCTTCAAGTTATGTTTGCCATGAAAAAAATATTATTGCCGTATTTAGGAATACTGTTGTTGTGCAGCGCTGTTTTACTGGGGCAGGAAGCCGGTAAAATACGCCTGCTCATTACCGATGTAAATGAAGGCCGGGTAACTTCCATAGATACCATTTTACCCGCCAACACCAATGTAGATATTGTGCTGCAAAAACTGGGCTACGACCAAAGCAGCATTGCCAAAGCCAGCGCCGGCGGCAAGCGCCAAATTACCATTGCCACCGAAGAAATTGTAGAAATGCCTTCAAACCTTAACCGCCAGGGAATGCCTTTTAACACCACCGAAGGCACGGTTACGCTTGATATTTCTCCTAAAGTAACCGATGATAACCAGCTTAAAATTGAGGATATTGTAAAAATACCCCCCGGCGCTACCGTAGAAGATATGCCCGATGGCGGCAAGCGCATTTTATCTACCGAAACCGATGCTATGGGCAATACCTACACCAAGCAAACCATTGTAAGAATGGGCAAGCGCGAGCAGGTTGCCGATGGCGGCTATACCAGCAACTGGGTACAAATGGATGGTAAATCCATACCGCCCGCCACAGAATCGCTCCGTTGGGATTCGCAAACCTACCTCAACTCCTCATCAGATTACCCCAATGTACAGGTTACCATTGCCGATTGCGATATGTTTGACATGTCAACCCTTAACTCGCGCGATAAATCGCTCATTAACGCCGAACCCTTGAACGTAACCGGCTTTATGGTGCGCCCCGATTTTAAGGAAGGGTTTTTCCGATTTACCTTTAGCCTGCCCGCCGGCGAAAGCGCCGAAATGACCATTTACGATGTAGTAGGCGCTCAACTGCATACCGAAGTAGTATCGGGCACATACAGCAAACTCATACCCGAATTTAACCTCTACCGAAAAGGCACTTTCCTTGTTTTACTGAAACAACAGGGCAAAAAGTTTACCCAAAAACTGGTACTCGACTAAACCACCGCACACATGGCAGCCAACTCCTTCGGGCGCTTGTTTCGCATTACCACCTTTGGCGAGTCGCACGGCTACGGCATAGGGGTGGTTATAGATGGCTGCCCGGCCGGCTTGCCCGTTGATATGGTTTTTGTGCAGCAGCAGTTAGACCGCCGCCGGCCGGGGCAGTCAAAAATTGTAACCCAACGGCAGGAATCAGATACGGCTGAACTGCTTTCGGGGGTATATGAAGGCAGGAGCACCGGTGCGCCCATTGCCCTGCTCATTCGCAACGCCAACCAGCGCTCCAAAGACTACAACCACCTGCAAAACGCCTACCGCCCCTCGCACGCCGATTTTACCTACCAACAAAAATACGGCCTGCGCGACCACCGCGGCGGCGGCCGCTCTTCGGCCCGAGAAACCGCCGCCAGAGTTGCCGCCGGCGCTATTGCACAACTGTTGCTGGCACATTACGGTATAACGGTAAAGGCTTATGTTTCGCAAGTAGGACCGCTGGTTTTGCAAACACCCTACCAACAACTCAACTTAGCGCTTACCGACCAAAACGCCGTAAGATGCCCCCACCCCGAAATGGCCGCCCAAATGGAAGCCCTTATTTTGCAGGTGCGCAAAGCCGGCGATACCATTGGCGGCGTAGTAAACGGACTGATACAGGGCGTACCCGCCGGATTGGGCGAGCCGGTTTTTGACAAACTTCATGCCCGCCTTGCCATGGCTATGCTTGGCATTAATGCCGCAAAAGGGTTTGAGTATGGTTCGGGTTTTGCCGGGGCAGCCATGCGCGGCTCAGAGCACAACGACCTTTTTTATACCACCCCGCAGGGTAATATTGCCACCCGCACCAATTTTTCGGGTGGCATACAGGGCGGCATCAGCAACGGCATGGATATTTATTTCAGGGTAGCCTTTAAGCCGGTGGCCACCATCTTGCAACCCCAACCCACCGTTGACCACCTCGGAAATGACGTAACCATAGAAGGTAAAGGCCGCCACGACCCCTGTGTATTGCCGCGCGCCGTGCCCATTGTAGAAGCTATGTGCGCATTGGTGATGGCCGATTTTGTGCTGCTGAACCGGTGCGCAAGGTTGTAATAACCATGGCTCAACCACCAAAACCGTTGGGGCTGCGCACAGCCTAAAAACAGGCTAAACAAACACCCATATTGTTTTGTTTATTATACATCAACCATTAAAAACCAACACATGAACCTTCCCGAATTTAAGTACAACCCCAATGCTTTAAAGCTGGGCATTTTTGAAGAAACCGATGCCACCTGCCCGGTTTGCAACCAACAGCGCGGCTACCGTTACACCGGCCCTTTTTACTGCCGCGAAAACCCCGAAGATATTTGCCCGTGGTGTATAAAAGACGGTTCGGCAGCAAAAAAATACAAAGGCGAATTTGTAGATTCGGCCAGTATTGAGGGGTACTCCGGCTCACCCGATGTACCCGGCAATATTCCCTACCCACCCGAAGCCATTGACGAACTCATACACCGAACGCCCTCGTATTCGGGCTGGCAACAAGAAGCCTGGCCGGGACATTGCAATGATTTGTGCGCCTTTATTGATTATGCAGGCAGCGCCGATATTGCCCCTTTTCTTGACGAACTGCGCGAAGATATTGACAGTTTTGGCTATGATGAGGGCATGGTAGAAGAAAGCCTTGAAAAAAACGGTACCTTGGCCGGCTACCTGTTTCAATGCCTGCACTGTGGTAAACACCGCCTGCACGTTGACAGCGAATAACCTGTCCGCCTCTTATATAGTTTTTTTAAACCGCAAAGAACGCAACGAGTTTTGCGAAGTTTGCAACGTTATTTTTCTCATTTTTTTGCCGCAAAACAACAGGGCGCAATGGATTACTATGTTTTGATGCTCTTCATAACTTCTGAATTCGGTTGTTACTGTGGCTTTTACCACCCTGTTTACACCGGGCTTTGCCACAACGCTAAACCAACCGCCCTATGATTCCCCTTCCGGTCTTAACCCCCGATGAATTTGCTGCGCTGCAAAACACCCATTTTTTTATGCTAAAGCGCAGCGCTACCGACAAGTTGATGCAACTTTTTGGCAGGTTGTCACAAGCCATGAAAGAACTGCCCGAACACCGCCATTTTGAATTTCCGGCAGGGTGCGATGTGCAGGCGGGTAAAATAACAAAAGGCGAAAACTACCAAAGCCTGCCTTATATGGTACTCGATTTTCCGAGGCTGTTTAAACCCGATGATATTTTTGCCTGCCGAAGCCTGTTTTGGTGGGGAAACGGTTTTAGTTTTACCCTCTTGTTGCAGGGCCACAGTCTTAACCGGTTTTTACCTGCCCTTATCGCTAATTTTCAACTGCTTGCAGAGCAAAACTACTACCTTTCGGTGGCAGAAACACCTTGGCAGCATGAGTTTACCCCCAACTCGTACCAGCCATGCAGCCGGTATAGCCATACAGCATTAGAACAACAGGTTGCGCGGCAAGGGTTTTGCAAAATAGCCCTGCCGCTGCCGCTTGAACAATGGAACAACGCGTTGCAAACAGGTGTACAATCGTACCGCATGTTTCTGCAACTGCTTACTATTTAACCCAAAGCCATATTTTAGGCGGTTCTGTTAGCAGAGAACGGGCAGAAAGGTTAATTTTGCGCCGCTAAGCCCTCCTTTCGGGTAAAACAATTGCGTTAATACCTATAGAGAGCCGGCCGCGGCAATTTAAACAAACAAGTAAAAATACATGCAATTTTACAGTACCAAACACCAATCGGCGCCGGCAAATCTGGAAGAAGTGGTTATGCAGGGGCTTCCGCCCGACAACGGGTTATATATGCCCGATGAAATAAAACCCATGCCCGAAGACTTTTGGCAAAACATAGACCGGCTTTCTTTTCCCGAAATGTCGTACCAATTGGCCTTGCAGCTACTGCAAGATACCATACCATCGCAGGTGCTGCGGCAAATTGTATATGATGCGGTAAATTTTGAAGCGCCGGTAGTGCCTTTAAGCAGCAATTTGCGCTGTTTGGAGTTGTTTCATGGGCCGTCATTGGCGTTTAAAGATTTCGGGGCGCGGTTTATGGCGCGCATGATGGGATATTTTGTAGGCCGCTCGCCTCAAAAGCTCTACATACTGGTAGCTACATCGGGCGATACCGGCGGGGCAGTGGCACAGGGCTTTTTAAACACGCTGGGCATTGAGGTAATTATCCTGTATCCGGGCAATAAAATAAGCCGTTTGCAAGAGCAGCAACTTACCGCGTTGGGCGGCAACATAACCGCCCTTGAAGTTGCCGGCACGTTTGACGATTGCCAAAGGCTGGTAAAATCGGCCTTTTTAGATACCGAACTTCGGAACGCCATGCGGCTTTCATCGGCCAATTCCATTAACCTTGCTCGGTTAATTCCGCAGGCATTTTACTACATTAATGCCTATGCACAGGTAAAAAACGAGGGGCGCGAGGTGGTTTTTTGTGTACCCAGCGGCAATTTTGGCAACCTTACCGCCGGTTTGCTGGCCAAACGCATGGGGCTGCCGGTTGCACACTTTGTGGCTGCCAACAATGCCAACGATGTATTTACCCACTACCACCGCAGCGGCCGGTTTGAACCCCGTCCATCGGTAAAAACCTACTCCAACGCTATGGATGTGGGCAACCCCAGCAACCTGCAGCGCATTGAAGATTTATACCAGCAAAACCTGTCGGCAATGCGGAAAGATATAGCCGCATACAGTTTTACCGATGCCCAAACCCTGGCCGCCATGCAGGAAGCATACAGCCTATACGGCTATATTATGTGCCCGCATACGGCGGTTGGCTACTTAGGCATACAACAATATTTTAAAGAACACCCCAACCCCAACGCCACTGGCATATTTTTGGGAACGGCACACCCGGTAAAATTCCTCGATATTGTAGAGCCTGCCCTGCAAGTAACGGTTCCGGTTCCCGAAAATCTGCAACAACTTATGCAGCAACCCAAACAGGCAGTTGCCATGAGCACAAACTACGAAGATTTAAGGCTGTTTTTGTTGCAAAAAAACAAAAACGGATAAAACCGGGCAGTTTGTGCAATAGCATTTTTCTAACCAAATACCCGAATGTACCCTGCCATGAGTGCTGCCCAAAACATACGTATTCAGTTAATAACCGTTTCGGTAGGTATTGTTTTACTGCTTATCAAGTTTTACGCCTTTAAAATAACCGGCTCCAACGCCATTTTAACCGATGCACTGGAATCTATCATAAACGTGGTGGCCGGTTTTGTAGCCTTGTACAGCCTCATATTAGCCAACATACCTACCGATAAAAACCACCCCTACGGGCATGGCAAAGTAGAGTTTCTTTCGGCAGGGTTTGAGGGTACGCTTATTTTTCTGGCGGGGGTTATTATCTGCGGTAAATCGGTGTACAATATGTTTTTCCCGCATGAGTTGAGCAGTGTGGACATTGGTTTGGCGCTAACAGCCTTTGCCGGTTTGATAAACTATATAATGGGCGCAGTGTTGGAGCGCAGGGGGCATAAAACCAACTCGCTTACCATGGTAGCCGATGGCAAACATCTTAAATCTGATGCATATTCCAGTGCAGGCTTAGTATTGGGGTTAATTATTATTTTTTTTACCAAAGTTGCATGGATTGACAACGTAGTGGCCATGCTGTTTGGCATGCTCATTTCCTTTACCGGGTTTAAAGTGTTGCGCCACTCGGTTGCCGGTATTATGGACGAAGCCGATGACGAACTCAATTCAAGGGTAATAAAAATCTTGAACGCCCACCGCACCGAAAACTGGATTGACGTACACAACCTGCGCATTATACGCTACGGTGCCCGCCTGCATATTGACTGCCACCTTACCATACCGTGGTACTATAAAGTGCGCGAGGCACATGAAGAGGTGGACAAATTAGAAGAACTGATGGCTAAAAGTTTTGATTCTAACGTAGAGTGCTTTATTCACCTCGACCCGTGCATACCCGAAGCCTGCCGGTTTTGCCCAAAAACTGCCTGTTTGCATAGGCAGGCAGAATTTTCGCACCTCATAGAGTGGCTGCCCGAAAACGTATTGCTGAACCAAAAGCACGGCTACCAGTATAGGAATAAAGCTTAATGAACATGTTGTTGGGTGTTTATGGGAAATTAACAACTACAAAGCGCACATTAAAAAGTTTTCACAAATAGACTGCGGTGCAAAAAAATTCTTACCTTTTACGGCCCATTTGCGGAAACCTCATGCGGTATTCGGCCTCTACCTGGCCTTTGCTAATTCGCTCGAGACGTTTTTTGAGCAGTTGCTTTTTTATGGGCGACAGGTGGTCGGTAAACAAAATACCTTCAATATGGTCGTACTCGTGCAAAATAACCCTTGCGGTTAACCCTTCGTAGGTTTCTTCGGAATAATTAAACTGTTCGTCGCAATAGCGGATAGTTACTGTTTCTTTGCGCTTTACATCTTCGCGCACGGTTGGTATGCTCAGGCAGCCTTCACTGTAATGAAGCATTTTGCCGTTTTGCTCTAAAATTCGGGCGTTTATAAACACTTTTTTTATAGGTTGCGAATTTTTCAACCCGTCGTGGTCGTCGTCGTCGTTGTCTTTTTCGTTGGTGAGTTGCAGGGTATCTACAATAAACAGTCTGATGGACAAACCTACCTGCGGGGCAGCAAGGCCAACGCCGCGGGCGTTGTACATGGTTTCAAACATATTGGCAATAAGCGCCTGCAAATCGGGATATTGCAGGGTTATTTCTTCGCCGGTTGTTCTTAAAACGGCATCGCCATAGGCTACAATAGGTAAAATCATGTTGGAAAAAAAATATTCGGTTGTTGTGTAATTGCTGAATTTATGTTGATAACCCCTCAATTGGGTTTTGGTTAGTTACCAGATGCCTTTGCGTTGTAAAAAAGATTGCAAAATAAGGGTAGCACTAACTTTGTCAATAAGTTTTTTGTCGCGTCGTTTTTTTTTGCTCACACCCAGCGTTACCAGAGTTTGCATGGCCATTTTAGAGGTATATGTTTCATCTTCGCGCTCAACGGGTATTTGCGGAAACAGTTTTAACAACTCCTGCACCAATTTACCGGCGGCTTCGGTGGCATGGGTTTCGGTTCCGTTCAGGTTAAGCGGTTCGCCAACCACAATTATTTCTACCGGTTCGGTGGCAATATAGTTTTTCAAAAAAGGCAGCAAAGCAGGTGTATCGAGGGTGGTAAGCCCGTTTGCAGTAATTTTCAACTCATCGGTAACGGCTATACCGGTTCGCTTCAACCCAAAATCTATGGCTACAACGCGTCCCATGTTTATTTACAAGTCTTTTCGGGGCAAAGATAGCAATTAATTTATGAAGTAGCCGGCGGGATTGCTTTCCGTTTTGGGCTGTTTGAGGTAATAGGTTGCCTGTTTACCGTTATTGTGGTGGGTCATACTGGATTCGAACCAGTGACTTCTACCCTGTCAAGGTAGCGCTCTAAACCAACTGAGCTAATGACCCATCTATCTTGAAATTCCCCTCAATTATAGCAAGAAACCGGTGGTCAAACAAATTTTTTCACCTTAAAGTTCTGTTTTTGCAACAATAGGGGGCAAAAACAGCGCCGGTTTGCTTCGGGCATTGCATTTGTAAGGTGCTGGGAAGATTGCCAACCGCTTCATCTGCGCATTCACATTAATATTCATCTTCTTCCTGTTGCGAAGCGCTATCCATGTTAAACATGCTGTTGAGCAGGTCTTTAAAGGCAAACCCGGCCTGCACCGGCGATTTACCAAGCAACGAGAACTCGGCTAAACCATGCAGCACAAACTCCATTAAAAACAGTTTTTCCGATGCGCTTACCTGCGGGTAGTATTTTTCGGTTAAATCGGCAAGTCCGGCAATGCTGCTAAGGGTACGGGCATAGTGGTTGTTGCTCAGGTCGTTGTAAAGGTTCATGTCTTGCCCCTGCGAAAACCAGTCAATGATGGGCTGGTACATACTGCGTTGTTTTTTTCGCTTGCCTTCATCGGGGTTTGGAAAATAGCGGGTAAACAAAGTACGAATGGCTTTACCAATCAGATTTTGGGCAACAATAAACGGGCCTTCCTGCTCGCCTTCATATACCAGTTCTATTTTACCGGTGATTGACGGAATAACCCCCCAAAAATCGCCTACCCGCACATGGGTAGATTGCTCGTTGTTAATGAGCATTCGGCGCTCGGCGGCACTGGCCAAGTTTTCCATGGCAGAAATGGTGAGTCTTGCCGAAACACCGCTTTTGCTGTCAACCAGTTCACTTTTTCGGGCTTCAAAGGCAATTTGCTCTATAAGGTCTTTTGCCAAATCGTTAAATTTTACCCCTTTCTGTTGTTCGGGGGTGAGGTGTGCCTCTTGTTCGGTAATGGCTCTTGATGTTTCCACGCTTGGCGGGTAATGGGTTAAAATCTGGCTTTCTATGCGGTCTTTGAGCGGGGTTACAATGCTGCCGCGGTTGGTGTAGTCTTCGGGGTTAGCGGTAAAAACAAACTGTATATCAAGCGGCATACGCACCTTAAAACCGCGTATCTGAATATCGCCTTCCTGTAAAATATTGAACAGCGAAACCTGAATGCGGGCTTGCAAATCGGGCAATTCGTTAATAACAAAAATGCCCCTGTGCGAGCGCGGCACCAGCCCGAAATGTATAACCCTTTCATCGGAATAAGGCAGGCGCAGGTTGGCGGCTTTTATAGGATCCACATCACCAATAAGGTCGGCAACAGTAACATCGGGGGTGGCTAATTTCTCTGTGTAGCGCTCGTTTCGGTGCAGCCATTCTATGGGGGTATTGTTGCCCATTTCGGCAATAAGGTCTTTGGCATAGCGCGAAATGGGATGCAGCGGGTCGTCGTTTAGTTCGCTGCCGGTTACTACCGGTATGTATTCGTCTAAAAGATGTACCATAAGACGTGCCAAACGGGTTTTGGCCTGCCCGCGCAAGCCCAGCAAAATGATGTTGTGGCGCGACAATATGGCTCTTTCCACATCTGGTATTACCGTATTATCATACCCAATGATTCCGTCAAAAACGCGGTCGCGGTTTTTGAGTTTTCTGATTAAATTAAACCTCAGTTCTTCCTTTACAGATTTGCTTTGGTAACCTGCTGCTTTTAAGGACCCTAATGTGGTAATGGTTTTAATGTCTGGCGTATTCAAAGGTGTGGGCAAATTAAGTAGTGAAAAAAACATAGTTGTAAACAGTTTACAACACGCAAAGTTCGGTAAGCCTGCCGCTTGCTGAACTAAACGCATTGGGTAAACGTTATGAAACCGGTTGTAGTTTGTTAACCAAACCGGCTTAACAATTAGATAATTTTTAAAAAATTTGGCAAACCGAATTATTTCTTATAAATTTGCACAGTTCAGCAACTCTTTACATAAGAGAACTTCTCTCACCTTTATAAATTCAATTTATGACCTTCACCCATTTTGCTCCTCCGAAGCCTATGTTTGAGGTTATCAAAACCAAACATTCCAGGCTTTCTCAAGTAGATTTCAACAACATTCCTTTTGGTCGCATTTTTTCTGACCACATGTTTGTAATGGACTACCAGAACGGGCAATGGCAGCAAGGTCAAATTATACCCTACGGCAACCTGCAGTTAAGCCCCGCAACTTCGGCGCTGCACTACGGACAAGCAATTTTTGAAGGACTGAAAGCCAACAGAGACTCTAACTCGGCCGATATTTTACTGTTTCGCCCCTACGATAATGCACACCGGTTTAACCACTCGGCCGTGCGCATGGATATGCCCGAAGTACCCGAAGACCTGTTTGTGGAAGCCATTGCACAGCTTATTCAACTTGACCGTGAGTGGGTGCCCTCAACCACAGACTCGTCTATGTACATTCGGCCGGTTATGTTTGGGTGCGATAATTTTATTGGTGTGCGCTCTTCTGATAACTACAAAATGGTGGTGCTTACCAGCCCCGTAGGACCTTATTATACCAAACCGGTAAGGGTGGTTATTGCCGATAAATTTGTGCGCGCCTTTGACGGCGGTACCGGCGAAGCCAAAGCAGCCGGCAACTATGGCGCTACCATGTACCCCGCCTCTTTGGCAAGGCAAAAAGGTTACGACCAGGTGCTCTGGACAGATGGCGTTGAACATAAATACGTGGAAGAAATTGGCACCATGAACGTGTTTTTTGTTATTAACAACGAAGTTATTACCCCAAGCCTTGACGGTACCATTTTGCACGGTGTTACCCGCGACAGCGTAATTACCTTGTTTAAAGAAATGGGTGTAAAAGTTACCGAACGCCGCATTACTACCGAAGAACTCTTTGAAGCCCACAGCAAAGGATTGCTGCAGGAAGCCTTTGGCGCCGGAACCGCTGCCACCATTACTCAAATTGAAGAATTGGCCTACAAAGATAAGCGGTATGTAATGCCCCCGGTGCAAGCCAGAACCCTTGCAACTAAGGTTAAATCAGAATTGGAAAATATTAAACGCGGACTGAAACCCGATACGTATAACTGGTTAGTTCGAATTTAATTTTTACCATAACCATAACTTTTAAAAGGGGAGCTGCACTTTTGTAACTCCCCTTTTTGTATATACCAAACCCCCAATATGCTTGCACAAATATGGTCGAGCAAATTGTTAACGGGGCGTTTTTTTTATTACACCTGCCCGTTTTACCGTTATTTGTTTCTAAAAAGAGAGGGCATTATGAGTATGGTAAAACTTTGCAGCGTCTGTTTTTTATTGTTGACCGTGGTATGGAGCGGTTTCAGATGGGTTGATTTTAACGGGTGCAACCACCAATACGCCATTTTACCCGAAAAACCCGGAAATTTTGAAAGCGACCGCCTCATATGGTCATCGGCTAATAAAATTGGGTGGGACGATTTTAAAGCCGCTCCCGATTCGGCACTTCAATTCATTGCCGCCCTTACCTCTTCCTCTATTGCCTACAGTTATTATTGCAATAATGATGCGCTGATTTTTACGGTAAAAGCCATTTTCAGAAAAAATGAATCGTGGGTGCGCCCCGAAGCTAAAACCGATTTTTACCTTGCCCACGAAACATTACACTTCGATATTACCGAACTGTATGCCCGAAAACTGCGCGAAAAATTGGAACAATACCGATTTGCCTGCAACCAAACCGATGATTTGGAACTGATTGCCAACGAAGTATTGGACGAATGGCGAAAAATGGATAAAAAATATGATATTGAAACCCATTTTAGCCACGATATGCAGATGCAGAAAGACTGGTATGTGTTTATTCATGAACAACTATACGATTACCGCGCCTACGCCCTGCTCGATAGCCAATGATTGTTAATTATGAGTTATGAATTATGAATTATGAACTGTGCTTTCCTAAATTAACTTGCCCGAATTATGGGATTATGAACTAAAGTTCAAAGATAATTGGTTGTCAATTTGTTTAGTTTGGGTTGATGCGTAGCTGGTAGTTTGGTTATTGTAAAGTTGGGTAGCTTCCCACACTCATTGGTTTGACAGGCTCACCTAACCTTCATAACTCGTAATTGAAACGTTGTGCCTATCAATTAAAAAAGCAATACCCCTCTTAAAAAAGCAGAATTAAGTATTAAAAATGAGTTGCTGCCTCTATAAATGGTAAAAGTTTTCAGTTTTTGATAAAATACATTTAAATAGGTCGAATCCATTTAAGTTTTGAATACCTTTTGTTCTGAATTTGATAGAGGACTATAAAGTTATTTTTTTCTTAAAGCATTCAATACATTTTACCAGTTTCAAATTTATGGATCAGGATATTGCTTTATTTAAGGTTACGGTAAATGTACTTCCTTTTCCAATTTCGCTAAAAAGTGAAATTTTACCACCTTGGGCTTCAATAAATTCTTTACTAATAGCAAGGCCAAGGCCTGTTCCGGATTTGTTGCTACCGGGAATTTGAAAATAGCGGTCAAAAATTTTGTGCTGATATTTTGGGTCAATACCTTTGCCAACATCCTTAACCGATAACTGAATTCTGTTTTCAACTTCTTTAACCGTGAGCAAGATATTTGAATGTTCATAAGAGTATCGAATAGCATTGGACAAGAGATTGGTCAACACCCATGCCGTTTTCTCACGGTCTGCATGTACATTCGGAATGTTTTCGGGACAATCAATGTCAATGGTAATGTTTTTTTGTTCTGCCTGAACTTTTATAGTTTCTATAGCATAGTTAATAATTTCCTGTAGTGGAGTAGCTTGTAAACTCAACTGTATTTTTCCTGTTTCTACCTGAGTCATGTTCAGAAGTTCGCCCGTAATTTTTAAAAGCCGGTGACTGTCTTCCTTAACGCTTTGAATGAGTTGCTTTTGTTCTGAATTTACCGTGCCGATTTGTTCATTTTCCAACAAATCTAAACTCATGAGGATAGAAGAAATGGGCGTTTTGAGTTCATGTGAAACAGTTGCAATAAAATTTGTTTTGGCAAAATCAAGTTCTTTAAACGGGGTAATGTTTTGAAGAATAATTACATCGCCAATGTGTTTGGGTTGTTTTTCGGCAGTGGGAATGATTGAAATGGGAATGATTTCTTTCTCAAAAAAACTTTCCTTGTTATCGGCATATATTTTGAGCGGCTGTTTTTGTTTTTCAATATCGCCGGCTTGAATGACCTCCTGAATCAGGCATCGGATTAAGTCATTGTAAACTGCAACTTCCTGCGCTTGTTTACCTATCACATCTTCTGCCTTAAGTCCTGAAATTGTTAATGCTTCGTTATTGATAAAAAGTATTTTCCGGTTTTCATCTAATCCAATAACCGGGGCGTGCATATTGTTGATGAGGGTTTCAATTAGTTTCTTTTCCATCATCAGTTTTGCAAGGTTGCTGTTGTTGTATTCCTGTAGTTTTTCAGCCATTATATTAAAAGATTGTGCCAACTCACCAAATTCATTATGTTGTTCAAAATGTACTCGTTGCGAGTAGTTTTTGGCAGCTATCTCCTTTACGCTTTGTGTTAGTTCTCTTATAGGGTTTGCAATACTAGAGGGAAGGTTTAAAAGGAGTGAAAAAGCAAGAAAGAAACAAAAACTTCCGGTTATGGAAATCATGAGAATTGCTGTTCGGGCAGTGTTTTTGGCAATTTCACTTTTGCGTTGAATGGCTTGCATATTGAGCAACATGATTTCAGAAAGGTCAGAGCGAATACTGATATAAAGAGAATTGTCAGAAAGGTTTGATTTTAGTTTTTCAAAATTTAAAGACAATTTCATGGTTAATTCATACTCCCCTTCTTCGGTGATATTGTTTTGTTGCAATGAAAGAAACTTTTGAAACTCTGAAATAGCAATATCAGAATTGGTCATGTTGTCTAAATGTATAAGCATTTGCCTTGAATAGTCAAGCGTATTGTAATTGTTCTCTAATATGTTTTGGGTGTCGTTTGAAATCTGATTTATGTATTTTATTCCTACAACAATCAGGATAATGATGAGTAAAAAAAGGAAACTTACCCAAAGTGTTAATTTTTCTTTAATTTTCATGTCATGAAAGAATTACTAAGTCAATGTCGTATGCTGACAAATTTTTCAAAAGTTCATTAAAAATATTGGTGGCCCAAATGATTTTGAACAAATTTAAATGCGGCTTGCCTATGCAGATAGTGGTAATGTGATGTTTATTTGCCTGTTCTACCATAGCAAGGGGTACATTATTTTGCTGCACCTGAACGACATCACCGCCTAATTCTGTGGCAAGTTTGAAATTATTGATGAGATGCCGCTGTTTGTCTAAAGGGATTTTTTCGGAGTTTTCCTTTGACGTTTGAACATACAATACAATCCATTTTGCATTGTAATAACTGGCCAACCTCGCAGTTTTCCTGATTACATTTTTAGCAGTTTTTTCATTGCTGCTGATACAAGCCATAAATTTTTCGTGGCGCAAGGCAGCATTTTTGGGCACCTCAATATCTACTTTTCGCTCTACTTGGGATGCCACTTCCTTCAGGGCAAGTTCGCGCAACTGCAAGATGTGTTCGGGTTTGAAGAAGTTGTTTAATGCAGCCTGAATTTTTTCTGCCTGATAAATTTTCCCTTCTTTCAAACGAGTAATCAATTCATCATCTGTGAGGTCAATGTTTACCACTTCATCAGCAAGCGCAAGAACCTTGTCGGGAATTCGCTCCGCCACTTCAACGCCGGTAATGGCTTTCACTTCATTGTTCAAACTTTCAATGTGCTGAATGTTTACAGCGCTGATAACATTTATTCCGGCTTCCAAAATCTCCAACACATCCTGCCAACGCTTTTCATTTTTACTGCCCTGAATGTTGGTGTGCGCCAACTCGTCAATAATTACTACTTCCGGTCTAAGGTTGATAACCGCCTGCACATCTAATTCCTCCAACTCCTTGCCTTTGTAAAAAAGTTTTCTGCGGGGAATAACCGGCAACCCTTCCAACAAATCATGCGTTTCTTTCCTGTAGTGAGTTTCAATGTAACCGATTTTTACATCTATACCGTTTCGCAGAAGTGTATGCGCTTCCTGCAACATGCGAAATGTTTTTCCCACACCGGCACTCATGCCGATATAGATTTTGAACTTTCCGCGCCTCGACCTCTTGATGAGGTTTAGAAATTCTTCCGCTGATTTTCTTGTTTCTTCCATCAGAATGAAACGGCCAGTGAAGTGGTTAAGAAATAATTGTTGTTGTTGGCATTGTCATTCAGCATAAAAATTTTGTCCTTGCTTGAAAATCCCCTTCCTTCCACACGCCACAAAACATTGTTGTGAATGAGATAGTCAAAGTTTAAGGAATATCCAAAGGTCTGAAAATTGTTGGTAGTTCCGGTTGCAATGATGACTCCGTTTGCATCGCTGTAATACTCACCTCTTGCTGCAATGCTGAATTTATCGGTGGGGCTTACTTTCAGAATAAGAACAGGCGAATACCAGGTGCTGTAGGTGCTGCTGCCTTTTGATTGCTGTTGTGCACCAAAGTCAAATCCGGCAATCAGCCCGAATTTTTCGTGCAATTGGAACTGCCCGTAAAGATTATGGAAGTAGCGCATCTGCCTTGTGCTGTCGGGCACGTCGCTGCCAATAAACGAACTGCTATTGAGGATGATTTTTGAATTGGGTTTGAAAGTCAACTGATGTCCGAAAGCGGGAAAGTTGTTTCCGTCTCTGCGGTAAATGCGTTGCCAACCGTTTAAAACGAGTGCAGATAAAAACCATTTTCCATTGTCCGTTGTGTAGCCAAGTTTTACCCCACTTTCATAATAAGGCGAGTTATCTGCTAAAATGCTGCGGGTTAAATTCCAACAATCTTTTCCAATAGCACTTTCAAAACCGATATGAGAAGCAAAAATTCCGGCATCAACCCAAAGGTTTTTATTTTTTGAAATTTTGAAACCTGCATTTGCTTCAAAAATATTTTTCAAAACACCGGGTTCTGCTGAAAGATTATCGTTGCTGTAAGTTCCTGCCATTAAAGCAATGTTGGCTCTCGCTTTATCGGTATTGTAAGCAAGTTTGATAAAACCCAAATTCAAATTGAACTCGTTGTGCCTGTTGTAAGAATAAACAAAGGGCTGGCGCGCATGGTTTGAAGGGTTGGCAAAATCGTAACTGTAATAGGTTTCCAAGTAGCCGGAAATGGTAAGGGCTTGTGAAATCTGCCCTATGGGTTTGGGCGGCTCGTTTTTCAAACTGTCGAGCACTTCCTGTTTTACCTGCTGAATAATGACTTGTCTGTTGGCTTCAGACAAAGTTGTTTGTGCGTATAACGAATTGAAAATTAAAAGTTGATAGCTGAAAATTGCAAGAAGTGCAATTGATTTTAAAATGCTTTTCATGTTGAACTCTATTTAAGATTGTCTAATGCGATGTTGAGTTTTAAAACATTGATGCGCTCTGTTCCGAACAAACCTAACAATGGTTTTTCTGTGTTTGAAAGAATGAGTTGCCGAATATCGGACTCAGCAATACCGCGAATTTTTACAATGCGTTTTACCTGTACATTTGCGGCTTGAACGGATATATGGGGGTCAAGCCCGCTTCCGCTTGCGGTAACCAAATCTGATGGAATTTCTGACTTGTTAATGCCCGGATTGTGAACGAGGAAAGTATCAATACGCGATTGAACTTGGGCTAAATAATCGGGATTTGACGGGCCCTTGTTGCTGCCTCCGCTTCCGGCTGCATTGTAGTTTACCGCACTTGGGCGTGAGTAGAAATATTTATCGTCCGTAAAACTTTGAGCAATGTTGGTGTAATAAGTTTTTCCGTTATGGGAAATGATTTCTCCTTTTCCGTTGTTTGATGCGAACTGCGAAATTCCGTAAACCGTTAAAGTGTATATGCCACTAAAAAACACTAAGCATAGCAATGTAAGTTTGATGGCAGGAAGAATATTTGATTTCATTTTATTTAAGTTTTTAGAAGAACAGTGATACAACCATGTCAATGAGTTTAATGCCAACAAAAGGAACCATAACGCCACCCAAACCATAAATGAAGAGGTTTCTGCGCAACAGCGCACTTGCCCCGATAGGTTTGTATGCCACTCCTTTCAGCGCAAGCGGAATGAGCAGGGGAATGATGATGGCGTTAAAAATGACTGCTGACAGAATAGCGCTTTCCGGAGAATGTAATTTCATAATGTTCAAACCCTGTAAAGCCGGAATAGAAGAGATGAACAAGGCAGGAACGATGGCAAAGTATTTCGCCACATCGTTGGCGATGCTAAAAGTGGTGAGTGTTCCTCTTGTCATTAAAAGCTGTTTTCCGATTTCAACCACTTCAATCAACTTGGTCGGGTCGTTGTCAAGGTCCACCATGTTGCCCGCTTCCTTTGCGGCTTGCGTTCCGCTGTTCATGGCTACACCCACATCGGCCTGTGCAAGGGCGGGAGCATCGTTGGTTCCGTCACCCATCATGGCAACTAAGCGACCTTCTGACTGTTCTTGTTTGATGTAATTCATTTTGTCTTCGGGTTTTGCCTCGGCAATAAAATCATCTACTCCCGCTTTGTCTGCAATGTATTTTGCAGTAAGCGGATTGTCGCCTGTTACCATCACCGTTTTAATTCCCATTTTGCGAAGGCGTTCAAAGCGTTCCTGAATGCCGGGTTTGATGATGTCCTGTAATTCAATGACGCCAATAACTTTTTCGTTTTCCGAAACAACCAAGGGTGTGCCGCCATTGCTTGAAATGCCACTCACAATTTCAATGGTTTCCTTCGGAAAAGTATTACCCGCTTTCTCACACAGGTTTCTGATGGCATCGGATGCGCCTTTACGGATGCGGGTGTTTTCAAAGTCAATTCCCGATGTTCTTGTTTCGGCTGTGAATTTGATGAAACGCGCGTTTTCAATTTTGAGACTGCCCGGTTTTACTCCTGCCAATTCAATAATTGATTTACCTTCGGGTGTATCATCGCTCATTGAACTCAACGCCACAGATTTGATAAACTCTTTTTCTTCAACACCATGAGCGGGATAAAAATTGGTGGCTTTGCGGTTGCCAATGGTGATGGTTCCGGTTTTGTCTAACAGCAACACATCAATATCACCGGCGGTTTCTACCGCTTTTCCGCTTTTGGTAATCACATTGGCGCGTAAAGCCCTGTCCATTCCTGCAATGCCGATGGCAGAAAGCAAGCCGCCAATAGTTGTGGGAATTAAACAAACGAAAAGTGAGATGAACGCTGCAATGGTAATGGGTGTGCTGGCGTAATCGGCAAATGGTTTTAGGGTAACACAAACGATGATGAAAACCAAGGTGAAACCTGCCAGCAAAATGGTTAAGGCAATTTCATTTGGTGTTTTCTGACGGCTTGCCCCTTCCACCAGTGCAATCATTCTATCCAAAAAACTTTCACCGGGTTGTGTGGTAACGACTACCTGAATTCTGTCGCTCAAAACTTTTGTGCCACCCGTAACCGAACTTTTATCGCCTCCGGCTTCGCGAATTACGGGTGCGCTTTCTCCGGTAATTGCACTTTCATCTATTGTGGCAAGCCCTTCCAGAATTTCTCCATCGGCAGGAATGATGTCGCCTGCTTCGCAGAAAAACAAATCTCCCTTTTTGAGTTGTGAAGATGAAATGATTTCCACTTCATTAGGGTGGAATTTTCCAATGGCTGAAATTTTCTTGGCGGGCGTTTCTTCTCTTGTTTTCCTTAAACTGTCTGCCTGTGCTTTTCCTCTTGCTTCGGCAAGGGCTTCCGCAAAATTGGCAAACAGCAGGGTGAGCAACAGCACTATAAAAACAACAAAGTTGTAAACGAAGGAACCTTGTCCGTTTGCGCCAGCTAAAGTCCACAACGAAACGATGAGCATTACCGCAGTTCCAATCCAAACGGTGAACATGACTGGATTGCGGAACATGATTTTTGGGTTCAGCTTAATGACTGATTGAATGAGCGCCTCTTTCAACAGTTGAGGTTGAAACAAGGATGTATTTTTTGTTTTGGTCATGACTTCTTAATTTTTAGTAGAGTGAGAAATATTCTGCAATGGGTCCCAAGGTGAGTGCAGGAAAAAAGGAAAGCGCTGCTACAATGGCGATAACTGCGAAAACCATAAGTCCGAAAGTAGCAGTATCGGTTTTCAATGTGCCCGCGCTTTCGGGAATGTATTTTTTTGATGCTAAAATTCCCGCAATGGCAACGGGTCCGATGATAGGAAGATAACGAGCCAACAACATCACCAATCCACAAGCAATATTCCAGAACGGTGTGTTGTCGCCCAATCCCTCAAAGCCGCTTCCGTTGTTGGCGGATGATGAACTGAACTCGTACAACATTTCACTAAAACCGTGAAAGCCGGGGTTGGCAAGCCAGCCGGAGTATGCTTCGGGGTTGCCTGAATAGAGAAAACTTGCCAATGCTGTTCCTGCCAAAATCAGGAACGGATGAAGCAGCGCAATGAGCATGGCAATTTTCATTTCACGCGCTTCAATTTTCTTTCCGAGAAATTCGGGTGTTCTGCCCACCATCAAGCCGCTGATGAAAACGGCAAGAATGATGAACACATAAAAGTTTAAAAAACCTACTCCAACGCCTCCGTAAAAACAGTTTATCATCATTCCCAGAAGTGTGAACATTCCCGTTAGCGGTGTCATGCTGTCGTGCATGGCGTTCACCGAACCATTACTGGTGCAGGTGGTATTGATTGCCCAATAAGCTGAGGCAGCCGAACCAAAACGGATTTCTTTTCCTTCCATGCTGCCGTTGGGTTCGGCAATTCCCATTTGCGAAATGGCGGGGTTGCCTTGCATTTCATAGTAAACAGAAGGAATAACCAAACACAAAAAACCAATGGTCATTACTCCGAAAATTGTCCATGCCAATTTTCTGCGCTTCAATACAAAGCCCATTGCAAAAATCATGGCAATCGGGATGAGAAAAATGGAAATGGTTTCAATGATGTTGGTAAAGTAGTTAGGATTTTCAAACGGGTGAGTTGAATTTGGTCCGTAAAAACCGCCCCCGTTTGTTCCTAATTGTTTAATGGCAACAAATGCCGCAACGGGTCCGCGGCTAACCTGAACGGTATCGCCTTGTAAAGTGGTGACGGTGTCCTTGCCCTCAAAGGTCATGGGGGTTCCGTTGAAAGCATAAATGATTGCTGCTGCAAATGACAACGGCAATAAAATTCTTGTGCAGGAGCGAACAAATAAGAAATAGAAGTTGCCAAGAAGCCCCTCCCTATCCCTCCCCGAGGGAGAGGAAACTTTTGGTTCTCTCATGGCAAAAAACACTACTGCACAAATAGCAATACCTGTTCCGGCGCTAATGAATTGCCAAAGCATTAACATCAACTGCCCCAAATAAGATAAGCCGGTTTCGCCTGAATAGTGTTGCAGGTTGGTGTTGGTGACAAAACTTACCGAAGTGTTGAAGGCAAGGTCGGCAGTCATAGAAGGGTTGCCGTCAGGATTGAGTGGCAGCCAACTCATGTTGGTCAGCACAAACATGGAAAGGATAAACCAAAAAGCATTAATGGTAAGCAATGCCACTAAATGTTGTTTCCAGTTCATTTCTTTGCTGATGTCAATGCCGCTCAGTTTGTAAAAGAGGTTATCAAGCGGATTGAAGATTTTATCCAGCCATGTTTTTTCATTGGTGAAAATTTTACCGATGTATCTGCCAAGCGGAATGGCAAGCAGAACCACCGCGCCATACATGAAGATGATTCCGAGAATTTCTGTATTCATGGCTTAAAATTTTTCAGGGTTGAGTAATACATAAACAATGTAGCCGAAAAGTAAAATGGCAATGATGAATAGTGCTGTCATGTTGTTCAGATTTTTTCAAAGAAACGAATGGATTTAAAAAAAAGCGCAAAGCATAAAAGCCCGGCTGCTGTGAGAATTACAGTTGTCATATTGATGATTGTTTGGCAAATAGAATTACCAAAACCGTTCCATTTTGAAGATTGGAATGGAAAACCCTTTGCAGGAAAGGGTTTGACTGAACAAAACCTGAATAGCGCAATGAACAACCGTTGCAAAATGCAACGGTTGGGTATAGCGTTTTGCTATACTTTAACCGATTTTGTATTCTTCCAGTTTGCGGTAGAGGGTGGTTGTGGCAATATTGAGCAACCGTGCAGCTTCGGTTTTGTTGCCGTTGGTGTAGTTTAACACTTTTTGAATGTGGAGTTTTTCTACGCTGGCTAAATCAAAAGCAGAAAGTTGCTTGTGAGTTGATAATTGGAAATTGAAAGATGAATGTTGCTGCATTTCCAAAGGAAGATTTTCGATTTTTAATTCTCCATTTTCACTTAGAATCACACTACGTTCAATTACATTTTTCAACTCGCGGATATTGCCTTGCCACTGATGTTGTTTGAGCGCCTCAACAAACTCCGGTGAAAGCGATTTTATTTTTTTGTTAGTTTTTGCAGAAAATGCCACTGCAAAATGATTTGCCAATGCTTCAATATCTGCAACCCGCTCGCGCAAAGCGGGTAGCTTGATTTGAAAAACTGAAAGGCGGTAAAAAAGGTCTTGGCGGAAATGACCGTCTGCAATTTCTTTTTGCAGGTCGCGGTGAGTTGCTGCAATTATGCGAACATTGGCTTTGCTGGTTTTGCTATCACCCACCTTAATAAACTCGCCTTTTTCAATTACCCGCAGCAACTTTGCCTGTAATTCCAAACTCATTTCCCCTATTTCGTCTAAGAAAATAGTTCCTGTATTGGCTTCCTCAAACAACCCTTTTTTGTCTTTAATGGCTCCGGTAAATGCTCCGGTTTTGTGTCCGAACATTTCACTTTCCAATAGGTCTTTACTAAAAGCAGAGCAGTTAATGGCAACAAAGGGTTTATTGGCGCGCTGGCTGGCATGGTGAATGGCTTGTGCAAAAACCTCTTTACCTGTTCCGGTTTCGCCCAATAGTAAAACGGTTGTGTCGGTGACGGCAACTTTTTTAGCCAAATCAATGGCTGCGAGAATTGGTTTTGATTTACCGATAATGTTATCAAATGAATATTGGTCGCCAACTTGTTTCTGCAACTGTTGCACCCGTTTTGACAGGTTCACCTTGTCCATTGCGCGGTACAAAAGCGGAATTATTTTGTTGTTGTCGTCTCCTTTGATAAGGTAGTCAAATGCTCCGTTCTTGATGGCCTGAACGCTATCGGAAATATTTCCGTAAGCAGTCAGCAGAATAATTTCAATATTCGGATACTTATCCTTGATTTTTTTAGATAGTTCCACTCCGCTGCCGTCCGGTAGCTTTACATCGCAAAGCACAATATCAAAATTCTCTTGGTCTAACTGCTTTAAAGCCGAATTGCAATCTGCTGCCTGCCCCACCTCAAAACCCTCCAAACTGATGATGCGTGTCAGCAGGGTTCTAAGTTTTTCTTCATCGTCTATAATTAATATTCGGCTCAATTTGCTCTACTATTTTCTATAACAACAATCGTTCGGTAAAAAAGTGTGTGTAGCATACAAAAGGAAGGCACAAATGTTCGTTCTGAATGATAAATTATGCGTTGTACCTTGTGCTCTGTGCTTTCCTAAATTAACTTGCCCGAATTAGGGGATTATGAACTAATGTTTAAAGATAATTAGTTGTCAATTTGTTTATTTTTGTTTGACGCATAGATGATTAGGCAAATAGAGCATTATGCTCTCATAACTCATAACTAAACCACGTTCAGCCCGTTGTTCCATGCCTCCAACAGTT
>NBMY01000057.1 GCA_002212985.1 Sphingobacteriales bacterium TSM_CSS
CTTCAGCCATATTTCAAAAATAATCCTATTGATTTGAATAGGAATGTGGCTTTAGCCCATTCCGATGGTTATACATTCCGGCAGGCGGGGAAATCCAACCCAATTAAAATTTTGGCTAAAGCCATTATGAATTTGCATTTTAATTGTTCTCCAGATAAATCTGGAGGCAATTCAAATTATGGACTACCCCCCAATGGCTATAGATAGTAAGCATTAAGACTAACTCCCAAAATTAATTATTAAATTATAATTATATGTATTATTTTATGCTTATAAATTGTTTAAAAAAGTTCATATCGGGTTCATAAACTTTTTTAGGTGAAACCCCAAGTTCTGCTTTTTCAAACATTTCTACCAGTTTTTCCCCATCAATAAGTTCCAGTTTGATGTTTGATTTTGCAATTTCTGCTGCGGCTTTTGCAAAACTGCCTGTAGTGATATACAAACCCTTTTCAACACTACGTCGGTTAGTTTCCATTACACCTATAAAGGCCTGTACTTTTTCTGTTGGAACTGTACCACTGTATCGCTTGCATTGAAAGTAAACACTCAGGTTTACAAATGGGTTAATTTTTATAGTAGCATAACCATCTATGCCACCATCATGCGATTGTTGAGAAATTTCTACATTTTCAAAATCATATTCTTTTAGCAGCCGCCCGCATAAATGTTCAAAGCCTGTTGGCGATAAACTTTGTAATATTTCAATTAGAGAAGGAGTTGCTATTGATGCGCTTGCAGTTTCAGGCTCGCTTTCTTCCGTTGTTTGACCGGTGTTGTATAACTGGTTGGAGTTTGAACTTTCGCTTTTTTTGTCTCTTAAATCTTGAAAAATTTTAACCCACTTATTAAAAATTGCATAACTGTCTTTTTCAGATAACTTAGTAGTTCTGCCTTTTTCGGTCAATGTCCATACTCCATGTTTAGATGATGCCATCAATTCTTCCCATACCAAGTATTGTCTTGCCCAGGCAAGTTGATTGGGAAATTTTAACACACCCGACTTTTCATAACGTTCGTTCATTACTTCATCGGGTAAATTATATTTTTCGGCAATCCATTTAGTAATATCTCTTGGTCTTGCAGAGCCTTCTTGTGCCTGAAGCGCGTCTAAAATTGGCCCGAACCATTTAACAAACTCTGTTTTACCTGATTTCTTTTGTTTCATAAGCTAAACTGGATTTATAGTAACATATCTGAAGTCTACTCATCGTCTTGAATTACAACCTTTCGGAGTATCAATACCTCCGAAGGATTACTCCTACATGACCTACAACATCTTCTTCTTATCTGCCTGCAAGGTTTGCAGCAGTTGGTCTAGTTCATACAAATCGCTGATAAAAACTTCGCGGGCTTTGCTGCCGGCATTGGGTCCAACAATACCTGCTGCTTCTAACTGGTCCATTATGCGCCCGGCGCGGTTATAGCCCAGTTTTAACCGCCGCTGAATGAGGGAGGTAGAACCCTGCTGGTGTTGCACCACTACATAAGCCGCTTCGTCAAACATGTCGTCAAATTCCATGTTGGCGCTGTTGGCTGTAACGTCATCATCATCATCGCGGTATTCGGGCAGCAGAAAAGCTTCGGGGTAGCCCTGTTGTTCGCCTATAAATTCAGCAATGCGTTCTACTTCGTGTGTATCTACAAAAGCGCCCTGCAGTCTTATGATTTCACCGCTTATAGAAAGCAGCATATCGCCGCTGCCTATGAGTTGGTTGGCGCCGCCCTGGTCTAAAATGGTGCGTGAGTCAACTTTTGCCGTTACTCTAAAGGCAACCCGCACCGGAAAGTTGGCTTTAATGGTGCCGGTAATAATGTTTACCGTAGGACGTTGCGTGGCAATAACCAAATGAATGCCCACCGCGCGTGAGAGTTGTGCAAGCCTGGCCAACGGCATTTCCACCTCTTTACCGGCGGTCATAATAAGGTCGGCAAACTCATCAATAACCAGCACTATGTAGGGCAGAAACCGGTGTCCTTTTTCGGGGTTTAGTTTGCGTTGTTTAAATTTACGGTTATATTCGGCAATGTTTCGCACATAGGCTTTTTTGAGCAGGTTGTAGCGCTCGTCCATTTCAATACACAAGGCATTAAGGGTGTTAATTACCTTTTGGGTATCGGTAATAATCGGTTCATCGGAACCGGGCAGTTTGGCAAGAAAATGTTTTTCAATCACATTATACAAGCTCAATTCCACCTTTTTGGGGTCAATCATCACAAATTTCAGTTCGGCGGGGTGCTTTTTATAGAGCAAGGATATAAGAATGCTGTTGAGGCAAACCGATTTTCCCTGCCCTGTAGAACCTGCAAGCAGCAGGTGCGGCATTTTCGATAAGTCGGCTATAAAGTTTTCATCGGAAATGGTTTTACCCAGCGCAATAGGCAACACCATTTTAGTTTGCTGAAACTTATCGGAAGCAATGAGCGAGCGCAGCGATACGGTTTCTTTGTTTTGGTTAGGCACTTCAATGCCAATGGTGCCTTTTCCGGGCATGGGCGCTATGATACGAATACCAAGTGCGGCAAGGCTAAGGGCAATATCGTCTTCCAGGTTTCTGATGCGCGAAATGCGCACACCGGGAGCCGGCACAATTTCATACAGCGTAACGGTGGGTCCGGGTGTGGCTACAATGCTGGTAATTTCAATATTGTAGTTGGCCAGAGTTTCCACAATTTGCTCTTTGTTTCGCTCTAATTCTTCGCGGCTTACGGCCAGCATTTCTACCGGATGAAGGTCGCGCCCGTATTTATCCATCAGGTCAATGCCGGGTTTTTGGTATTTGCTCAATTCAAGGGTGGGGTCAAACTCTTCCGAAACCGATTCGGCATTGGCATCTTCTTGTTCAATGGAGGTTTCGGCGCGGTCGGGCGGAACGGTTTCTATGAGCAGTTCATTGGGGTCTGTAGTGGTTTCTTTTTTGCGCTTGTTTACTCTTGCAGCTAATTTTTGCTCAAAATCGAGCTGAATTTGCTGACCGCGTTCAAAGGGCACGGCTTCTTCGGCTGTTGCGCCGGTTTCCTGTGCTGCGGTGTTGTTGTTTTTTGGCAATGCCTTGCTGATTTTATTTTTTGCCCGATTGCCCAAGTCGGAAATATCTCCAGCATCGGGCATTTTGAAACGGAAACCCGAAAAATCGAGCGCAAGGTTAAACATAAAAATGAGTACCAGAATTACGCAAAAAAGCAGGAAAATAAGGGTGCCGGGCAAGCCCATAAAAGAACTGAGCCAATTGGCGGTATAGGTTCCCAGCCACCCGCCAAAGGGAAAAGTGAAGTAAGCGGGCGAAAACAGGAAACCCAGCAGGGTGGCGCATAAAAACATTAAAATAAACCCGTTTCGGTAGAGCTTGCCCAGCGGGTAGAAGTGCAGGTTGTAGAGCAATTTTCGACCTGTTAAAAACAGCAGTCCAACCAGCAGGAGGGAGGCCAGACCGAAAAGCCGGTAAAAGAATAGGTGCGACAGATAGCTGCCCAAACGACCCAGCCAGTTGTGAGTAGATACGTCGGAGTCGGTTAATATGTTCATCAGCCCAATGTCTTGCACATAGCTAAAATCACTTCCCCAACTGTTTACAATAAACGAGGTAAACGCAATAAGCAAAAAAGCAGCCATCAGCCAGCAGGTAAAGCCGGCCAATTTGCGGGCATTATCGGTTTTCAGGAAATTATTTATGTTCATCATTAATTTGCGCAACGCAACTGATGATGTTGACGGTTTACGGCTGCCTGTGGCATTGCTGCTGCCGGCATTTTTTTTTCCGTTAGTGTTCTTTTTTTGCGTCATGGTTTTTTATAGCTTTACATGGCCGCTGCGGTGGTTAAAGCCGTCGGACTGGGTTTTTATTTGGCAAATTTAGCAATTTTTTACTTTACCACAGGATTTTGGCAATTATTAATTGCCTTAAATTTAAACAGCGGTTTTCGGTTTTGGCGCAAGGCAAAACACGCTGTTACCCGCCGGTGACAGTTCTGAAAGTACTCCCGAAGCAGGGATAATATATTTGGAAAAAACGCTTAAATACAGGAAAACCGATGGAAATAACCAATTCTGCACACAATTTATTCATGTTTCCCGATGAACTGCCCGGTTCGCAGCAACCCGAATTGTTTGAGCCGTTGTTGAAGGGTAAAAATATACTCATTGAACGAATTATATCAAACGGGCAACAAACGCCCCCTGATTTTTGGTATGAACAGCAAACCGATGAATGGGTAATGCTGCTTTCGGGGAAAGCCACCCTGCTGTTTGACCATGATGAAGGGCAAACCCTTGAGATGAATACCGGCGAATGGGTATTTATTCCGGCCTTGCGGCGGCATCGTGTAGTGTTTACCTCACAGCAACCGCCGTGTATTTGGCTGGCTGTGCATGGAAACTTTTAGCCCGGCTGAAAGGTATTGGTTTCTTACCCGCTTAATTTAGCCATAATTTCTTCGGCAGCACGGCGGCCGGTTTCGGCGCCGCCGTTCATAAACCCCTGAAAATTTTCGCTGCAATGCTCGCCTGCAAACAGTATATTGCCAATGGGTTGCCGTTCCAGTCCGGCAATGGTAGTCCATTGACCTACTTTGTAACAACTGTAGCTGGCTTTTACGTATGGGTAATCAATCCAGTTTACAAATACGTGTTTGCCGGCAAATTTTTTCTTTGAACCGGAAAAAATTTTGTCTAACTCGGTGGTGGTTTTGTCAATCAGGTCATCGGGCAGTTCGGTTCTCCAAAGGTGGGTTTCGGGCGCCAGTTTATTTTTAAAAGACACTTTGCTGAGGTTTTCAGAATATTTACCGCCATAAAAACATACATAAGCGCCGTGCGGGTTGTTTTCGGTTTTATTGTAGCTGCTGTCCCAGCCGTTGGCAATTTCTTTGTGAAACAAATACCCCATTGCATTGTTGGGCTTTTCGGACCAGGGCGTGCCGTTATAGGCCAGTACTAGTTTAGTGTTCATACCATATCCCAGTTCGTCAATGCATTTCTTTTTTTCGGGTGTAAGGGCGGCCAGGTTGAGTTGCAGGTTTTTGAGTATGGTAAAAGGAATGGTCATAACCACAAAATCGGCATAAATTATCTCGTTGTTGGCAAAGGTAAGTTTATAGGTATTGTTTTCGGCATCCTCAATTTGTTGCAGGAAATAACCTTTTTGAATGTTATCTGCTCCAATTTTACCCACTATGCCTTCAATAATTTTTGAATTACCATTCTTAATCCGGTAACGTTCATCGCTTTCGCCAAACACTTCAAAACCGTTGGAGGTATCGGGGTTAATCATATCTAACATGTTAATGGCAGATTGTTCTGAGCAATCCAATCCAAATTCGGCTACATAGGCTGCCATTAGCAGTTCTTTGAGCCATCGGGCACATTTAAGGCTGTTAATGTACGTTTCGAGTGAGGTGTTGTCTAATTTTACCGCAGCCTCTGTATCATAGTTTTCGCCAAGCGATTCGGCATCGGCGCTAAGTTTTGGGGCAATTTTCCCAAATTCCTTTATAACTTCTTTTTCGCTTATTTTTCTTTTTTCAAAGAAATAAATATCTTTTGTCAGGTTTTGGGCTTTTTGTTCTTCTATTAAATCAATCAAAGGCAGGTTAAACTCTTTAGCCAGTTTAAACATGTCTTCGTGGTTGGAGTCGATAAAATCGCCGCCAAATTCGGGGAAAATACCTAAGCCAAGCGAGTCGTTGTAATGGGTAAGAATACGGCCTCCAACGCGGCGGTCGGCTTCGTATATGGTAAATTCAATGCCGTTTTTATATAGCGTATAAGCGCAGTTTAACCCCGCTATACCACCGCCAATAATCACAATACGAGGTTTTCGGGGCGTATTTTTTTTGTACCGGTATTTTGGGTTTTGCAGCGGTTGCTCATCGGGTGCATTGTTGCATGCTGTAAATGGAATAACGGAACCTGCTCCAATTACCAGCATGGTTTTGGTCATGTCTTCCAGAAATTTTCGGCGGGAAAGGGCATCGGCTTGTTGCAGTTCTTGCAGGGTTTGATTGTTTAACCGGTTGTGTTTCAGCAAAAAAGCGGCTTTGCGCAGGTTTCTGAGCAATGATTGCAGCAACGGAGATTTTGATTGTTTCATGTGAGGTTGTGTTGAGTTGAGAAAAATAGCTCGGGCGAAACTTTTTTGCTAATGGGAGCGCTAGTATTCTGTCTGTGGGCGGCGGGTTACCTGCGGTTTCGGAGTAAAGCGGCAACAATAAGCGATACCACCATTACTACAGCCGTAAACATGGGGTATAACCGCGCAAAATCGTGCGAATAAAAATCAAACTTAAAACCCGGAACGGCAAAAGAGTAGGTGAGCCAACTCTTGCCGATGTAGTAAATTAACACCAAAAAAGACAAGGCGTATAACGGTATTTGCTCTGCCCTCAAACGCCATACAAGCATGGCTGCCATGTTTGCAGCAGCCAAAATGGCGCAAAAAACTGCCGGATAAATGAGGTAAGTACTTTGCACATTAATGCCACCAAAAAGGCTGTAATTATTATCGGCAAACAAATACCCCAGCAGGGCAGTAACAAGCGGAATGGCAATTCCCAAGGGGTTTACCTTGCTTTTTTCGGTGAGTTTTGGGGTGCTTGTAACCGGGTTTTGAGGCGTACCCTCGCCGCCGGGGGCAAATTCAGATTTAAAATACTCCGAAAGTTGTTGGGTGAGTTTGCCTTTTTGGTGATTATCTCCTAAAACGGTAGTTCCCGAACCCAGTATGGTGGTGGCAGCAACTTTTCGGGCATCGGGGTTTTCATAGAGAATTTCCAGCAGTTCATCAACACTTTGGGCGCGTTGGTTGGCATTTCGTATAAGGCAACGTTGCACAATTTTTCTAAAAGGCTGCGGAATTTTGTCCATTTCGGAGGGTTCTTTGTCAAAAATATTGCGCATTACCTCATCTCTTGAAAAACCCTGCTGTGTTTTGCCAAAAGGCGCTTGGCCGGTAAAGCATTCATAAATAATAGCGCCTAAAGACCAGAGGTCGAGGTTGGTATGCAGTTGTCCGTTTACCCCGTATTTAGGCAGGTTAAACTGTTCGGGCGCCATATATTCAATAGAGCCGATGACCAGCGAGGAACCGCCCGTGCTGCCATCTGTAATAACCTTGCTAATACCGAAGTCGGTAATTTTAGGGGTATAGCCATCGGCATCGGTTTGGATAAGAATGTTTTCAGGCTTTAAATCTCGGTGAATAATGCCTTTTTGGTGCAGGTAACGCAAACCGTTCATAATGCCCGATAAAATGCCGGTAATGGTTTCAATGTCGGGTTTTTTTCTGAGCAGTTTACCCAGGTCGCCGCCGTTTATGTATTCCAGCACACCCACCTGTATGGTATCGCCAAAGGTAGAAGACTCTTTCAATTCAAAGGCGTCGAAATACCGCACTAAGTTAGGATGGTTAAGTTTTATAGCTCGTTTAATTTCTTCAAAAAGGCTGTATTTGGCCGGTAAATTGCCGCTATATTTTTTTATAGCAACGGTCATACCCAAATTGGTATCAATAGCCTTGTACACTTTGCCAAAACCGCCGGTTCCAAGCAGGTCGGTATCGGGGTTAAATTCGTAAGATTTGTTTAAATTCATTAACATAAGACTGCGGTTGTTTATTTTCCTCTTACAACGTTTAGGAAAAACGGTGCAATATACAAAGATAGACTTGTAAAACAGGGTAAAAGTTAATGCTACTTTTTACCCTTCATACATTTTGTAACGGTTTATGCAGACCTGTGAAAGAGCCCATTTTGCCTCAATTGCAGAAAGTGACATAAATCACCTGTGCTAATGAGAAAAATCATTTGTATTTACCAACTTAACCATTACTTTTGCCTAAACTAATTTGTGTTACCTCAAACCGTAAAAGTGTATGAATACTTTTAAAAAAGTAATGGTTGCCATGGATTTAACCAAAACCGATGAATGGCTGGTTAAATACGCTGGGTTTTTGCTGGATAAAACGGGTGCTGATAAAGTTTACTGCACACATATTGAACCCGATTTTGAAGTGCCGCCCGAAATGAAGGAAAAATATGGGCAGGAATTTGAAATGGAGTCGTTAGACGAAAAAATGCGGCACCGGATGGAGGAAATTGTAAAGCACCACATGACAACCAACGCACAGGTAGATATTGAATACGAAGTGTTGGAGGGTTCTCCGTTTGAGAAACTGGTTCATTGGGCAAAGGTAAAAGGGGTTGATTTGCTGATTGCAGGCAAGAAAAAAGTATCGGAAGGCAGCGGCATTGTTGCAAAGAAAGTAGCCCGCCAAACCGAAAGTTCGGTGCTTTTTGTGCCGCATGGGGCAGAAGCCAAAATTACCAAAATTCTGGTGCCCATTGATTTTTCGGAATATGCCGCAAAAGCACTGAAAAATGCAATTGAATTGGCTGAGGCAGCAAACGGCGCCAAGGTAATTGCTATGAACGTTTTTGACATACCTACGGTAAATTACTATTATATTGGTCAAAATTACGGGCAATTTACTGCTCTAATTCTTGAAAATGCCCAAAATGCCTATGATATTTTTGTTGAAAAATATAACATAGATAAAACCAAAGTTGAGGCAGTTTTTGAAGAAAACATTTATTTAAGTCCTGCAAAACACATAAATGAATATGCCCGAAAACATAACATTGATTTAATTGTTATGGGCGCTAAAGGGCACTCTGCTATGGAAGTTTTCTTTTATGGCAGCGTAACAGAAAGTTTGCTCACTTACAACGAAGATGTACCTTTGCTGGTTATACGGTAACAAGTTGACCTTAAACCCTCTAAATTTCATCTATTATGCGAAAAATATTTCTTCCAACCGATTTTTCAGAAATTTCTCAAAATGCAGCCCGTTTGGCTGCCTCAATAGCCCGAAAATCGGGTAGCAGTATTTTTTTGTTTCACCTGCTCAATTTACCCGTTGACTGGGATCGTGTTACCGTTGATAAAGAAAAACAGTTTCCCGAACTTAAAGCGCTGATTGCCAATACTAAAAAAAGACTGGAAGATTATGCGCAGTCTGATTTGTTTAAAGGTATTAAAGTTGATTGGGAAGTTTATATCAATGATACCATTGAACACATTGTAAGACACGCCGAAACCCTGCAATCTGATATGATTGTGATGGGTACTCACGGCAGCAGCGGGTTTAATGAGTTAATGCTGGGTTCCAATACACAAAAAATTGTGCGCTATGCGGCCTGCCCTGTTGTAGCTGTGCATAAATTACCCGACAACTATCAATTGAAAGATATTGCCTTGTTTTCAAACTTTGATGGGTCTGAAAATTATAAGCAATTGTTTGACAATGCCCTTGGCTTAGCCAAATTGTTTGGCGCAAAACTGCATTTGGTTAAAGTGCTTACCCCAGTTGACCCCGAAAACTATGACGTGGGCGACATTGCCAATGTTGACGGCGCAGAGGAGGTTGTTCGCAAAGATTTTGTACGGATTGAATACCTGCGAACCGTTGAAGAAGGTATTTTTGACTATATCAAGAAACACAAAATTGATATGGTAGTAATGGGTACACATGGACGAACGGGGTTAATGCGTTTAATTATGGGTAGTGTGGCCGAGGTAGTGGTGAACCACTCGCCGGTGCCGGTTATGGTGGCTCGTGTTTAAGATTTGTTTATGCGTAAAAGGCACACCATGTAGTCAAAGCAGGTGTGCCTTTTATGTTTATTCGGGAAAATGTAAGAAATTTTGTTTTTAATTTGCCAAATATCAATGTCTTTGCGTCCGTACTTACTAATTTTATGCTGCCATGGATTACAACTGGGTAAAAATTGCAGGCAGTTTGCCGGAGGGTAAAGAGTTAATTGCACGAAACACAGTGGCACAGTTGCTGGTGCAGGGAAAAAGGTTGTATCTGGCAAATTTTGATGGCGGTTATTATGCGGGCGATGCGCGTTGTCCGCACGCAGGTGGCGCTATGGACAAGGGATGGTTAAATGAAAAAGGGCAAATTGTTTGCCCATTGCATCGGTTTTGCTTTAACCTCGAAACCGGGCAAAATACAGATGGCGAGGGGTTTTCTGTGCAAACATACCCCATCAGACAATTGCCCGATGGCTTTTATATCGGTTTTCCGGTACGGAAATGGTGGTTTTGGTAAGATAGTTGCGGGGTGCGGCTGTTATAGGGGTCCTTTAAACCTTTTTCGCTGTAAATTGTTGTTACAACATTAATTTGCAAACAAATTTGCCATGCAACATACTGTAAACGTGCATCCCGCCATAACCCCAGAATTGCTCCAAACCGCCTATTCTTACAACGGTTATCTTAATTTAATAAACCGGCTGTTGGAGGAAGGTAAAACAACCGGAAGCAACCACTCCGAGGCAATGCTTGAATATACCCGGCTGAATGTACAAAGGATGAAACGGGTTGCGCAAACAGTAATTTTAACCCCCGAAACAAAGCAAGCCATGCAAGCTATAACCCGAAAAGTTGTATGGCTGGTATTGGCAGAAGCTTGGTGTGGCGATGTAGCGATTAACCTGCCTGTAATAGCCGATATGGCAGCTCAAAACCCCGCTGCCATACAACTGCACATCGTGCTGCGTGATGAAAATCCGGTAATTATGGACGATTTTCTTACCAATGGCGCGCGTTCAATACCCAAATTAATCTGGCTCGATGCCCGGACCTTACATGTTTTGGGTTCGTGGGGTCCTCGGCCTTATGTGGCACAGCAAATGGTAATGGATCACAAACAAAACCCTGTAGAACCCTATGGCGAGTTTGTTAAAAAACTAATGCTTTGGTATGCTCAGGACAAAGGTTTGTCTTTGCAGGCAGAACTGACAGAACTTGCAATTAATTGGGGAAGGTTGTAAACTACCAATTCCTTTTAAAGGCATTCAAACACCTTTTTCTGCTCATTCCAAACGCTGTTTGGACACCATTGCTTAAATGCACTCGCTTCCAGCACAGTGGCTCCGGCGCCAAACTGCTCGCGTACTTCAAACAGGTCTTCGGCCATGTTGGGTAAAGTTGTGTAGCCGGTTATCACCGTTTTAAAATCGCCATCTTTTACCCATGTTTTGGCATCTTTAAAAGCGCCTTGTTGCAAAGCGCTGGCAACTTCACCTGCTTTGGCAGCGTTGCCCGTAGAATTTGCCACAATAACCCATTGGTTTTTCTGCTCGCCAGTGCCGCCGGAATTTTGTGCCAATTGTTGTACCTGTTCCGAAACAAAGCGGTTTTTTCTGAAAGTCTTAAGTTTATTTTCGGGCAAAGTCAGCAGTCCGTTTTCATGCAGGGTAATCAGCATGTTCGAAAAATCATCGTAGTTTTTTGCCTCAGTAGCTTTCAGCAGCAGGGAAGACTGAAATTTTTTTTCTTCCAGTTTAATGTTGTTCAGGTTTTCGGTGTAGTTGGTAATAATGCCGGTCATAATACTGATAAAACCCGCCAAAATAGACAGCATTAACGGTGAGGAGTATTTTTTGCTCCGTTGTTCTTCGGCCTTTAACTCGGTTTCTTTTTTCTTTAACTCCAGTTCGGCACTTTTAATTTGTGCATCTAACTCAAACCGGCGCAGTTCCAGTTCAAATTTTTTATCGTCATCCATAATTACATGTGTTTTAGGAGGTGAGTAAATTGGGCGCAGGGGTCTGCCAATGCCCAAAAATAAAAAAAACCACAGCACCTACAAAATTTCTGCCACAACAAAAATACTTCCGCCTACAAACACCACATCATTGGGCTGGGCAGCAGTTTTTGCCGCGTCATAAGCGGCTATCACCGAGGGGTAGGCATTTCCGCTGAGGCCAAACTGCAGGGCTTCCTGCTGCAACTGTTCGGCCGGCATACCGCGCGGCACATCTGCTTTGCAAAAGTAATACATTGCCTGCCGTGGAAAAAGGGGTAAAATCAATTGCAGTTCTTTGTCATTTACCACCCCCAACACAATGTGTAATTGCCGGTGCCGAAGATTTACCAATTGCGACATGGCATACCGCAAACCACCTTCGTTATGGGCGCTATCTGCAATGATAAGCGGATTTTTAGCTGAAATAACCTGCCACCGGCCTATAAAATTGGTTAATTGCTTTACCCGCCCCAAAGCCTTTGCTACTGTTTCCCGATGTATGGGATAACCCAAATCCGGCAGCAACTCGGTTGTCTGTAAGATAGTTACCAGGTTTTTAAGCTGAAAACTGCCCGAAAGGTCGGTTTGCAGCCCCTTGTAAATCTGTTCACCTTGTTTTAGGACATCTGCTGTAATGTAAGTGTTTGCAAGATTTTCATTGAAAAGCGAAATACTTTGTTGTGCAAAGTAAATGTCTGAATGCATTTCACTTGCCTTTAACCTGAAAACCGGCTCGGTTTCGGGATGGGTTTCGCCAATAACTACCGGCACATTTGGTTTTATAATACCTGCTTTTTCAAAAGCAATTTGGGGCAAGGTATTGCCCAATACATTCATGTGGTCGAAACTGATGTTGGTAATAACCGATAGGATGGGAGTAATAATATTGGTAGAATCGAGGCGGCCACCCAAGCCGGTTTCAATAATGGCCATATCGGTTTTGCATTGGGCAAAATACCAGAAAGCCATGGCAACCGTCATTTCAAAAAAAGAGGGTTTAACCTCATCAAACAATGCCCGGTTTTGGGTTACAAATTCGGACACAGCGTTTTTGTCAATATAATTGCCGTTTATTTTAATTCGCTCTCTGAAATCGCGGTAATGTGGCGAAATGTACAAACCCGTATTATACCCCGCTTGGCTGAAAACAGCGGCAAGCGCATGAGAAACAGACCCCTTGCCATTCGTACCGGCAATATGAATGGTTTTAATTTGTTCTTGCGGGTTGCCTAAATGCCGGCAAAGCAACTCTATATTCGTCAGGTCTTTTTTATAGGCAGCGTGCCCTATTCTCTGGTACATGGGTAAATGCTCAAACAGGTACGCAAGGGCGGCATCATAATCCATGCTGTGCGCTTTTATTGCGGGGTAAGTTCTAATTGCAGTTGGGTAGTGTCGTTTTTAATATAGGTGTAGAAAACCGTTACAACGCCGTTGGCCGGGTTGCGCTGCCCAATGCTTACACTTTTTACCTGCTCATTGTTTGGAAAAACATTTTGCACAGGTATGGCAAAAGTGTTTGACTGGTACACCACCGCATACACATTTTGCAACAATATGCCCGGAGCCGGATTGGGGTTTTGCAGCAAAGTACTCAGGTACATTTTGGTAACGTCATCGGGGTGTTTGCTAATCTCACAGGTATAACTTACGCTGCTGCCATCGGTGTAGTAACTTTTAGCATTGTAGGTTCCTATATATTTTTCTCGTATTTCGGTTTCACACATATCGCCTTCCCATCCGGGGTTGCAAACACAAACCGGTTCAAGGTTTGCGGTAAGCTGGCAGGTAGCATTGGGGTAGCAGTCAACTAAATTGCAGGGGTTGGGCGTTTGGCAAAACTCGCCAATAAAACCGGGCGGGCACTCGCAAACACAACGGGTTGCAAGGGTATCATTTACCGCAGTTCCGCCATTTTCGCAGGTAATGCCAAAACAGTAGTTTTGCTGTTCGCAGGAGGGTCCGTCGTACTCGGGCGGGCAAACACAGTGGCATTTGGAGGGGTCGTCGGCATCGGGTTCTTTGGTGCCGCCGTTGGCGCAGGTAATAAGCAGACAGGGGTCAAAATTCTGGCAAAACTCGCCATAGTAGCCCGGTTCACAGGCACAACGCGGCTTCAAATCTTCGCCTATTACGCAAGCGCCATGCGCTCCGCAGTCTAAGTTGTCGCAGGGTTTGTCATTGTTGCAGGCACTGCTCAAAAAAACTGACAGCAGCAGTAAAAACAAAAAAGGGGTTTTATGTTGCATGGTGATAATTGCTAAATGAAACAGGTAAAAAATTGTCTGACAGCCGGTTTATTGTTTAACAAATTTTGCGACAGCAATTTGTTCGCCGTTCAAGGTTACCAATCTTACCAAATAGATTCCCGAAGGCAGATGAGCAACCCCTATACTGTTATTGGCAAGCGTTTCTGCAATAACCAGCCTGCCCGAAAAATCGTACACCTGAGCCATGCAGTTGTAATTGTCTGTAGTTGGATTGTTAAAACGCAATTGCAGTTGGTCGTCAGCCGGGTTGGGGTACAAAGTAAGGGTTTGTGCGGGGCTGTCTGTTGCCGGTTCTTCTATTCCTACATTCAGGTTGCCATCGGGTAAAGCGCTGCCCACTACCGGCCGCAGCATGAGTGCGCCGTCGTAAATAGATCCCAGCCATTGTCCGCCGGTGTTGTAAAACAGTTTTCCAGATGCATTGTGATTGCGGTCAAACCCAATATTGAGCAGGTCCTCAAAACGTTGCTCAATACCTACATATATGGTATCGTCTTCAATGGGCAGGGGCTGGCTAAGGGTATATGTCCAAAAACCGTTTATCTGGTTCAGGTATCGGGGCATGTTTACCGTTTCCTCTTCGTACAGCAGTTCATCGGGTATGGGGGAGGTGGACGGCAGACCGGTTTCGGTATCTACATTAATATGGCGCCAAACTTTAATGGTAAACTCATGGTTGCTAACATTGGCATTCATGTTTACAAAATTTATTTGTAATGCCCTAAGTGTGTCGGGGTGGTTAAACATAAACTGGTAAGCCAGTTGTGCGCCGGTTCCGTAGAGTCCGTATGCTTTTTCGGCACTGCCGTCGTCGTAGGCAAAATAGTTGGCAAATTGTTGGTACTGGTAAATGGTATCGTTGTTGTAGTTTAGTTCGGTGCTGCCCAATGATACATTCAACTGCCAGATATTTTCCAGAATAACGGTGTCTTTTCCGCTAAAAATGCTGCTGTTGCTAAGCAGTGCGTTGGCAATATCATCTTTAATAAACACTACATCGGTGGTTTCTATGCCTTCAATTGAACCCAACACATCGGCAGTACCGGCGTTGTACTGGTATATTTCCGTTCCGCTGCAAACGTCGTTTATGGTATGTATGAGGGTGCGGTTAGCCGGCCCGGAGTCGTTGTTGCGCACCTTTAGCGGCACATTGCCTGCCTGCGCCAGTTCTGCATCTATATAGGGGTAAAAATGCGACCAGGGCATAGACTGGTAACGGGTGAGCATAGCCGGTGCGGGTTCAATAAAGGCTACGTCTTGCAGCAGCGGATACAACGAAGGGAGTTGGGTATTTGCCTGAATATAATCAATATTCCAGTGGTCGTTATTCCCCGAAATGGTGGCGCGGTTTCGGAACCTAAATCGGAAACCGTTGTAGAAAGAACTGGTATCGGCAATTTTTACCACTATCGGTTCAAAATCGGGGGTAAGGCTGGCGCTAAGTCCGTCTATGCTCCATTGCGGCACCCAGGTAGTATCTTTAACTGCAACCGTAAATTCTTCAATGATGGGTATAATAGTATCGTTTACATAGGTTAAGGTGGCGTTGGGGTTGGTAAAATCGAGGTAAATAGAGTTGCCGCTGTTATCTATATAAAACACGTAGGTATCTTCATCAAAAGAAATCATATCGCCGGCGGGCACAGCAATATTAATATCAACATTGGCGCCGGTGTTAAAGGCATCGTCGTCGTATTTTATGTGGTAGCCGTCAATGTAGTTGGTTACATAGTAAATGCTGTCTCTAACCCTTGGAATATAGGCTTCCATTACTAAACTGTCGCCGGGATTGGGGAAATCGCCAAAACCTTCGGGTTGATAAAAGAAACTCAAAAACAGGGTATCGCCCAACTGAAGACCGGCATCATCAAGGCACATAGGACGCGAGGTGAGCACATCGCCAATGCCGTCAATAAGGTCGTTACCCGATGGCACCGGTGCGTATGGTTGCCCGTATTGGTTTAGTCCGTCTAAGGTAACAACGCCAATACTGAGCGGGTTTTGTGCATAGGTATCGTTTACCAGTGCAAGGTCGTCAATCCACACATTCCTGTCGGGGTAAATCCACGAGGTAGAAAAATCTTCGGTAAACGGCAATGAAATGGTAGGTTCTTCTATAATGTCGAGAATGTAATAGGCATAACATTTTTCTCCCTCACGGTTGCTTCGCAGGTAGTAAACGCCGGGTTGCAGGTTAGCTGCCAGGGCGCTTTGGGTGGCATAATTGTGAACCAATGTGCCGCTGCTGTTGTAAAGGCGGTAATTAATGCTTACATCGGTATCAAAAATTTTACGCAGGCTGCCCAATGTATTGCAAAAGGCATTTCTTTTGGTGGCTTCCCAGTTTTGCCGCTTTATGGGCGGAATGTCGATATCGTCCAGTTCGTAGCGTATTTGAAGACTGTTGCCGTTGTTGTCGGAGGCGGTAATAAAATAGGGCCCCGATGGCAGAGAGCCAAATGTATATTGGGGTGTGGTAACGGCCCCTGAACCAAGACTAATGCCAAGAGGCGAGCTAAGCTGAAACGAGTAAGGAGCTACGCCGTTTTCTATTACTACCGTTACAGCGCCGTCTTCTTCTAAGCAGGCGCTGGGTTGCAGCCCTTCCGATACAAAGGCGTTGTAAATTAACCCGCCGTCGCAGGCTTTGTCAAAATTTCTTCTAAATCCTTTATCCTGTAAACCGGGTCTTTCGGCAGCATTGTATTTTAACGGCAGCAGCAATTCCTGCGCCTGTGCATATAAGCCGGCAAACAACAGGCAGGCTGAAAACCGGCAAAACAGAGAAGCTTGTATTTTCATGAGGTTCTGTGTATATGTTAGAAGTGGACAGTTGCTAACTGTTACGTTTTAAAACAGTAATGAGGGCGGTTTATTGTAATGTGCTATAAGTTAAAGTAGATTTTGCCAACAAAGTACTAATTGCCACCCGGTTTACCGGAGGTGCCTGTATTTCCGGGCGAGGTGGGAGTAAGATGTATGTCGCCAAAAGTATCGGGCATTTGCAAAACCGGGCTTTCGGGGTTTTCCCGAAGGAAAAGGTCAACCGGCTCGCCTTGTGTAATGAGGCGGTCGCCTTCTGGTCCGGGATCGGGACTTTGCCTGGTTACCAGCGCGTTTTCCATATCCTTTATATTTTCTTCTTTTGTAACAAGTCCTACGTTTAAGCCATATCCCCTCAGCGCCAGTTTTGCCTGCAAAAAGGTAAGACCGATAAGGCTGGGCACAGTAATGCGGGTATTGCCCAAGCCATCGCCGAGTACCAGATCTATGGCAGAACCTTTGGGTATTTTGGTGCCGGGCGCAACACTTTTGTTGTTTATTTTTATATCGAGAACGGCATTTTTGGCCAAATCGGGCACTCTTATCTGTTGTCCTACGCGCAGGCCGGCGGTATTTAGTTGCACTTCGGCGCTGCGCAAAGAGGCATCAATAATGTTGGGTATGGGTACCAGCGGCGGATTAGTGGCGTTTACTGTCAGGTAAATACGGCGGCTTTCCTTTACCTTGTCGCCCGGTTTGGGGGTTTGGTCAATTACACCCAACGGCGGCAAGTCTTGCTGGTATGCCGAGTCTAATACTGTGTAGCGCAGATTAAGCGCTTCGAGTCGTTTTTCTACCTGTTCCAGCGTTAGTTTGCGTAGGTCGGGAACGGTAATGCTTTCGCCGTGGTGGGTATAGGTGCTGAGCAGCAAAAAGACAAAGCCCAGCAGTAAAAGCGATACAAATGCCATTAGCCCGACATGCCGCCAGAAATATTTGGTAAACATAAATTGCAGAAAGGTGGACATAGTGCGTTGGTTGGTGATAAACGTATATGAATGCCTGAAAATTACAACAGAAAACTAAGTTTTACGCGCATGTCTTTGAGGAAATACAGGTTTTTGATTTGACACATCCCGAATTTACCATTCATACAAACGCATTTACCTGTTTATTGGTTGGTTTTTTGTTTTTTTTGCATGGCAAATTCCAGAATATGGTCAATGAAAGCGTAGGGTGTGTAGCCGTTTAATGCACATTGGTGAAAAATGCAGGTGGCCGGTGTCATGCCGGGCAGCGAGTTTACCTCAATAACATACACCTCTGTTTGCCCGTTGTTGTACATTTTTACAAAGGCATCGGTTCGGGCGTAGCCCTCAATGTGCAGCAGTTCTGCCACTTTTTGCAGTTCTGCCATTACCTTTTGTGCAATTTGGTTGCGTTCATCGGGGTTGGGGCTGTAGCGAGCAGGTGTTATGTTTTGCCCTTCGCCGGCTAAAAATTTTTCTTCCAAAGATAATACTTCCTCGCCGGCAAGGGTTTCGCTGGGTTCAAACATTTCGTAGGTTACGGCATTACCGTTTTCATGGTGCGTAATCAGCCCGCCGGTAATTTCCATAAACCGGTCGGCATTGCCTTTGTCTATGAGTTCTTCAATTAAAAATGCCTCTTTAGCCGGAAACTCTTCTTTGGGTTTAAGGCCAAGTGTATGTATATGAAGCGTGTTTAGCGGCTCGCCTTCATTTCTGAAAATTGTTTGCAGGTAAGCCACTAATTGGGTGCGGTTTTTTATTTTTTTAACCGCCGAGCTGCAACCGTCGTCGTGCGGTTTGGCAATAACCGGGTAAGAAAACCGGTGTTCTATGCTGCCAAGCAATTGGTGGGGGTTGTTTTTCCAGTCGGTTTTTTGTATCAGCAATTGTTGAGCAACATGAAATCCATGTTGCCGCAGCAATTGCCCGGTGACGTATTTATCTATGGTAATTTTTGACGTGGCAATGCCCGAACCATTATAAGGTATGCCATATTTTTCGAGGTGTTGCTGCAGGTTTCCGTCTTCGCCCGGTCGGCCGTGCAGGGCAATAAAAACGGCATCTACTCTGGCTGCAAGTTCGGCAAAGCTTAGTTTACGGGGTTCGGGATTGGCGGTAAAGCAATATTTTTGGGTAATGGCCTGCGCTCTATGCATTACCTCTTCGGTTACGGGATGTGTGGTAAAATGCTTGATTTTTTCGGCAATATCATCGGCATTGTCTTTTAGCAGTATGTTTACCGGAATTTCATACAGGTCATACTCCCGGTTGTTGCCGGTAAGAAAAATTGGAATGGGCAGGTATTTGTCGGAAGAGGCTAATTTTTCGTAAATGTTTCGCCCGCTTTCTACCGATATATGTCTTTCGGTAGAATAACCGCCTAAAATTACACCGATAACTTTTTTATCTGCGGTATGGGTTTTAAGATGTTGCAGCCTTTCGTCTAAGTGTTGGGCAAGTTGTACCGTTTTGGGGTTGTAAAAGCCGTTTTCGGCTCTTTCCTGCAACGAGTTGCGGATAATATAGGTAAGAAATTGCGAGGGGTTCAACCCAATTTCGGCAGCTTGATGGAAGAAAAAAGACGAGGGTAACATACCCGATGTGGTATTGGGGTCGTTGAGGAATATGTGTCCGTGGGGTGTAATGAAGCCGTCAATGCGGGCATAGGTATTGAATTTAAAGTACCCGAACAGCCGTTCACATTCGGCTCTTATGGCATCAATTTGGACAGTTGGCAAGTGTATGGGCGTTACCTTGCTCGACAAGCCAGCCAAGTATTTCGAGCGGTAGTCAAACAATTCTTTTCCTTTGCGTATTTCGGTGGGCGGCAGGGCTATAGCTTCGCCGTTTTCGCCCTTTATAACAATGCAAGAAAACTCTTTACCCTGCAAAAAACCTTCTATAATAACTTCGTGCTCTTTGTCAAAGGCTTCGAGGCGTATGGTTTGTGTGTTGGCGGGTAGTTGGCAGTATTGTTCCAGCAGGTCAAACAGTTCATCGGGGTGGTGGCAAATGGATTGCATCGGGTATAAAACGGCCGGCAAACCGGTTCCGGTTCTTATGTCAATGAGTTCGCGCAGAAACTGAAATTTGCTTTCGCGGTTTAATAGTTTCCAGTTGGAGGGGGCTATTTCCTTTACAAAAAAAGCAGTATTGACCATTTGCATAAAAGCGCCGGCAGAGTCATCGGGTAAAATACCGGCGCCAATAGAAGAACCCTGGTTGGCAGGTTTAATTACCAATGGCATACCGGCAAGTTGTTTTGCTTTTTCAAACAGTGTTAATTTCTCCTGCTCAGAAGCAGCAAGCCAATGCTTGCGCTGCACCGTAAGAAAAGGCGGTACAGAAAACCCGGCATGTTGCATGGTTTGGCGCTGAAATGCCTTGTCCATGCCTATGGCAGAAGGTAAAATGCCCGATGCCGTGTAGGGTATGCTCAGGTATTGCAACAAGCCCTGTATGCTGCCATCTTCGCCATAAGCGCCATGCAGGGTTAAAAAGGCAAAATCGATGATCTGTGGCAACTGCGAAGGAAGAATTTTTTGCCCTATGGCGGCTATCAGTTCATCTTGTTGTGCAACCGAAAGTTCGCCCAACGACTCGGCATAAATTTGAAACCCATAGCGGGAGTTGCTATAGGCAGTTGTGGAAGGAGGGTAAAAATCGCGTATGCTGCCTTTGTAAATAAAGTGCCAGTCGAGTTGTACAAAATTGCCCCAACTGTCAACAAAAATGGGAATTGCTTCAAATAGGGTTTTGTCTAAATTGTCGTACACGGTGCGGCCGCCGGCAAATGAAATTTCCCGCTCGCGCGACCTGCCCCCAAAAAAGATGCCTGCTTTAATTGCCATAACGGGTGCAAAAATACGCTTTTTTTCTGCTTTTCAGCTAAAAGCCTTAATTGTGCGCAATGATTGAAGGCTTAAGGCATATTGTAACTAACTTTGCGAAACAAAAAGCAAGGTAAAGCGCTCTGGCGTTTTTGCCCGGGTATATAAACCCCAATATTCTATCATCATTATTATCAGCGCCAATGCAACGCTATGAACTTTTACTGTTGGAGAACAAAGCCTGGGCTAAGGAAATGAGAGAAACCGACCCCGATTATTTTGAGCGGTTGGTAAATGTGCAAAAACCCGATTTTTTGTGGATTGGCTGTTCCGATAGCCGCGTTCCACCCGATAAAATTACCCAAACCCAGCCCGGCGAGATTTTTATTCACCGCAACATTGCCAACATGGTGGTGCATACCGATTTAAACTTGCTGAGCGTTTTGCAGTATGCCGTTGAAGTGCTGAAGGTAAAACATATTATTGTGTGCGGGCATTATAACTGCGGTGGGGTTAAAGCAGCCATGAATCGCCATTCCTACGGCATTATTAACAAGTGGCTGCGCAATATTAAAGACGTGTACCGCTATCACCAGCAGGAAATTGATAGGCTGCCTACCGAAGAAGAACGTCTGAACCGCCTTATTGAACTCAACATTAAAGAGCAGGTATTGAACTTGGCCAAAACCTCTATTGTGCAAAAAGCATGGAAAGAATACAACCAGCCCCACCTGCACGGCTGGGTGTACGACCTGCACGATGGCATTATCAGACCATTGCTCGATATGCCGGCCAATTCACACCTCGATTTTCCCATTTACGAGTATGACGATTTATAGCAAGGCTGCTCAATAGGGTTTGCTGCAAATAGGCAGCGGTAAATCATTATTTTTACCTCGCTACTGCCTATCTTTGCACCAATTATGCTGCATACCACACAGGGCATTGTGCTCAAAACGTTTAAATACTCCGAAACCAGCGTAATTGCAAGGGTCTATACGCAAAAATTCGGGCTGCAAACCTATATTATCAATAGCGTTCATGCAAAACAATCGCGCACCAAACCCGCCCTGTTGCAGCCGCTTACCATTTTAGACATGGTTGTTTACCACCGAGAACACAAAACCATGAACCATGTAAAGGAATTGCGTCCGGCCTATACCTTTACCATGCTGCCTTACGATGTGGTAAAAACAGCATTGGCCTTGTTGATTGCCGAAGTATTGTATAAAACCCTTAAAGAAGAAACCTCAAATACTGCGCAGTTTGAGTTTTTATACCATTTTATTACCCTGCTCGACCAAAACGCCAACCCTTCTGTAACGGCCAACCTGCACCTGTGGTTTTTGGTAAAATTTACCGGTTTCCTGGGATTTTACCCGCAAAACAACTTTTTTTATACCGATCGACCTTATTTCGACCTTTCGGAAGGTACTTTTTGCCACAGACAGCCCGAACACGGGCATTTTATTGCACTGCCCCTTAGCCAATTGCTGTTCAGACTAATGCAACTTGCCGCCGACCAAACCGCACAACTGGAAATGAACAGGTTGCAGCGCCGCCAGCTCCTGCAGGCCTTGCTGCTTTATTACCGCTTTCATGTTGACGGTTTTGACGAGGTAAAATCACTCCATATATTAGAAGAAATTTTTGAAGATTAACCTCCCCAAGGCATACATGAAAAAACAAACTATTCCATACGCACAAACCGGTTATTTTTCGCAAACTGTACTGCATTACCTGGCCAATGAGCCGCAACTGCAGCATTTTTACCGCCATCCTTTTTCTTTAGATGCCTTTGAAAAGGTAGTGCAGGTGGCTACGCGGCAAAACTACCCGCGCACCGAACTTGTAGCAGCTTTACACCGGCATTATAACGGATTTAGCCTCTTGCCCGCAGTTAGCGCCAACCTTGAGGCATTAGAGCAGCCCAATACCTTTGCCGTAGTTACGGGGCATCAGCCATGCCTGTTTACCGGTCCGCTGTATTTTATCTATAAAATTGTATCGGCCATTAACCTTGCCCGGCAGTTAAACACCGCTTATCCGCAGCGCCATTTTGTGCCCGTTTACTGGATGGGCGCAGATGACCACGATTTTGAAGAAATAAACCATGTGCATTTGTTTGGCAAAACTTTAGCATGGCAGCAACCCAAAAGAACCGCCACCGGCCGCCTGCACACCCATACTGTAGCGCCGGTTATAGAGGAATTGAAAACGCTGGCAGGCAACACAGAAAACAGTCAATACCTGCTACAGTTATTCACTCAGGCATATCTGCAACATGATACACTGGCACAGGCAACAAGGTATATAGTAAACGAATGGTTTGGTCAATACGGCTTGGTAGTGGTAAACCAGGACGATGCCCAACTGAAACAACTTTTTGCACCCATTGCCCACGCCGAACTTTTTGAGGCAAAAAGTTATAACTTAGTACAGGAAACCAACAAGCAATTATCGGGGTTTGGCTATGTCAATCAGGCGTATGCGCGCCCTGTCAACTTGTTTTACCTTACCGATGATTTTAGGGAAAGAATTGTACGCAACAACCTTGGCAATGGCTTTGACGTACTGAACACCCAATTGCATTTTTCCGATGCACAAATAGAAAACGAACTAAAGCAACACCCCGAACGCTTTAGCCCCAATGTTATTTTGCGCCCCGTTTACCAGCAATTAGTGCTTCCTTCGGTGGCTTATATTGGCGGCGGTGGCGAGTTGGCATACTGGCTGCAACTTCAATCGGTTTTTGAGTTGTACGGGGTAAATTACCCGATGTTGGTATTGCGCAATTCTGTTTTGTGGATTGACAGCCCGGTGTGGAATAAAATGAAACAATTAAGCTTGCAACCCCATGCACTCTTTACCACCCCCGATGCTTTGGTAAACGCCTATGTAGCCAAAAACAGCGGGCACGTGCTTAACTTTGCGCAACCCAAACAACAAATTGAACAAATATTTGACCACATTTTACAACAAGCAGTTGCCATTGACCCCACGTTGCAGGCATCGGTATTGGCCGAAACCGCTAAAATGAAAAGCAGTTTTGAAGTATTGGAAGCCAAAATTTTACGTGCCGAAAAACGCAAATTCGAAATCTCTGTACAGCAAATTCGCAACATTATGGGGCGCTTGTTTCCTAACGGAACCCTGCAGGAAAGGTATGACAACGTTATAGCCTATTACCTGCAATATGGCGATTTATTTATTGATACCTTGCTCAAAACTCTTGACCCTATGGAAAAGCAGTTTACCATCTTATACTCCGGGGCATAGCAGAAACAGGTAAATGCAGCGCCGGTTTATTACAGCATTGATTGGCAGAATTGGGTAAGTTAAGGATTGGTTGTTACCCCTCCCCAAAATAGTTGTTACCAAATTTTAACCGGCTTTGCGCCAAATTCAACTAATTATTCCTTTTTAGCAGCTACTCAGGAGTTACCTGTAATCTCGGTATTTTTGCTTGTAGCGTTGCCAAATTGAAGCGTTTCACCGCAGATAAGGCAAAAAAACAGCATAATAATTGCCTGCTATTAAGATTTTTTGTGCACAGTCAGTTACAGGCATTATTTTCTGGGGGGGGTAGGTTAACCAAAAACGGCAATCTTTGCAGGCAATTTTGTACATTGGCAACGGCAAGCGCCAAAGTTGCATCATCAAAAACAGGCTGTAAATTGGCGTAAGGCATAGTTTTGGGGTTTTTAAATAGTTTTTGGTGCGTTTTTTATACAATTAACATAAAAACTTATACCGGTATCATAAAGTTTTATGCCGGTG
>NBMY01000163.1 GCA_002212985.1 Sphingobacteriales bacterium TSM_CSS
AAAAACTATAAGTCTCCATTTATTATACTTAAATGTTAAGCTGACGGCTATGGTGGGGACACAGGCAACGGCGAGGGGAAAAATTTCCTTTTGGTTTTCTGATTTCAAATTATGTCTGCAAGCAAAATAGGGTATTTTGGCGGGAATTTAATGGAATGCGCTAAAGCGCATTCCTATTGAAGGGTTGAAAGCAAAAAGCTCATTTCGACAGGCTCAATGACCACTATTTCGACAGGGAAGGGATACCCACGGGAGACACAGGCACCGACGGTGGGTAAACCGACAGGCATACTCACCGTTGCCAACTCCTACACCGCCCAATACCTTAAACAAAAGTAACGGGGTAGCCGCCTGCCATTAGAAAGACAAACAAAAAATACATAATATACATAATTTATATGATAGACATGCGATGCCTAATAAGCAAGGCTTTGCAGGGGCAGGAACTTAATGTCTATGAAGTTGGAGCAATGTATATCATTGTTCATCAAAAAAATCTTCATCAATATGCTTTATTTCATAGATTGCTTTTACTTGAATCCCAACGTTAAACTCATGCATCAAGTTAACAAGTTTATTTCCATCAATAAGAATTATTTTATGATGGGCATTTTTTGCTTTCTCAACTGCTGGTTTATCAAACTCTGATGTTGTCACAAATACTCCCTTATTTGTGTCCCCGCTCATGGCTCCAATAAAATTTCTAATGTCCTTTTCACGTACTTTTCCTTCGGTAAATCTCTTAGCCTGTATATATATTTTGTCAAGCCCCAATTTATCTTCATTTATTACCCCATCAATTCCACCATCTCCGGATTTAGAAGTTTCTATAAAATCTCCATATCCCATTTTCTTTAAAAGTCTTAGTACAACTTTTTCAAAAAAATATGGGTCGAGGCCTTTTAGCTTATTTAACAACTCAGATTTTACAGTTTCATCAATTCGCTTAAAGCCTTCATCAATTAAGTCTTGAGGAGAGGAACTTTTTAGCTCAGTTTTATCCTTTGTCTTATCCGCACCCTTTTGCTCTTCCTTATAGAATTGAAAAACGGTACTTTCATCTACCAAACCCTTTAATGAAATTTCTTGCTTATGATTTAACCCCTTTTCAGTAATCTTGACATAACCACGTTCTGGGTATTCAATATAGCCTCCTTTTTTTAGATAAGTTTTACCCCAACCTATTCTGTTATCAATTAGTATATCGCCAGATTTTGTTGTTTCTTTTAACTGGTCTTCGGTAAGTCCACTAAAATATCTGTCCTTTACATTTTTGTATAATTCACGAAAATGTATTGTCTTTCCATCTCGTAATACCTCTAATATTGGCAAAAAAGTTTCGTGAAATTTTGGTATATCCATTTTGCGAGTTGATTTTATATCAGTTTAGGCTAAACACCTCAAATTTTTGCTTTATTCCTTCTCTTTCTGATTTTACCAATACAAAAGTAACAAATTAGTTTTTATCTGCTAATTTGTTTTACATTTTTTCTTAACCCCGGTTTAAGTGGATATGCCATACCCTTACCACCCCAACCCAAGGGCAGTAGGCAATAATAGATAGTTTGCCTTTTGGCGGGGCTACCCCGCTTTTTGCCTTAGTCTTTCTTTTTGTTCAGGTGAATATCTGCGCCAATGGCAAAAATAAGGGCGTTGCGTTTATACTCGTTGGTAAAGGTTGAGGGTTCTACGCTGGGAATAAAAGCCTGCAAAGCTGCCGGCGAAGGTACCGGCGTGTGTGTGTAGCTGGTTTTCTGGCGGGCAAACAAAGAGTACAATACCCCTACATTTACCTCTACTTTTTCAGAAAAAACATACTGTCCACCTAAGGCAAAGGAGTGGCTGTCTGTCCAGAAATCCACATCGGTCTGGTATTCGGGTTTTACGTTCCAGTTGCCAAAGGTATAGCCGCCGCTAATGGTTAAATCGGGGTTAAGGTTGTAGGCAATGGCGGTTTCTATTTCGTAGTAGTTTTTATTGACCAGATTTTCGCGGCCGTTGTAGTTGGCGTTTTTGGTAAACATATAACGCCCGCCGGTAGCCAGGGTAAGTTTTTTATTGAGGAGCTTGTAAGAAACGCCGCCTGCCAAAAAACCGGGCAGGTCAGAGCGAACCGATGAGCCGTCAATAAACAGCCGCGTAGTATCGGGGTTGGTGCCTTCTACGTGCCCGTCTTTGCCGTCAATTACTTTGGTGGTAATTTCCACGTCGGTGTTCAGTTCATATTTAAGTCCTATATCCAGCCCGTCAATGGGTTGTATATGAGCGCCAAACATTGGGGTAAAGCCAAAGCCGGTTTGCACTACATCAATTTCGCGGTTGCCGGTGTTAATGTCTAATTGGTCGGCGGCCAGGTCCAGAATAACGCCGTATAGCGGGCTTACGGTGCTTTTAAGAGAGCGGCAGTAATTGCCGGGGCTTATCCAGTCGCCATAAGAGGTGGGGTAAATATTTAAACTGCGGGTATGCCCCAAGGAGGAAACGCGGGCAAATACGTAGCGCACGCCTGCGGCAAAAGAAATCATGTTGTTTAACCGGTACGCAATGCCCACTTGCCCGCCGCCAAAAAAGGCTACGCCGGTAGAGCGGAAATCGACGCTGTATCCTTCAATAGCGCGGTAGATGCTGTCCACACCGGTAGCTTTAAAAATATTTTGCAGGTTTGGAATAATATCGGCAATATTGCGTTCGGTTACGGGCAAGCCTTTAAACTCGGCGCCGCCGCCGCCGGCAATGGGGTTAATGCCTCCTGAAATTGCTAACCGTTTATTTTTGTAAACTCCGTAAATACTGGGAAAAAAAGGTGCGCTTACCAGTCCTTCAAACGTTTGCGGCACCTGATTCATATATTGATAGTCGCTTTTAATAGACGTTTTTTGACGCAAAGACTGGTTGGTAATGGAAAAATGAAAGCCATCGGGCAAAAAGGCGGTGCCGGCGGGGTTGTAAAAAACGGCATCTACATCGGTGCTTGCCCCGCGCGAGGGCATTCGCACAAAATCGCCGCTTTGGTTGGGTATGGCAAAAAAGTTGTAGCGCTGCGAGGCAGCCAGTTGTTGCTCAATACTCAATTCGGAATTTTGGGCGTAAACCGTTGTAATCATGCAGAGCAAACAGGCAAAGAGCAGGGTAAAGCGCAGTTTCATGTGAGTGGTTATTTTCTTGGTTTGGTATTACTTAAATGATTGGTTGTTTAAGTTGTTGCGGGCACAATATTACCCCGTTTTATGTTAACATGGGCAACAATGGTGCATTTTTTGTGGCAATGCTACAACAATTTACCAAATTTTAAAAGCCGAAAGCGCTTTGTGTGCATAAAAAAAACGGACAGCCCGTGAGGACTGTCCGCTGCCCAAGTAAAAGCGAAATTGCTTTCGCTTAGTACTTAACAATTTTTTTAGCATAAATGTTATTCTGTATTGTTAATTTCACAAAATAAATGCCTCCCATATTACTGCCATCGGGTAAATTAAGTTGTTGCCGGTAATTTCCGGGTTGTTGCGTTTGGTTATTGCCATAAGTTTGCAATAAGCGTCCGGCGGCATCGTAGAGTTCAACAAGCACGGGGGTTGCGGCAGCAAGGGTATAGTTTACCACTATTACGTCTGTTGCGGGGTTTGGGTAAAGGGTTAGCGCTTCGTTGGGGGTTGTTCCGGCATTAAACCCGCTAACAATATATTGTACTGCCTGCGAGGTTCCGGTACAGCCGCTTTGGGTATAGGTAACCGTGTAGGCGCCTGATTGTTGTGCCACTACCGTATAGCCGGTTGCATCTGCTATGGGGTTGCCGTTGAGGTACCATTGGTAAGAGTCGTAGCCTTGTGCCACGCTAAGGGTAGCATCGGTTTGCTGTATGGGTTCTGTGGCAAGAGGCGGGGCTACGGTAATATCAAATTCGGCGGTAATGCCACTGTAGGTGTAGGTAATGGTGTGGGTTCCTTCGCCGGCAATGGCGGGCACAAAAACATTGCCTACAATACCGGGTCCGGCCAATTCACCGCCGGTTTCGGGCGCCAGTTCCAATTGCACCTCGCCGGCACCGGAGCAATAGGTGGTGTTTTGGGCGGCAACGCTTACATAAGGTATGGGGTTGCCGGTGGTGTACTGAATAACGGTTATCATCATTTCGTTGTTGGTGGTTAACCCAACGCTTACGGTTGATGACGAAGTGTTGTTATAAGTTGCCCGATGGTACAAACCAGCTCCCGACGGCAGGTTATACATGGGTTCAAAATAGCGCACGGGCGGGTGCGACCAATCATAGTACCCTACATCGCACTGGCAGTTTTGGTAATCGAACCAGCCTTCATACAGCTGCTCTCCGGGGCCGCCACCCAATAGTCTGAAAACGTCAAAATCGGTTCCGTACTTATGGGTATGCGAGTTCAGCATCCAGATATTCCACTGCTGGTTGTTATAAATAGACTCTTCCAGCGTATGCACGCCGGGCGGAAGGGTAAAGAATGCCGGGCTATTAAACAGCAGCAAATCGGAAAACATTTCTTTTTGCGCCACGCCCGATGGTTGGGTATATACGTTTATATACACATTGGAAGGCAAAATAAGGTCGGCGCTGTAATTGGGTATGTGGTAGTTGAGGTCGAAAACGGTATTTTCGTTCCAGAAATAGGCTGTTCCGGCAGGAAGGCGGAAATCTTCGCCGTACTGCCATACGCAAACCAAGTTGGTTCCGTTGCCCAACAGGGGATTTTCGCCAAAGAGCGAAACCTCGCGCAAACCGCTGCCGGCGTTGTTGGCGGCCGAAGTGGAGGTAAATTTATAAAGGATAAAATGGTGCGACCCTTGGTTCATAAATGCTTCCATGCGTTTAATTTCTATGGGTCCGCTAAGGTTGGGGTCATATTTAAGCAGGTATTCCTTTTCGTCAAAACCGTCAACAAAAATGGGTCCTACGTGAATTTGGAACCCCTTATCGGGCGGTGGTGGGGCGGGGCGCTCCATGGGTGGCAATCCGCCATCGGTAAAATATTGATCAACCAGCGTTTCGGCGGCTATGGTTCCGTTTTGCGGTGCGCCGGCCAGTATCCATTGGCGCACTATTTCTATATCGCGGGTTTCGAGCGGGTTATTATAAAAAGGCATTGCGCTGCCTTCGGCTGCATCTAAGTTTCCGCCGTCCCATTCATGAATATAGCCGTTGCCAAGTTTTCGGAGCAAAAAACTTTGGTAGGGTTGTCCGGGTTTTACCAGTTTATGTCCTTTAGCGGCGGCGGCGCTGTTTTGCGGGGTAATATTTACCAGATTTGCCCTTACTTCGGCCGGGGTGCCGCTCAGGTTTAGTCCGCCCGATGGGGCAGCGCCGCCGTGGCAGGTAGCACATTGGTTTTGGAAAATAGTGTAAATGCGGTTAAATGTGCCGGTTTGCGCCATGGCAATGTGGGCGGGCGCACTTAAAATTACCAAGATACCAAGTACAAATTGGCAAAGGTTGAAATAATATTTCATGGGTATGTTGTAATTTAGTTTACAATTTTAATTTTCTGATGGTGTACAAAAAAATCCTGCAGAACTTTTTTTCCCCGAAGAGGAAACGTTCCGCAGGATTTTTTGTTTAGGCGGTTAACATGTATGCAGTTTGGGCAGCGTCTATTGTTCCATAATTTTATGAACCGCTGTTTTTCCGTCAATAGTAACCTGCACAAAATAAATTCCGGCCGGCAGCCCCATTTCTTTTGCGCTAAACTGGTAGGTATATTGCGCCGGCGATTGTTCGGTTTGCACCAAAGTTTGAACGGGTTTGCCTACTGCATCATATATGACCACTTTTACCGGCGCTTTTTGAGATACTATGTAGGTAATGTTTACCCTGTTTTGGTAAGGGTTGGGGAAAACATACACCTGCGTTCCGTTTCCGGCCGGGTTGTCAATGCCAACCGGTTCAAATAAGAAAGGCTCAGACATAACAGTACAGCCGTTGAGCATAACCTCTACGGTATAGTTGCCGGGCGCTTGCGGGGTGTAGAAAATGCCGGTAGCGCCGGTAAGCAGGTTGCCTTCAAAATACCATTGGTAGTTGTCGTAGCCTGCTGTTGTACCTAAAAGCCCTGCCGACAGCGAAATTTCGGGCGCTTCGGGGGCGGGGTAAACGGTAATGGTGTAGGTGGCGGTTAACCCTTCGGCAGTATAATGAATTTCATGTTCACCCACGCCGGCTGCTGAGGGCACAAACTGCCCGTCAACCACACCGGGGCCATCTAATACGCCACCTTCGGGAATGAGGTTGAGCGCCGGCGCATCTGCCGTTACGCAATAACCATCGGCAATATTGGTAATGCCAACAAAGGGAATGGGTTCTCCCTCGGTATATTGCGCCATAAAGAGCATCATTTCGTCGTTGGTGGTTAACCCAAAGGTTACCCAACTGTCGGAGGTATTGTTAAATTTGGCTTCCTGCACCAACCCTGTGCCGGCGGGTATGGTATAAAACGGTTCGTAATATTTTACGGGTGGATGTTCCCAATCGTAGTACCCCAGGTCGCAATTGCAGTAGGTATAGTCCATAAAACCTTCAAATATTTTTTCACCCTTACCACCAGAAGGTGTTTTTTGGTATAAATCATAGTCTGTGCCAAACTTGTGGGTGTGGGAAGTAAGCATCCAAAGGTTAATTTGCGGTCCTGTATCCCAGTTATCGGTTAAGGTCCATTCGCCGGGTGGCAGGGTAAATACAATGCCAACAGAGGGCGGCCACAAGGTATTGGCATCGTATTGCACTAAATCCGATTTCATTTCTTGAATGGCGGTACCATAAGGCTGGGTATGCACATTCAGGTACATATCGGTGGGCAGAATAAGCCCCGCGCTGTAGTTGGGTACGTGGTAGTTGAGGTTGAGTATGGTGTTGCCGGCCCAACGGAATGCAGTACCTGCCGGTAGCCGGATATCTACATCATTTTGCCAGCCTGCTACAAACTCATTGTTGTCGGGGTCTAAGGCGGTACTTACAATATTAATAGGTCTTAACCCTTGCGAAACCGAATTAGCGCTTGATTCATCGTTGAATTTATACAATATGAAGTGATGCGATTCGTCATTCATTTTCAGGTTGAGGCGGTTCACTTCAAAATCGGCGGGAAAGTTGAGTTCGTATTTAATATCGTATTCAACTTCCTGCGATGGAGCCAAGAAAAGGGGTCCAAGGTGAATTTGAAACCCGTGCCCTTCTGTGGGCGGAGCGGGTCGGTCTAATAGCGGCAATCCGCCGTCGTTGTAATAATCAATAATTAGTTGTTGGTCAACCACATAACCCGACCCGCCTTCATTTAAAGGAGCGCCTGCATAAATCCACTGGCGCACCATTTCCAGTTCAATATTGGTAAGCGGTTGCGAGCCACCGCCGTAAGGCGGCATATAGGTGCCTTCTTCGGCAGTAAGCTGGCCGCCGTCATAGGCATGAATTAAGCCGTTGTTGGCTTTCAAAAGCATAAAACTGCGGTAAGGATGACCGGGGTAAACCAATTTATACCCTTTGCTTTGGGCAGCCGCATTATCGGGCGAAATGCCTACAATTTTTGCATACACATCGGCAGCGCTTCCGGTTAAATCCAGATTGCCGGTAGGATTGGAATAATTGTGGCAGGTTGCAGCGCATTTAGACTGAATAAGCGGATATACCCTGTCGGCATATATGCCGCTTTGAGCATAAATGCCCGATGTTGCAGATATGGCCAGCAACAAAACCAATGAGCAAAAAACAACAGTTGTAATTTTACCTTTCATTATAAAAATATTTTTTTTATGAAACAGCGTTAATATTCTTTTTTTTATTTTCAATGCGTGCAGGCTATTTGAAAGCATAAAGTTATGCCTAATTTACGCACAAAACAACATTATTGGGTAAAACTTGTTTTGCAAAACCATTTTTTTACCATTCTAAAACAATTTTGCATTGAAAAGGGAGGTAAGCAGCTAACAAGTAAAAAAAATTCGTACCTTTATGAGTAATTTTCAAGTAAAACCATTAACAAATTAACTCATGGAAAACTTAAATTTTTACTACCGCATGGTAGAAGAATGTATTAGCCGCTTGGGGGTTGACCCTGTTTCCACCCGCGGGCAGGAAGAGGGGCAGTGGTCTTTGGTAAAAGGATCTGCCAAAGTATGGCTCGATTTGTGGAACATTGAAAAAGAAGGCCGTGCTTATTTTCAGGTGCTTTCGCCGGTACTCAAGGTTACCGATGTTGCCCCCGACCGTAAAGCCGAGTTGTGCGAAGAACTGCTGAAAATTAACCATTCTTTGTATGGTGTTGCCTTTACCATTTACAACGACTTTGTGTGGATTAAAGTTATTCGCGAAGCTTCCGGCATGGACAGCAACGAGGCCATGGCCATGATAAGCCGCGTAGGCACTTACTCAGACGAATACGACGATTTTCTGAAAAACAAGTACCTGCCGCCTCAACCGCCTTCGGCTGCTCCCACGCCGCCGCCGGCAAGTTAACGGCACCATAAAAACTACGCAAAACAGTTTGTTATACAGGACAAAAATGGTTTCATGTTGGTAAAATAACATAAAACAATTGCCCGTTTAACAAACTGTTTGTATTTTACAGAGCGAATTGGGCAGCGGCGGTATTTTATTTACCGCGCGGCCCTGTATTAAAACCAATAATTCATCACTCAACCATAGTGATTATGCCAACAACACTTCTACCCGCTTTTGTTGCCAACAAAAAGTTTGTACTGCAGCCCCGAAATATTGTACGGCCTGCCCGAACCGCTGCCCCGCCACCGGCAGCGCCCCGCCAGTTGCAAAGCGGACTGGCGCCGTATACCGGCAACTGGGGCTTTGCTGAAGCCGCCCACTTGCTTAACCGCACCACTTTTGGCGCTACCCTCCAAAACATTAACACCCTGCTTGCCATGAACCTGAGCAACGCGGTAGATATGCTGCTGAACCCGGCAGTAACTCCGCCCCCGCCGCCGGTAAACAACTACAACGGCGATGTGATTAACGACCCAGATGTGCCATTGGGCGAAACATGGGTAAACGCCCCTTTTACCGAAGTGCCCGAAATTATTTACGGCAGGTTTATTTCTTTAAAAACATGGTGGTACTACAACATGCGCTACCAGCAAACTCATATTATTGAAAAACTGCTGCTGTTTTGGCACAACCACTTTGCCACACAGGCAGGCGAAATTTTTGAACCCCGAATTACCTACCGCCACCTGCAAACATTAAGGCAACACGCTTTGGGCAACTTTAAAGACATGACAAGGGCCGTAACCTTAGATACCCAAATGCTCTTATACCTGAACGGCGCTTTTAACGTAGCCACCGCCCCCGATGAAAACTACGCCCGTGAGTTGCAGGAACTGTTTTGCATAGGTAAAGGACCCGGTTCACAATATACCGAAGAAGATGTACAGGCCGCCGCCCGCGTGCTTACCGGCTGGACCATTAACCCCTTTGACCTGAGTACCGTATTTTGGGCGCCCAACCACGACACCGGCAACAAACAGTTCTCTGCCTTTTATGGCAATACCATTATTGCAGGGCAGGCAGGAGCCAACGGAGCCAACGAACTGGACCAACTCCTCAACATGTTGTTCGATACGCAGGAATGTGCCCTTTTTATATGCCGCGAATTGTACCGCTTCTTTGTATATCACCAAATTGACGAAGATACCGAAATAAATGTCATTGCGCCTTTGGCCGATGTTTTCAGAGATAACAACTATGATATTGCGCCTGTTTTGAACACCTTGCTTAAAAGCGAACATTTTTTTGATGTGCTAAACCGCGCTGCCGTTATTAAAAGCCCCGTTGATTATTTAATAGGCCAGGTAAGGGTTTTTAATACGCCCTTCCCGCCGCAAAACCTGTACAACGAATCATGGGCTTTCGGGCAGGCATTAGAGGGTATTTTAAGCCAGTTTAAACAAGTACCGGGCGACCCACCCGACGTGGCAGGCTGGCCGGCCTATTATCAGGTACCCCAGTTTGATAAGCTTTGGATAACCACAGACTCTTACCCCCGCCGGCTGCAGGTTGCCGATTACCTGCTCTATGTGGGCTACTACTATACCGATACCGATATTATAAAAATTGACCCCATAGCTTTTACCGCCGCCCTTAACAACCCCGCAGATATTAACGACCTTATTTACGATGCAACCAACCTGCTTTTGGCTTACCCTGTAGGGCAGGAGGTTAAAGACCAGTTAAAAGCCATCTTACTTTCGGGGCAAACGGCCGACTATTACTGGACGCTGGCATGGAACTACCTCCTCGACAACCCAACAGACGAAACGGCTTATGTTCTGGTGTACACCCGCCTGGCAGGTATGTACCGCTACCTCCTGCAACTGGAAGAATACCAGCTTATGTAAACCCCGGCTTTTTATTCAAACAACCATAAACGGCTCTTTTAATATATGAAACGCAGGCATTTTGTTAAATCGGCAGCTACCGCAGGCGTGGTGTTGCCTGCCATTTTTGACGGATTTTTTATGAAGGCCTTTGCCTCTTCTCCTCTGGTGAAAGCATTGCAGCAGGCCGCCTCCGATACCGATCATGTACTGGTGCTTATTCAACTGGGCGGTGGCAATGACGGACTCAACACTTTTGTGCCCACCGACCAATACAGCGCCCTGTACAGCGCACGCCCACAGGTTATATTGCCCGAAAGCAGCATTTTACCCCTTACAGGCGTTGACAACGCCGGACTGCACCCTGCCATGGGCGCCATGCAAAACCTCTATAACGAAGGTAAAATTGCCATTGTACAAAGTGTAGGCTACCCCAATCAAAACTTCTCGCATTTTCGCAGTACCGATATTTGGATGACCGGCGCTGATACCGACCAAAATCTGAATACCGGCTGGATGGGGCGTTACCTCCACTACGAATACCCCAACTATCCCAATGAGTACCCCAACGATGCCATGCCCGACCCGCTGGCCATTGAAATAGGCGGACAGCAAGCCCTGGCATTTATGGGACCGCTTACAGGAATGGCTTATGCCATTGCCGACCCCGACTTTTTTTATGAGTTTGTAAGCGGCGTACAAACCCCTTCGGAACCGACCCCGGCAGGCGAACAACTTGATTATGTAAGACTTATTTCCCGCCAATCGCAGGTATATGGGCAGCGAATTAAAGATGCCTCCGATGCCGTTACTGCACAGGCAACCTACCCCGACAACAATAACCTGGCTCAACAACTGCGCATTGTGGCCCGCCTTATTGCCGGCGGACTGCAAACCCGCGTGTACATGGTACACATAAACGGGTTTGATACCCACGACAGTCAGGTAGAAAACGATGACCATACCACCGGCGAACACGCCCTGCTCCTTCAATCGCTCTCCGATGCTATTGCCGCTTTCCAGAACGACCTGCAATTTTTAAACATAGCCGACCGTGTGCTTGCCATGACTTTTTCGGAATTTGGCCGCCGTATTATTGGCAATGACAGCCTTGGAACCGACCACGGCGCAGCAGCGCCCATGTTTATTGTGGGCAATGCTGTACAATCCGGCATATTGGGCAGCAATCCGATTATACCGGCCTTTGTCACCGAAGACGACAACATACCCATGCAGTTTGATTTCCGTTCAGTATATGCTACCATGCTGCGCAACTGGTTTTGTGTGCCCGATGACGACCTGACATCGGTTATGCTACAGGATTTTCCCATGCTACCAATAATTGCCGCTTCCAATTGTGCCAATACCGCTTTACACCAAACGCATCAACAGGCGGGCAACAACTTAATTCTGGCCCAGCCAAACCCATTTGCCCAACAAACCACCATATCTTTTACCGCCTCAGAGCAGCCGGTACTCATACAGGTATTTAACAACCGCGGACAATTGGTGCAAACCCTTGCCAACGGCCGATTTCCGGCAGGCAATAATACCCTTGTGTGGAACGCCGCAGAACTGCCCGCCGGCATGTATTATCTGCGACTGCAAAACGGTTTCAGACAGCAGGTAAAGGCAGTAGTAAAATTGTAGCATTTTGTCATTGCCAAACCCGGCCCTTGTACAGGCATTAGTAAAAAATGTTTATCTTGTGCAAAAAAACTGCCATGCCTTTAATTGTTTATAAATCATCGGCGGGTTCGGGCAAAACTTATACCCTTGTGCGCGAATACGTGCGCCTGCTTATTCAAAATCCATCGGCTTTTAGAAATATTTTGGCCATTACCTTTACCAACAAGGCCACCGCCGAAATGAAAAGCCGCATCGTATCGGCTTTAACCAGATTGAGTGCAGGCAATTTCAAAGATTATGAAACATATTTAATAAAAGAATTGTACAATGATTATCGGCATACCGAAGCCGACCGCGAAAAATATATCCTCCAAATAAGGGCAAATGCCCGAAAGGCGCTGCAAAACATATTGCACAACTACTCAGAGTTTAGCGTAAGCACCATTGATAGCTTTTTCCAGAAAATTTTGCGCAGTTTTACCAAAGAACTGAAACTGCCTATGCGTTACGAACTGGAAATGGATACCGAGTATGCCCTTGATGAAATTGTAATGCAGTTGATGCAGGAAGTAGGACACGACAAAGAACTTACCAAATGGCTGGAAGATTTTACCTTTGCCCGTATAGAAGAAGACAAAGGCTGGGATATTACCCAAACCATAACCGATTTGGGTAAAGAAATTTTTAAGGAAGAGGTATGGGAATTTCTTACAAAAAATGAGGCAAATGATGTGCCGCCAAACGACGCACAACCCGGCCCCGCCAACCCCGATGAGGAAGAAAACCAGCCAGACAACGGCGCCGCCAGCCTCAAACGCCGGCAACGATACAAACAGCTCAAACACCTAATACTGGAAATTGAAAAACTGAAATACAGTTTTGAAACCCAAATGGCGGCCTTTGGCAAACAAGCGTTGGAACTTATTGCCGGCCACGGCCTGCAAATAACTGATTTTAAAGACGGCACCGCTTCTTTTTTTGATAAAATTGCCGATAAAAATTTTTCGGAGCCGGGTAAAACCCTGCAAAGCATTGCAGAAGGTAAAACCAACAACTGGCGGACGCAAAACTCACAAAAAAAAGAAAAAATTGACCAGTTGGTACACAACGGCGGTCTGCAAACGCTCCTCATAGAAACGCTCAATTACTACAACCAACACCTGCCAGCTTACCAAAGCGCCGCCGAAGTGCTCAAAAACGTGTATGTATATGCCGTTTTGCACGACCTGAAAGACAAACTGCTCAGCTACCGCACCGAAAAAAGCCTGATGCTGATCTCCGATACCAACAATGTACTCAGGGAAATAATTTCAAATGAGAATGCGCCTTTTGTTTACGAAAAGGTTGGCACCGTGTACAACCACATGCTTATTGACGAGTTTCAGGATACCTCTGCCTATCAATGGCAAAACCTGCTGCCGTTGGTGTTTAACTCGCTGGGGGCTGCCAATACAGTGCTTATTGTGGGTGATGTAAAACAAAGTATTTACCGTTGGCGCGGCGGAAACCTGCAACTATTGCTAAAACAAATTAAAAAAGACCTTAGAGAGTTTTATACCGAAAAAACAGAAAAAGAACTAACCGACAACTACCGCAGCGCAAAAAACATTATAAATTTTAACAACGCTTTTTTTGAAACCGTTCCCCAATTGCTCGCTTCCGAAGAGGGGCAAAAACAACTGCACCGGGCATATGCATCGGTAACACAAGGCATTGTGCGGCAAGAAAAAGGCTATGTTTCGGTAAAGCTAATTGCCGACCAAAAAGCTGATGGCAAAACCATAGGATGGAAAGAGCAAGCGCGCATAGAGTTGGTTGAAAAGATAAACAATCTGAAAGCGCAACATTGCCAGTTGCAAAATATGGCCATTTTGGTGCGCACCAATGCTCAGGGGTCTGAAATTGCCCAGTTTCTTAATGAACACAATATACCCGTCATTTCATCGGAATCTTTATTGCTCAAAAGTTCGGTAAAGGTGCAACTGCTTATTGCGGCGCTTCATTACATGGCCAACACAAAAAATTCTATTGCAAAAACCGAAATTCTGGTAAATTACTTAGCCATACACCGTCCCGAATACAAACCCGACCACCTTGTTTTTACCGACCACCTGAACAAAAGTGAAAACGGTAACCCGATGTTTACCCAAATTTTACCGCCCGATTTTGAAACAAACCTGCAACGCTTTGCCCAAAAACCCTTGTACGAATGTGTGGAAATGCTGTTGCAACAGTTGCAACTCAATACCCAACCCGATGCTTATGTACAAAGGTTTCAGGACCTGATACTGGAATTTACCCGCACAAAAAGCGCCGATGTGGGGCATTTTCTGGAATGGTGGCAGGAAAACAAAGACCGCGACAAAACCTCGGTTATTGTGCCCGAAGGAGAAAATGCCGTTACTGTTATGACCATTCACAAGGCAAAAGGGCTGGAGTTTCCGGTGGTGTTTATACCTTATGCCGATTGGAGCATGAAACCCGATATCAAAACCATTTTGTGGACCCAAACAGATGCCGAACCCTTTAATCAATTAGGCGCCATTCCGCTCTTTTGGTCATTGAAACTGCAAAATACTGTGTTTGAAGCAAAAGCAAAATCCGAAAACCTGAAATCTTTTTTAGATAACCTTAACCTCCTGTATGTTGCCTTTACCCGCCCTACCCAGGAGTTGTACATTTTCTCAAAACAGGTTAAAAAGCAAAACAACCCCGAAATACCCGAAAGCATAAACCAACTGCTGTGGAACGCCCTGAACAGCTTTGCCCATAGCCAACAGTTTAACCCCGATGAAGGCACCTTTGAATACGGACAGCCAACCAATTGGGCATTAATGGAGCAGAAAAGCACCCAAACCATGCAAAAGCTTACCACCTATCTTAGCAATGATTACCGCAGTAAAATTACCCTCCGCTCAGACTCGGAGCGTTTTTTTATGCTTTTCGACAATGCTGCATCGGAGCCTATTAAACTGGGGCAAAAAATTCACGCTGTTTTGGAAAAACTCATCGGACCGCAAGATGTTGATAAGGTTATTCGCAAATTGCAAATAAAGGGTTTGCTTACCGCCGCCGATGAACAGCCTATTAAACAACGGCTGGCACAAATTTTTGCCCTTCCGCAGGTACAAGAATGGTTTAGCCCGCAATGGGAAGTGCTGGCAGAAAGAACCCTGCTATGCAACAACCAGCAACGCATACCCGACCGCGTAATAATACACCACAACCGGGCAATTATTATTGACTATAAAACCGGCAAACCCGATGCCAAACACCACCGGCAACTCCATACCTACGCCCGCTGGATTGAAGACATGGGTTATACCATTAACGGTAAATACCTGCTCTACCTGTATGAAACCGGCGCCGAAGTGGTGGAAGTAACCGGCGAATAACCCCTGCCCTGCTGCCTTACCGCTATTTGCCCTTGTGTATAAAGGCAAACCGGTCTTTAAAGCGCAAAAAAGGCGTTTCGAACCAGCGGTAGCTAATGCCCGCTATACCTGCCGTAACCAGCAATGCCAGCAGGGTTTCAAGCGCCAGCACCTGCCAAACCTTTGTGTTGAGGTGCAGTTTTTGGGTAATGTTGAGCGCGGTCAGTATGCCAATAAAATGCAGGCAATATAGCCCATAGGTAATTAACCCCAGTTTTCCGGCAAGGGTAAAGTTTTTCATTTTAAACAACGACCGGTGGCAAAAACACTGCTCGGCAATAATACCCATTATAAGCAGGGCGGTAAAGCTGCGCTCTGCCATGCGAAACACCACATTGCCCGGCAACAATTCATCGCGAAAAAAATAAACCCCGAAAAACAGAAGATAAAGCACTGCCAAAAATACAGGCGACAGGTGTTGAACCCATGCGCGCCCCCTATCGGTTTTCATGAGGTAAGCGCCCCATGCGCCTATGGCCATATCGGCCATGCAGGACAAGGTATGGTACTCATGGTACATAGGCGTGTCATACAACACCCTGAACGCCCAGCTTATGCCCACAATGCCCGAAAATACAAAGGGCAGTTTTTTAAAAGGTACAAAAGCAATAACCAACGGCCAAATCAGGTAAAATTGCTCTTCAATGGCCACGCTCCACAACACTCCCAATACCGATGAGTCGGGTAATCCGTTTACAAACAAGTCGAAATTGGAGGTAAAAGTGAGAAAAAATAGCGGGTTGGCTGTTTCGTGGGCTGTTTGCCCCATTGCCTGCTTAAGCAACGGAAAAATAACAAATCCGAAAAAAACACAAAAAAAATAAAGCGGCCAAATACGCAACACGCGCCGAAACCAAAAATAAGGTATGTTAATTCGGGTGCGTTGTTCTTTTTCTTCCAGCAGGAGGTAGGTAATTAAAAAGCCGCTCAGGACAAAAAAGAAATTAACCCCTAAATTACCATTGCCAAAAAGGCTTTGCTTTACAAAATGGTAAACCGGACTGCTGCTGATGTTTGCATTGTTGGTATGAAAACTATGATACAAAAAAACCGACAGAAAACAGAAAAAACGCCAGCCGTCTAAGTTTTCGAAGAAAATTTTGTCGGGTTTGGCGGCAGTCATTTTAAAATTTTACGGTAGATATAGTAAGATAATATTAAATTTGTTTTTTGTTTTTTGCCCATTTTTGCAATTCCTGTGCAAGCATAAGGTCATCGGGCGAAATAACAACGGGTTTGCCTTCGGTAAGGTATATCATAATTAAATTATTTCGCTGCGTGGCATACCACCACATTTGCCCCAGTTTAGACGACCAAAACAACCCAAAATACCCCAAAAAACCACCCGAACCGAATAGCCGTAACATAGACGGGAAATATTCCATTTCGGGTTGTATGACGCTTTCAATTTGGCTGAGGGGTATTTTTACCGGTCGCATAGGGCGCAAGATAATAAGTTCGCCGGATGTAAGGCCATATGCTTTGGGAGCAAGCGCCCAGGTTATGACAAATACGGCAAGCAGCAAAGCGGCTATGAGTTTGCCGGCCTGCTGTTCGGTTTCTACGGGGCTAATGTTGGTATAACCCAAAACAATGCCAAGTATTGCCACCGTAATAACCAGCACAATACCGGTGATTATTTTTGACAAAGTATCTAAAGAAGCCTTGTAAGTGTTCATACAATTTGAATTAAATCGGTTTAGCCATAAATTCAGGCGCAGGCAATTTTTTCTACCCTTTGCCTGTGGCGTCCGCCATCAAACGGGGTGGTCAAAAATAGTTCGGTCATTTGAATGGCATAGGGCAGCGCCACAAAGCGGGCGGGCAGGCAAATAATGTTGGCATTGTTGTGGGTTCTGGCTAAGCGGGCAATTTCTAATTGCCAGCAAATGGCGGCACGTATGCCGGCATGTTTGTTGGCTGTCATGGCTACGCCGTTGGCGCTGCCACAAATTAAAATACCCATTTGCGCATTGCCGCGCTCTATGGCATCGGCTACCGGGTGTGCAAAATCGGGGTAATCTACCGATTCTGTACCAAAAGTGCCCATATCGGTAATAGCGTAACCCAGTTCGGTAAGGTGTTTTTTTATGGCTTCCTTATACTCAAAACCGGCGTGGTCGGCTCCAATAACCAGATATGGCAAGGTTGTTTCCATGATAAGAGTGTTTGGTTCAATGGCTGTAACCGTACAAAGATACGGTATTTTTTGTAAACCGGATGTTGGCTTTGTATGAAAGCAGCCCATGCGTCCAATTTTTCCATGGGAATTTTGGGAAAACCACGCCGGGTGCAGCAATCATTTTTACCGGTTGCCGGTTCGGGTATCGCGGCTAAAATCAATGCGCACCAGCACAAAGTCATTGCGCTCATTAAAGGCCGGAAGTATCACCACATCGGGAGCAATCTGTTTGCTGTAGCGGGGCGCAACCATTAGATTGTAATCTTTGGCGCGCAGCAGGCTGGACATGGTATATTTACCGCTTACATCAAGGGTATAGTTGCTAACGTTGGTGGTGGTAGAAATATCTTCATTAAAAATAAGGCTCAGGTTGCTGCGGTTGTTTACCACTCCAAAAGAGGAGTAGTAGCCGCCGTCGTCATCTGAAATTTGTCTTTTTTGCACGACATTTCCCCAATAGAGCGAGCCGTCGGGGTTAAGGCAAAGGAGCAAAATATCGTAATAATAAAAACTGGTTCCCTGTTGGCGTGCATAAAAGTTATCAAAAGTAGCACGAGGCAATTGTTGCTGCACGGTGTAAAAAAGCTCGCCAATGAGCAGTGCGCCGCCGTCTTGCCTTGTAATAACCTCGCGCATTCTGAGGTTGGCAATCTGGTCTTTGCTTCTTATGAGGGTGTTGGTGCTAATGCGTTTTAGTATTTCAATGCTGAAAGGAGTAAACACTTTCTCGCTCACCTGGCCGGTTGCAAGGTCAATAAAAAGGTAAAAATAGCCGCTTACATCGCCCGATTGTTTTTCGTTGTAAAATCCGCCGGCAACAATGCGCCGGTTACGGTCATCTACCTCAAACTGTATGTCGCTGAGCAAATACGACCCTTCTTCAATAAGCACAGTACTCAATTTGTCTGATGCAGCGTTATAACGCAGCAGTTTAAATGCTTCAAATTGCGGGGCATTGGTGCTAAAGGTACGCTTTGTTTGGCTGTCGAGCAAAAACACCTCGCCGTTGTTGCTGACAAAGTTATCTTCGTTAAGCAGTTTGTATTCTATGGGTATATTTTTGTTGCCCAGCAGTTCAAGGTTGCGGTTAAGTACTACACAATGCACGCTGTTTACCCCGTTAAAATCGTTGTTAATGCGTTGAAGGCTCAAATAATTCTTGTTTTTTGAAACCGACACCTGATAGCTGAAACCATACGAGCCAAAATTGCGCTCTATGGTATCTGCCACTACTTCGGGCATTATTTGCTGTAAATCGGCATTTACCTTGCGCACATACACATAGGTGGTGCGCTTGCGTTTTACGGCATAAAATATAATCAATTCGCTTTTATACCCTACCACCGACAATACTTTTGCCTTTTTATCGGGCAAAAACAGTTCTTTGCTCCATTTCAGGCTCATGTCTGTGTTGTTATAGGCATCAATAACATGGTAGCGTTCTCCCCATTGGTGAACCAGCAACCCGGCATCGGTTTGCCCAATAATTTCATAGTCCGATACTTTCCCTGCAACTTTCTGCGGGCGGGAAAAAGTTAATTCCTGCGCCGACACCGGCCATGGCAGCAAACCAAATACAACTATCCCGAATAGGAGAAGCCAAAAACTTTGTTTCATAGCCTGTGGCATTTAACACCTTGCTTTTTATGCGTTTGAACTTTGGAAATAGATTTCAGACAACAGACATCAGCTGCTGGAAGGAAGGTGCAGATACTATTTGTAAATATAAGGAATGTACCCATGCAAGCAGTTAATTTGTTTGAGTTTTGGGGCATTATCTATTGTTTGGCGCGCTTTGCTTTCGGACTGAGGTCTGTTGTCTTGTGTTCAAAGTCTAAATGCGTACAAGGTACATATTTTACCAATAACGGGCAAACGTAGTGGTAAAATTGCATTGCTTGCAACAGGCATTTAAACACTGTTTCCGTGCGGTATGTTTACCTGCCCAGCAAAAGGCATGGCCGGGTGCGACCGGCAAGGCGTTTGGCATGGTTACCGGTAAAACCTGCTAAACGGGCATTTTTTTTGTGTATTAAACAGGCGCATTTTTTATAAAAAAACGGCGATTTATGTTCGTCAACAATTTGCCCGCAAAGCATTGGGCAGAACAGGCAGTGTTTATGGCAGACGGTAAAACCTGCACGGTTGTTTTACTGTTTATGGTATGCATACAAAGCCAATAAAAATAGTACGGGGTTATGAAAAAAACGTTGTTATGCCTTCTTTGCCTGCTGCTGTTCTTGAGTTATCAGCAGAGCAACGCCCAAAACAAAAAAGCTAAACGCAAACACAAAACCGAACAGCAAACGCCGGCCCAAACCCCGCCCGAAACCGTTTTACCCAACGAACAAACCCCGCCCGGCGCAGCACAGGCTGCCGATACAGCCGCCCTTACCGAAAAACCCGATATGGCGGTTAATACCAATGCCGTTATTACCGAAACCAACACCGAAAATACCGCAACTGCTCCTTTTACAGATGAGGAAGTGCAGCAGCGACTTGCTTATTTTTACAATGGCAACTGGAAAAGCCTGAAAAGCAAAGCCGAAGAAGAAAAAAAAGTGTTTATGGTAGATTTTTATACCGATTGGTGCCGCGTTTGCAAACAAATGGACCGCGAAATTTTTGCCCAGGACCAAACCATCCAAATTTTTAACCGCTATTTCCTTGCCTATAAACTAAATGCCGAAAAATCGGAAAAAAACATTGCCGAAACCTACAACATAACGGCTTACCCTACTTTTATCTTCTTCGATCACAAAGGAAATGAGTTGGGCCGAATTACCGGCTACCTTGAAAAAGAAAGTTTCCTGCAACAACTTAACCAATACAAACCCAAAACGCCCAACACCCGATATACCAAATTCAGGTAACCAACGTACCGCAAAACTGCAACCCAGCCGGGCATCTTTTTGTCTTACCTGCCTCTACCCTGCCCCGTACCCTGCTTACCACAATGTGAAACAAACATGAACGGTTTGCCGATGTGCAATGCCGGCCATGAAGAAATAAATTTGAAATTTTCTAATTTCTTAAGAAATTCTAATAAAAATGTAATTTTTACAGCACTGTTTGTAAAAATAAAAAAATTTAATTAATTTTGCACTTATGAGTGTAGCGGTGTTGAGAGCCTGAATAACCATACAGCATTTTAACTTAGCCAATGCATTATATTTACAACTTATTATTACATATTAATAAGCGCGCCGAACAACTGCTTCAAACAAACAGCGACACCGCTGACAGCCTCTACACCAAAAAACTATATTTTCTTTCATCGGCAGGTGTCTTCATTCTGGTATCGGGTTTAACCCTTAGCACGGCCTTGTTGCATTTACCCGTTCTTACCTCGTATGGCATATCTATTTTGTTATTCTACATCGTGTCACTTGCCGCATTTATACGGGTAAAACGGTATGCCGAAGTGTTTTATGCCGTAAACCTCCTTTACATTATACTTACTACCTTTATTGCCATTTTGCGGCTGGGTGGGCTGCTTCACTCGGGCGGGCTGCTCTTTGTGGGGTTAACGGCTACAATTTTTGCCATGGCAACTACAAACCGCCGCATAACAGCGGCAATTGCGGTTTTATATGCAATTACCCTGCTGGCAATGGGATTTTTGCAACCCTTGCTCACCCCTGCCCCCGAATTAACGCCCAACATTAACCTGGCGTATTTTGTAGTAAATGCTTTTTGGATTTCGGGTTTTATTCTGCTCATTATCCATTATGCATTTTCACAAAGAGCCAAAATACAAAAAGAAAAAGCCGATCATTTTGAAGAGTTGCATCGGCTTAAAAACCAATTATTCGTTAATATTGCTCATGAATTTCGCTCACCCATAACCGCCATAAACGGAATGGCAGAACTGTTGCAGGCGCAACCCAATGAACATCCGCAGGAACGAACATCGGTCATTTTGCGCAACAGCAACAAAATTCTGCATCTGGTAGAGCAAATCCTTAGCCTTTCGCGCCTTGAAGAAGGGGTAATGCCCGTGCAGCAAGTAAGAAGCAATATTGTGCCTTTTGTTGGGTTTGTAGTGGGTTCTTACACCTCATTAGCCGAAATGAAAGGTGTTTCACTGCAATTTATACCCGAAATACCCGAAATTGTAATGGATTTTGACCCCGATAAAACCGAAGAAATATTGGGCAATCTGGTGTCAAATGCCATAAAATACACCCCATCGGGTGGAAAGGTTGTGGTAACCGCCTGCCTGCAAAACACTCCCAGCCAATGCCTGCTGCTATCTGTTACCGATACCGGCATTGGCATTGCCCCCCACGAAATTGAACGCATTTTTGAACCCTACTACCGTAGCCCAGACACAACACAACATTACGAAGAGGGCAGCGGCATTGGCCTGACATTGGTAAAGGCTTACCTCAAACTGCTTAACGGCACCATTACCGTGCAAAGCTTACAGGGAAAAGGCAGCACTTTTACCATTTCGCTGCCCGTACTGCAACACGCAACTTTTATAGAACGGGTTGCCGCCTTCCACCAACCCTATGCCGAGGAACTGCCTGCTTTTGATGTATTGAACAACCCCGACGAACTGCAGCAAGATATGCCCCTCTTGCTCATTGTAGAAGATAACAATGATATTATTGCCTACCTGCGCCTTGTACTGGGCAATAAATACCGCATTTTGGGAGCAAATAACGGCGAAGATGGTATCCAACAGGCCATTCACCATGTGCCCGACGTTGTGATGACCGATGTAATGATGCCCCAAAAAGACGGTTATGAACTTTGCCGAACGCTTAAAAACGATTTCAGAACCAACCATATTCCGGTGGTAATGCTCACCGCCCGCGCCGACCTCAACTCGCGTATTACCGGCTTTGAACATGGCGCCGATGCCTACCTCACCAAACCTTTTCAACGAAAAGAACTGCTGGCCTGCCTCAGAAGCCTGCTCATACAGCGCGAAAAACTGCGTGCCCGGTATGCAGAAAGCAGAACCGCCACACCTTACCACAAACCCGATGCCGATAACGCCTTGCCCGATGCCGACCTAAGTAACCGGTTTATGGAACAGGTAAACAGCATTATTGAACAAAATTACGCACAGGAATCCTTTGGTATTGAAGAGCTTTGCCATCAACTAAACATTAGCCGCACCCAGTTGCACCGAAAACTCATGGCCCTTACCGGCAACTCTGCTTCGCATTATTTGCGCGCCAAACGCATGGAAAAAGCCCGGCACCTGCTCCTGCATACAGATCAAACCATATCGGAAATAGCCTATGATACCGGTTTCTCTGACCCAAACTATTTTACCCGCATTTTCTCCCACCACTTTGGCAAAACCCCCTCTGTTTACCGTAAAGAACACACCGAAGCGAATTAACGTAAAAAATATGCGCCGCGCAACAATAGTCCAGATTTTTGCAACAAAAGTCCAGATGTAATTGCTCACAATGGCGTAATTTTGTAGTGTCACCTTATTTTTCAACACTAAAAATTTAGCCATGAAAAAGTTTCTTTTTCTGTATGCAGTAGTTGCTTTCTTGTTAATGAGTAACACTTATAAAGGTTATGCACAAATTATTTTCAGAGAGTTCAGCGGAACCGGTGTAAAATGGCACGATTATTTTTGTATAAACAATGAAACGCCTGTAGCAGGTGATTTTAACGGCGATCACAAAACAGATATAGCCACTTTTACGGGCGGCACAACAGCCGATGTGTTTGTAGCACTCTCAAACGGTTCTTCTTTTGTAGGAACAGCACAAAAATGGCACGACAGTTTTTGCTACGGTACCGAAATTCCGCTCGTGG
>NBMY01000165.1 GCA_002212985.1 Sphingobacteriales bacterium TSM_CSS
CCGCCACCCGAAACGGTAACGGTTTGGCAAATATCATCTTCGCAGCCGTTTCCGGTCCAGATGAGGAGGCAAACGGTGTAGGTTCCTGCTTCGGCGAAGGTGTGGTTGGTGGTAGCGCCGGCATCGGGTCCCGAAGAAGTTCCGTCACCGAAATTCCATTGCCAGCCAATAATGTCGCCGTTGGCTTCCGAGGGATTGCCGTTAAAATAGGCCGTCAATCCCGAAGTTTCGAAGTTGAAATGAGCGGCGCAGGCAGGTTCTACTCCGCCACCCGAAACGGTAACGGTTTGGCAAATATCATCTTCGCAGCCGTTGCCTGTGGTAATGGTTAGGCAAACGGTATATGTTCCTGCTTCGGCATAGGTGTGCATAACCATTGGACCTTCCGTTTCACCTGATGTAGTACCGTCGCCATAGGACCAGAAAAAGTTGACGATGTCTCCATTGGCTTCTGAGGGGCTTCCGTTAAAATAAGCGGTTAACCCCGAAGTTTCGAAGTTGAAATGTGCAGCGCAAACCGGCGTAACGCCACCCGAAACGGTAACAGTTTGGCAAATGTCATCCTCGCAGCCGTTGCCTGTGGTAATGGTTAGGCAAACGGTATAAGTTCCTGCTTCGGCGTAATTGTGCAGTACAAGAGGTCCCTCAACAGAACCAGAAGAAGTACCGTCTCCGAAAGTCCATGAATAAGAAATAATGTCGGCATTAGACTCTGACGGACTACCATTGAAATAGGTATTTAATCCGGACGCTCCAAAGTTAAACTGAGCCGAGCAGGCAGAAGTAGATTCACCAATAACCACCCATTTGCAGGTTTCACTACTGCACCATTCATTGCTGATTTGCAGGCAGATTTGGTAAGTACCGGGTTCGGGGTAAGTATGCAGGGGCGAAAAGTTATCGGAAACTGTACCATCGCCAAAAGTCCAGAGAACAGAACCTATATCGCCGTCAGAGCTGTTAACAAATTGGACATTAAGCCCTGCAAATTCACTTTCAAAGCTAAAGTTGGCGGCAAAATTTTCGCAGGGATCGGGTTGTGCATATGCGATGAACGTATGTAATTGAAAAAATGCAAACAAGAGTGTGGTAAAAATGTGCTTCATAAGCTACTTTTTAAATTGTGAAGAAATGGATGCAGATGAGGAAAGTAATTTAATTTTGCAGGGAAAAATAAAAACTGCCCGAAATTTACCAATTTTGAGCCAATAATTCAACAAAATGGAAAGAATAAAAATACAATTGCCGTCCGTATTACCTTTCGAAACAATCATACCTGTTCGGGTAACCGATATTAATTACGGCGGACACTTAGGCAACGATTCGGTTTTATCCATTATTCATGAGGTCAGACTGCAATTATTGGCAAAATACGGGTACGATGAATTCAATATAGAAGGATTGGGCACCATTATGGCCGATGTTGGAATACAGTATAAAGACGAGGTTTTTTACCCCGATGAAATACTTGCGAAAGCCGGCGTTTTTGGTTTTAGCCGAACCGGTTTTAATGTATATTACCAGTTTTTCAGCCGGCAAACCGGTTGCGAAGTGGTTAGAGCTAAAACAGCTTTGGTATTTTACGATTATAAATTACATAAAATGATGTCGGTTCCGCCGGTATTCAGGCAGTTGTTTGAACCCGAATAGGGCGCTGATTGTTGCCTGCGTAAGTAATGTACATGTACCGCTACTAATAAATAAACATAACAAAAATGGCGAACAATAACAACAACCATTTACTCATTTACGGGGCAAATGGCTACACGGGGAGGTTAATAACCGAACTTGCAGTATCAAAAGGGTTGAAGCCCATATTGGCAGGCCGCAACAAGGCAGCTATACAAGAATTGGCGGCCCGATTCCATTTGCCCTATATTATTGCCGATTTAAATGATAAAGAAGCGCTGAACGATGCCGTATTGATGGCCGATGTAGTGTTGCATTGTGCAGGTCCGTTTGTGAATACTGCATTGCCAATGTTGGAGGCCTGTATGCGCAACGGCGCCCATTACCTTGATATTACGGGTGAAATACAGGTTTTTGAAATGGTGGCTGCCCGAAACAATGCCATAAAAGAAGCGGGCATTATGGCTATGCCGGGAGTTGGATTTGATGTTGTACCTTCCGATTGCCTTGCTGCCTATCTTAAAAAACAGTTACCATCGGCCACACATTTAACCCTTGCCTTTGCCGGGTTGGGGGGCGGAATTTCGCATGGTACGGCCAGTACTGCATTGCTCAACATAGACAAGGGTGGGGCAGTTCGGTTAAACGGTAAAATTACCCCCGTTCCCAATGCTTTCAAAATTCGCAATATTAATTTCGGAAACAAGGAGTTGCAAACCATCACCATTCCGTGGGGCGATGTTTCTACGGCTTATTACAGCACCGGCATTCCGAATATTGAAGTTTATATGGCTGCCAGTAATATGATGTTGAAGGTGTATCGGGCTGTTGAATCATTGCAATGGTTCATGAAGCGCAATTTTGTAAAGCAATTTTTACAAACCCGTATAGATAAGTCTATTACCGGACCTTCTGAACAGAAACGCAAAAACGCGCGCAGCATCATATGGGGGCAAGTTACCGACGAAAAGGGAAACTCAGCCATAGCAAGGGTTACCCTGCCCGAAGGCTACACGACCACAGCCCTTACTGCTTTAAATATTGCACAAAAGGCATTGGCAGGCAATGCACCTGTTGGATTTAAAACTCCATCCTTAGCCTATGGCCCCGACCTGATTATGGAGACAAAAGGAGTTACCCGCGAAGATGTACTGCTGAGTAAAAAAATCAGAGTAGAATAACTGCAACAATATGCTGCGGTTAGCCTTGTACGCAATTGCGGCAGATGATAATTACTCGCTAAAGTTGCTCAATTGAACCAACACCTCGTTGCGGCGGTTAAACAGTTGAAATGGCGGATTGTAGTACAGGTACTGCACATTACCGACAGGTTCAAGCCCCAACTTACTTAGTTTTGCCAGTAACTGTACTTTGTACGATTCCATTTTACCAAGGCTGGCAAACCCACCAAAGGTTATAGCTGCCGCATAAACAGGCTGTGTTTCCGAAAACGTAATTTTAGACGAAAGCGGGTTGGGCTTTTTATCCAACTCAAAGTTTTCGGGCATTATAAAGGTTATTTTGGCCGTTTCCTTCAAATTGTCGTTCATTTCTGCTTTGACAGGAGCAGTCATGGCTATTTTTTCACTTTTGTCGTTGCCGCCGAAAATATAACCGGCCAAATCTCTGAAACCGCTGTTCATCATATTGGAATAACTCCCCGATTTTTGAACCGATGCTTCTACCGCCGGTGGATAGAACCGTATTTCTATATCCCCTTCCTTTTTAACAATGCGGTAGGGTTGATTTGGGGTGGAGTTTTGTGCCATAGACAGGTAAGTTTGCCATCCGGTGAAAATAAGGGCTAAAACAATAATGCCCATATACACTAACAACTTTATGCTCATAGAAGTTTATGCTTCAAAGTTATGGGTGATAAATGCCTGTAGTTTGATTACTGAACTGCGCTTAAAATTTCTTCTCCCATCGGTTCAGCGCCGGATTTAAAGAATTTGACCAAATTTCCGTTTTCATCAACCAGATATTTGCAGAAGTTCCAGGTGGGTTCCTGGTCATTCCAGCCGTTCAGCGATTTATCGGATAAAAACTTGTATAGCGGATGCTGGTCATCACCTTTAACCGAAATTTTTTCAAACATCTGGAAAGTTACCCCGTAGTTTTTCTGGCAAAACTCCGCTATTTCCTGATTGGTGCCGGGTTCTTGCCGCAAAAAATTGTTTGCCGGGAATCCCAGTATTACCAATTTATCACCCATTTTTTGGTGTAGCTCTTCCAATTGTTTGTACTGCGGCGTGTAACCGCATTTTGAAGCGGTATTTACCAGCAAAACCTTCTTGCCTCTGAAGCGGTTAAAATCTATTTCGGTACCGTCAATGGACTTCATTTTAAAACTATAAAACATTTCAGAGGCTTTTTTGGGATCGGCCGCCGTGCCGGTATTTGCGCCCGTACCGGGAGCCGGTGCAGATGAAACTCTGTTTGCTTTGTTAGAACAAGACATCCACATAACCAAAGTTACAATGAGAGAAACAGACAAAAAGATTTTGTTCATTTTTTTGGTATTTTTCTTAAACAACAGTTGTTGTTAAAAAAGGTTCACCAATACTGTTGCCTTTGTTTACCCATTCCTGAACTTGGTTATCATCTAATGCTGCGCTTCGAATCAATTTTGCATGGGGGGGTAAACAGGGTGCTTGTATTCCTTTTCCCCAATGTTGATTGCCGGTGATGACCAACGCTTCGTTCCATAGGTTTTCATTAATAAATGATTGCAGCAGTTGCTTGCCCCCCTCAACCATAACCGATTGAATTTGCTGAGTTTGTAAATAGTCCAGAATGTCGGGCAAAAGGTTTTTGCCAAATTCAAGTTGTACATATTTCAATTTCAGGTTGTCTGAGTTAATCTGCGTTGGCGGTTGTTGGGTAAATATGATACTGGGCGTTTGGTTGTCAAATAAGTGAAGATGCTTTGGCAGTCGCAGGTTTCGGTCTAAAATCAACCTAACTGGAGAGGAACCAAACCAGTTTCGTACTGTCAATTGCGGATTATCGGCTAGCGCTGTGTTTGTACCTACCATAATACTCTGCTCCATACTGCGTCGCCTGTGTATAAGCATTTTTGTATAAAGGTTGGTTATCCATGTTTGCAAATTACTTTGTAATGCAAAGTAATTATCTTCCGTCTGAGCCCATTTCAATACAACCCATGGCCGGGCCCGAGTATGAAACCAAACAAAACGACGGTTGAGCCACTGTGCTTCTTGATTCAATACCCCGGTTATTACCTCAATCTGGTGTTGCCTCAGCAAGTTAATACCTCTGCCGGATACCATAGGGAAGGGGTCTTGCATGGCAACCACTACCCGTTTAATTTGGTTTTCAATAATAAGGTTGGCACAAGGGGGCGTTTTGCCGTAATGCGAGCAGGGTTCAAGGCTAACATACAAGGTGGCATATGGTATTAATGCTTTATCCTGTTCCTTTACATTAGCAAGAGCATTTACCTCGGCATGAGGCTGCCCATATTGCCGGTGAAAGCCTTCGCCAATAATGCGGTTGTTATAAACCAGCACTGCACCAACCATTGGGTTGGGTGCTGTATAACCGGCACCAAGTGAAGCCAGTTCCAGACATCGGCGCATCCAAAGTTCGTGCGGAAAAGTTTGCATAGTCTGTAATGATAATAGGGTAGGAGCAAGGGCAAAAACAGTAAGTTCTCAAAACCCGATACTTAATCACATCGGAAAGAAAGGTGAGTTTGGGTGTTCAGCCCTTGCCATTTATGAGGAATTTTAAATACCCCGGCAAACCCGGTTTTTATTTACAAAGAAGTTCGGCTACCTGTTTTCCCAACATGCTGCCAATGGCAACCCCCATTCCGCTAAGTTTAACCCCCACCACCACATTGGAACTGTGTAGTTGTAAAATAGGTGTTTTTTGTGCCCCGAATGCCATAATTCCGGCCCAGGCAGTATCTACGGCAAAAGGGGTATGTGGCAAAATACAGGTTTTAAGTTTATGTAAAAGGTCGTCCAAAATTGTAGAAGTGGTCGTGAGATTTGTAGTAGTTTCGGCTTTAAAGTTAAGATTTCGACCGCCGCCAAAAATAACCCTGTTTTCAAAATTTCGGAAATAATAAAATCCTTCATGGAAATGGAAAATGCCCTTAAACGGCAGGTTTTGTAATGGTTGAGTTGCCAACACTTGTCCTCGGCCAGGTTGAACCTCCATATCGGGCAGCAATTGGCGGGCAAAAGCATTGGTACATACCGCCATTTTTCGGGCTTTAAACAATACAGTTGAGTTCATGAAAGGGTGATTTACCGCTATTTCCACATAGTTTCCAGAATCGGAAAAAGCAGTTACATGGGCGCCGTTCAGTACAGTAATACCCATTTTAGCAGCTAATTGCAGCAAAGCCTGCATCATTTTACCCGTATCTAATTGTCCTTCAAAGTGGTTAATGACCATAGCTTTAGCAAAATCGGGGTTAAACCCGAATGATGTTGCCAATCCGTTGGGAGCCAATCCGAATGCCTCACCTTGTACTATATGTTGCAACAATTGGTTAAGTTGCGGTAAACGGTTCAGGCAATACAATTCATCGGGACCCAAAATTTCATAACTGCCATAGGTTTGGTAATCAATAGCGGCATCACCCAGCCTTTTCCGAAGTAACAGCAAACCTTGGTGTCGCAGGGCAACAAGGCTACAAACCTCTTGTTCGGGCATGGTTTTTAAATCTGCCAGCAACTCGGTAGGGCTGCCAATGCAGGCAAAACCGGCATTTTTGGTACTTGCCCCGGTAGGGAACAAACCGCGCTCCAATACCACCACGCGGCTGTTGGGCGACAACTCTTTAACCGATATGGCTGCCGATAAACCTACAATTCCACTGCCAATAATGGCATAGTTATACCGGGTAAAACTTTCGCGCTCCCAAAAACTAATCATGGCCTGTTAATTTGGCCCGAAATTTACGGCTTTCTTTAGGGCAACGCGCAAAAAAAGCCGTATTTATTGGCCGAAAAAAAAGTCGGGAAAAACTACACTTCGGTTAGAGTTAAATTTCCCGAATTTGTGCTTTATCTTACCGCACCTTTTTGCGTTCACTCAAAATGCCCGAAAAACAGCATGTCGTACAAATGGTGGCAAATTCTGCAATATCTTCAATACCTGCTTAGTGCCCGCACCAAATATTACATACACTCGCCCTTTGTTTACGAACTATGCGAACATGTAATTTATGACAAGCGGCATTATTATGCATTTGACGACATTGAGTTGCTGCGGCGCCGATTACTTGTCAATGAAAAAGTAATTGAAGTAACCGATTACGGAGCGGGTTCGGCGTTTATGAGCAGTTTGCGCCCCATTCGGGAAATTGCGCAGCTCTCCGGCACACCGCTCAAAGTAGGGCAGTTGCTGTTCAGATTGGCCGTTCATTTGCAGGCGCAGTACCTGTTGGAGTTTGGAACCTCACTTGGTCTTGCCACCTTATACTTAGCAAAAGCAGGTCAAGCGGCACAGGTAATAACCATTGAAGGCTGCAAGCAAACGGCAGCAGTAGCCGCACAAAATTTTATCCAGTTACAAGTATCCAATATTGAGCAGGTGGTTAGCACATTTGAAGAGGCATTGCCCCTTGTATTGTCCAAACTGCCCCAACTCGATCTTGTATTTTTTGATGGCAACCACCGTTCCGATGCAACCTGGCACTACTTTAACCTTTGCCTGCCCAAAGCACACCCTCATACGGTTTTTGTGTTTGACGATATATATTGGTCGCCCGATATGCAAGAGGTTTGGGAGCGAATAAAGCAACATAACGCTGTACAGGTTACCATAGATTTATTCAGGGTTGGGCTGGTGTTTTTCAGAAAAGAGCAGGTAAAAGAGCATTTTAAGCTCTACTTTTGAACAGGTGGCGCCGTTTCTGCCGCCGCATACATAGCTGCGCCAATAATGCCGGCTTTGTTGAGCAGGGCAGCAGGAATTACTTTTGTTTTAACGGTAAGTGTCTCTTGGTATCGCCTGAATTCTTTGCTGGCGCCACCGCCAACAATAATTAAATCGGGGTAAAACAAAGATACCAAATTGTTCAGATAGTGGTTAAACCGGTTACCCCAATCCTTCCACGACAGTTTTTGTTTTTGCCTTACCGAATCGGCAGCATATTTTTCGCCTTCCTTTCGGTTATCTAAAATAATGTGTCCAAACTCGGTATTAGGTACCAGGTGCCCGTTGGTAAAAAGGGCGGTACCTATGCCGGTTCCTACAGTTACAATTACCACCACACCGGCTGTATTTTTACCGTTCCCAAGGTTCATTTCGGCAATTCCGGCGGCATCGGCATCGTTTAGCAAAAAGGTAGGGCATTGCGTGGTTTGGGTAAACAACTTTGCAAAATCAACCCCGGCGCAACTTTTATCAAGGTTGGCTGCCGTAAGCACTTTCCCGTGCATAACAACGCCCGGAAACCCGCAGCCTACCGGCCCCTGCCAGTTAAAATGTTCGGTCAGTTCTTTTACCGCACCTGCTATGGCTGCCGGGTTTCCCGGTTTAGGCGTTGCCACTCTAAACCTTGGTTGCACCAGTTCACCGGTTGTAATATCAACCACAGCCCCTTTTATACCAGAGCCGCCAATATCTATACCTAAAAAAAGATTGTCCATATTTAAAATTAAAGTGCATTAATTGGGGTGGTAAATATACTAATACCGCTCGAATTGTAGTTTTAAAACCAGTTTTACCCTGTAATAAAAAGCAATTTTTTTCAGCCATGCGTATATGCTTACTAGTATTGGCGGTTATGTTTTGTGCACCTTCGGGCATAGCCTGCAACGGCAATAAAAAAATGCCGCCGCCGTTTACCGGTTTACACGCCGGCAGCATGATTGACCCTCAAAATTTTGACGAAAAGCTACTTGCCAAACTGTTGCTGGAACAAATTAACCAACTGCGGAACAAAAAAGGGGTCAGGCAGCTTAACCCCGATGAGTTGCTGGCTAAAGCTGCAAAAGAACAAAATAACTACATAACCGCCAGGGCAAAATTGTCGCATGAACAAAACAATGCCCAAATGCGAGATGTACAAAAACGGGTTGCCCATTTTGGCGGCAGCTACGATATGGTTGGCGAAAACCTGCAATTGTTTGGGTTTATGGTAACTACCAGCGGTCGCACTTCTACGGTAGAGTACACCACTTATCAGCAGGCGGCCCAAGGGCTGCTGCAAAACTGGGAAGATTCAAAACCACATTATGAAAACCTGGTGCGCAAAGAGTTTACCAGCGCAGGTACGGCCATTGGCTTTAACAAAGACAAAACCGGATTTTATGCCACTCAGGTATATGCTTCCAATCCGTCAACCAACTAGCACACACCATTCATGGTTGAGCAAAATTGCAGGCAGAATGTTGTTTGTAAAATACCAAAGTTGTATTTTGCAGGCTGTTAGCCACGCTAAATAAATTTTTGTTTTGAAACAATACATCGGCATCATCGGGCTTATATGCGGTTTGCTGGCCGGCACACTCCTATTTCAGTTCCTGTATCATGATGATTTCAACATGGCATCTTTAACCATGGCTATACCGGAACAAGATACTTTGCAAAATGAACAAGACACCCTGCCCGAAGCAGAACCCGATGATGAAGAAGAACAAGCCTATTTACCCGGCTCCGTTAAATCGGAAACCGAATTTCTGGACTACCTTGGTTTGCCGGTAAACGGTTATGCTATTCATGAAGACGTTGTAAAGAAAAATGAAGTCTTAAGCGATATATTAGGCAACTGCAATGTGCCCTACAGCGTTATTGATGAGTTGGTCAATAAAAATAAAAAGGTCTTTGACCCCAAAAACATCAAACCCCAAAAAACCTATTTTGTGTTGTGCAATGCTGCACAAAAGGCAACATTCTGGGTATATGAAGAAACACCTACCAACTATATCATTTTCGACCTTCGGGGAACGCCTTATGCATATAGCTGTGAAAAAGACATTATTACCACCTTAAAACTGGCAACCGGCATTATTCACAACTCGCTTTACGTAACGCTAAGCAACAACAATCTTAACCCGGCGCTGGCATCCGAACTGGCAAAAGTCTTTGCTTATTCAGTAGATTTTTTCAAACTGCAAAAAGGCGATAAATTTAAAGCAATTTTTGAGGAACATTATGTTGACGGACAATCGGTAGGCATTGGCAATATAAAAGCTGCTTATTTTGAGCACAGAAAAGAGCCTTTCTATGCATTTATTTACAATCAGGACGATTACACCGGTTATTTTGACGAAGATGGCAAGTCACTGAAAAAGGCCTTCCTTAAATCGCCGTTAAAGTTTACCCGAATCTCATCGAAATATACACAAAAGCGGTTTCACCCTATTTTAAAACGCTATAAACCCCATCTTGGCACCGATTATGCCGCTCCGCCCGGAACACCAGTAATGACTATTGGAGACGGAACAATAGTGGCAGCCGCTTACTCGCGCGGCAATGGTAATTTTGTGAAAGTACAACACAATGGCACCTATACCACCCAATATTTACACCTTTCGCGTTTTGGGCGGGGCATAAAACGAGGGGTGAGGGTTAAACAGGGGCAGGTTATTGGGTATGTAGGCAGTACCGGCCTTGCTACCGGCCCACATTTGTGCTTTAGGTTCTGGAAAAACGGTAAACAAGTTGACCCCTACCGCGAAAAACCCGCTCGTGCCGAACCGGTCAGAAAAAAATATCTTGAACAATACCGCATGTACAGCGATTCGGTGAAGCAAATTTTAGACACCCTGAAGTACCAGATTCAAACAGAAGATTTTGCAAGCTAAATGACACTTGTCTTATGTGTACCACTGCGTAAATTAACTGCAAAAGTGCAGCAATATGATGTTAGCATGAGTTAGTTTCTGCCGCCAACGCAGGTAAGAAGCGAATCCACCTGAGTTGCCCATAATTTTTGTTGTTCCTTGACTTCGTCTTGCTCAACAAACTCGGTTATAATAAGAATGGTATCATCGGTAACTTCCGACTTTTCTATTCTGAATTCAAGGTACTCATCATCATCATTACTTTCCATGTGAATTCGGATAAAATGGCAATCTTCTTCATCAATTACTTCTCCTTTTTCAACATACTCTTCCCACGAAAAAATAAATCCCTTATCGTATTCTGAAACATGGTCGGCAAACCACTGCGATAAACCGGAAGGGGTGGAGAGGAAATTATACAATATTGCGGGCGAAGATTTAATTACAAAATCGTAAGTGCATTTAACTTTTGCCATAATGCCAAAATTTCAATCGGTAATAAACTGCAAAGATGCCAATGTGGGGCAAGTTACCCCTTTTTACAAGATATTATACATAATTTTCGCCAAAAATCGAAGAATTTTGCATGAAAATGTGCATTTGCCAGAAATTTTTTTTGGAATAATTTTGCACAAAAATTGGAAGGGGTTTAAAGATTGCCAGACACTGTACTGAATGGTTGTACTCTTTTTTGTACGCCGCATAAAATGCTCTTTGGTAAGCAGATTTCCTGCCATCCGGGGAAAAAACAACAAAATCTCCCGCAATTTACCCCTGTTGGGGTGCGCATAACTGCATGGCTGCTGAATTTGCCCCCTGCTACAGGCAGTTTAGCGGGGTTAGGGGTAAAAAAATCTTTCGGAATAAAAATTTTCAGAAAAAGTAAACCAAATGCACCAATTTTGATGTTATAGATTTGCTGCGTTGTATGCCTGTAAAACTGGCAGCGGAGGCAGTTTATTTTAAACCAACTAACGATGACAACATATATGTTTGTTATCGGTTCAACATTTTACCAAACTACAATACAGTATGAGGCAACTAAAGATCACCAAGTCTATTACCAATCGCGAAAGCCAGTCACTCGAAAAATACCTGCAGGAAATAGGTAAGGTAGATTTGCTTACGCCTGAGGAAGAAGTAGATCTTGCCAGAAGAATTAAACAAGGCGACCAGGAAGCGCTCGAAAAACTCACCAAAGCAAACTTGCGGTTTGTAGTTTCGGTGGCAAAACAGTACCAAAATCAGGGCTTATCGTTAAGCGACCTTATTAATGAAGGCAACCTTGGCTTAATTAAAGCAGCACAGCGGTTTGATGAAACCCGCGGCTTTAAATTTATTTCCTATGCAGTTTGGTGGATTCGTCAGTCTATTCTACAAGCACTGGCAGAACAATCGCGCATTGTGCGCCTGCCACTCAACAAAGTCGGCTCCCTTAACAAAATAAACAAGGCCTTTTCTCAACTTGAGCAGGAATATGAGCGCGAACCATCGCCCGAAGAATTGGCCACCCTGCTCGAAATTGACTCCGAAGAAGTGGAAACCACATTGGGCGTGGCGGCCCGTCACGTATCGGTTGATGCACCGTTTGTTGATGGGGAAGATAACTCGCTGCTCGATGTGCTGGAAAACATAAATACCCCCAATACCGACAGCCATCTTGCCTACCTCGAATCGCTTCGCCGCGAAATAGAGCGCTCGCTCGATACACTCACACCCAGACAGAAAGATGTTATCAAACTGTATTTTGGTATAGGGGCAGAGCATAGCATGTCGCTCGAAGATATTGGCGACCGCTTTGGGTTAACCCGCGAAAGAGTGCGGCAAATTAAAGACAAAGCCATTAATAAACTCCGCACCACTTCACGAAGCAAAATGCTTAAAACATACTTGGGCGCCTGATATCTACCACATATAGCCGCCCCTAAAACGCCTCTTGAAAACCACAGGAGGCGTTTTTCTGTTATACGGGTTCACAAACCATCGGACAAAGTTTGCTGCATCTTTAAGCTTTGCATTCCCAATTATTGCTATTTCCTCGTTTTTTTAAAACCTACTTTCAACTGTCTATGAACAAAAAAACAACGCTTACCACACTACTTTTGCTTTGCTTCGGGTTGCTGTTTTTAAAAGCACAAGACACCAAACCAGTTAATACGGCCGAATTTACATTTCGTCAGTTAGACCAGGAACTGCCAACGCCCAATACCTACCGAACCGGCTCTGGTGCGCCCGGACATCAATACTGGCAACAACGCGCCGATTATGACATACAGGTGGAATTAGACGACGAAAACCGCCGCATAACCGGCTCCGAAACCGTTATTTACTACAACTATTCGCCCGATGTGCTTACCTATATTTGGCTGCAACTCGACCAAAACCAGCAGGCCAAAACATCGGATACTTATGTAACCGAAACGTCTAATCTGGGAGCTAATGTTGATTTTAATGAATTTAAAAAATTGCATCTCGATTTTGACGGCGGCTTTAAAATCGAAGAGGTTAAAACAGCCAATGGCGAAAATTTACCATATACCATCAATAAAACCATGATGCGTATAGACCTGCTCCAACCCCTTAAACCCGGCGAAACTTTTACCTTTACTATGAAATGGTGGTACAACATTAACGATCGCATGAAAATGGGCGGACGTTCGGGCTATGAGTATTTTACCGCCGATGATAACTGCGTTTATACCATTGCCCAGTTCTATCCACGCCTCGCTGCTTATCTCGACTACCAGGGTTGGCAACACAAACAATTTTTGGGCAACGGTGAGTTTACCCTCACTTTCGGAAATTTTAAGGTTAGCATTACCACCCCCGAAGACATGGTAATTGCCGCAACCGGAGAACTGCAAAACCCCGCGGCAGTGCTTAGCGCCGAACAACAAAACAGGCTCGAAAAAGCCAAAACGGCTAAAGAACCGGTTATGATTGTAACGGCGCAGGAAGCCCGAAAAGCCGAACAAAACAAAGCCCGTAACAAAAAAACATGGATTTTTAAAGCCGAAAACGTGCGCGATGTTGCCTTTGCTGCCAGCCGAAAATTTATATGGGATGCCATGGGTGTGCCAATGAGCGGAAAAACGGTTATGGCCATGTCGTACTACCCAAAAGAGGGAAATCCGCTTTGGGAGCAATATTCCACCAAAGCCGTTGCACATACCCTCAGAACCTATTCAAAATATACATTCGACTACCCGTACCCGGTTGCCATTTCTGTTCATGCCGATAAAATTGGTATGGAATACCCTATGATTTGCTTTAACTTTGGCCGCCCCGAACCAGACGGAACTTACGATGCCCGTACAAAATACGGCATGATAAGCGTTATTATTCACGAAGTAGGGCATAACTATTTCCCGATGATTGTAAACAGCGACGAGCGCCAGTGGACCTGGATGGACGAAGGGTTAAACAGCTTTCTCCAATACCTTTCAGAGCAGGAATGGGAAAAAGGTTACCCTTCACGCCGCGGCCCTGCGCCCAATATCGTGGATTATATGAAAGGCGACGCCGGCGGACTAACACCCATAATGACTAATTCAGAGTCAGTTCTTCAATTAGGAAACAATGCTTACGGGAAACCCGCTACAGCGCTAAATATACTGCGTGAAACCATTATGGGGCGACAATTGTTCGATTTCGCCTTTAAAGAATATGCCAACCGATGGAAATTCAAACACCCCACTCCGGCCGATTTTTTCAGAACCATGGAAGATGCCTCGGCGGTTGATTTAGACTGGTTTTGGCGCGGATGGTTTTACTCTACCAACCATGTTGATATAGCTATTGACGGGGTCAAATACTACCAAGTTAATACCCAAAACCCCGAAACAGAGAAAAAAATAGCTAAAGAACAAAAAGCCGCCCAGCCGCAATACATTACCGACCAGCGCAATGAAGCCGAAAAATTGCAGCGCGAAATAGAAAAAGACCCGTCATTGTCTGATTTCTACAACAGCTACAACCCATTTCAGGTTACCGAAATTGACCGCAAAAACTACCAAAATTACCTGTCTGGCTTGTCTGACGAGGAGAAGCAACTGCTCAACAGTAATGCTAATTATTACGAAATTCAATTTTCTAACCTCGGCGGTTTGGTAATGCCCCTAATTCTGGAATTTACCTATACCGATGGCGCCACAGAGGTTAAACGCATTCCTGCCGAAATATGGCGAAAAAACGATAAATCCGTTAGCAAGGTTTTTATGACGCAAAAAGAAATTAGCAGCATTACCCTCGACCCATATCTCGAAACTGCCGATACCGACCTGAGCAACAACTCTTTTCCGCCAAAACCACAGCAAAGCCGCTTTCAGTTGTACAAAAGCCGCCAAAATGCCGATAATCCAATGCAGCAGCAAAAGCAAGGCGGCAAAGTTGGAACCGGTAAAAACAAAAACACATCTCCTGCCGGCGGCAACTAAATTGCTCAAAATAGTGCCAGCAGGTTAAAAACCGCTTAAATCATAGGCATAATCCATTTCTTACTCTTTACAACGCAAAAGAGGCCGCCTTTTTAAGGCAGCCTCTTTTTTTAGTTCGGTAGCAATTAATTTTTCACTAATTTACCGGTTATCATCTGTTCGCCGTTGTTCAATGTTACAAAGTAAATACCGGCAGCATAACCCGAAATATTCAGCAGTGTACTGTTTAAGCCGGGTTGTGCATACAATTGTCGGGCATCTGTTAGCCGTCCGGTAACATCATACACTACAATGCCGATATTGTCATTTCTGGTGGTGGTAAAATCAATTTTTACCCATTCTTTTGCCGGCACCGGCATAATAGAAGCAATGGCAAATGTTTGTGCTTCGGCTTGTGGCAAACCGGTCACTACATCAATTACCAGCGTGCCGCTTACAGTAAAGTTGCCATCGGTAACGGTAAAGTCAAGCACAATTTCGCCTGTAAAGCCGGGGTCGGGGGTAAAAATAACCGTGCCATCGGGGTTAAAGGTAAGTGTGCCGCCTGTTACCGGTATTTCCATATCAACCAACGTAAGCGGATCGCCGTTCGGGTCGGTCACATAATCAAAAACATCAAATACAATGCCTTGCCCGCCGGCCGGAACGGTAATAATAATATCGTCCGGAATGTTGGGCGGCAGTTGCTCGTTGGTGCAATCCAAAGTAAGCGGTTCCGAAGAAACGTTGCAGTTGGTGTTATCGTTGCTTTCAAGCGTAATTACAATTTCGGTGCCGTTGGCGTAAGGTCCAAAGTTGTAAACACCTATCGAGTTTACTGTTTCACTGCTCACAGCGCCAAGATTGTCTGATATGGTATAGGTTCCAGAAGATCCAAGCGCAGTAAGATTAACGAGAACCTGATATGAATTGAGGTCAATACACTCAACAGAAAACTCTACCGACGGAGGGCTGCACCCTTGCGAACAATCGCCTAAAATCAAGCCCGATGATTCGAAACAGTTTTCATTATCAGCTTGTGTAATTAAAATTTCCACACTTGTTCCGGAATTATATTCACCATAATCAAACGTACCCGGGCTGTTTACCGTTTGGGGAGTTGTTCCTAAGTTATCGGTAATAATATAGGCGCTGCCACTACCGCCGCTTAGCGTAATTTCTACGGCAAAAAGGTTGGTGTTTATGCAACTCACGATATAGGTTGCAGTAGGTGGTACACAGGCAACTGTGCAATCGGTGCTTATATTTTCGGAAGTTACCAAACAGTTGTCGTCTTCATTATCAGTTACCGAAACTACCACATTGGTATTATTCGGGTAAACACCATAACTGTATGTGCCCGATGTAAGTACCAGTTCTGAAGCGGTGCCCTGATTGTCTGCAATGGTATAACTGGTACCCGAACCTGTCGCTATGGTTACTTCAACTGAAAACGTGTTGTCGTCAATACAATTGGTTGCAAAACTCACAACCGGCGGCGTACACACTTCGGGGGCACAGTTGTCAGTTATGGTTCCTGATACAACGGAACATTCATTGTCATTGTTATCGGTAATAGAAATGATAACCCCGGTATTGTTAGCATAGCTGCCATAGGTATATAAACCGGCTTCAGAAACGGCAAGCGGTGCAGTACCCTGGTTATCGGTAAGTGAGTAGCTTAACCCGGTTCCCAATGCCGTAATGTTTATTTCAACCGCAAACGTATTGTCATCAATACAAACCGGTTCATAACTTGCTGTGGCTTCTGTACAGCTAAACTGGCAACCCGCAGGCAGTGCAACTGTTGCCGATGTGGCACAGTTTCCGGTTAACCCCGGCACACTGCTTCCAACACTTGCAGTTTGATTGCCCGATATGATGCCGGGTAATATTTGGGTATAAACACCCGGCTCAGTTTGCGTATAACCCGAAGGAAGCACATAAGATGCGGCTGGCAAAACTGCAGGGGCACCCCCGTTTATATTGCTAATGGTAGCCAGGTAACCATCAGAAACACTGTTACCGTCGGGGTCATTACAGGTAATGGCAAAATCAAAGGTAATTTCGTTTACCAATACAACCTGTATGCCGGCACCAAAATATTCGCACGCTGCATTCACCGCCGGAAAATCGGTTTCATCGGCAACAAATGGCGTAAGGAAATAGGTGCCCGGTGTAAGGGTACAATCGTTGATAAGGTCAAGGCTGTTATCGGCATTGGCAGGGTAAACGGCCGCTGCACCGGCAAGACCGCCTGCGCCCGTTAACGGTGTTGCTGTTAGCGCCCAGCCAATGATATAGCCTGAACTTAGTGTGGCACTGCTAAGGTCAACATGCAGCATTTCATTGCAGCAAAGGAGGTTGCCGGTAGCGGTGCCGGTGACAATAGCGGTGCCGGCAAAACAATCGGCTGCACAGTTTGCGGTAAGGGTATTGCTGCTTATTGTACATTCGCTGTCTGTGTTGCCTGTAAGCGTAATAATTACATTTTGCCCGTTGGCAAACGGGCCAACCTGCACGTTTCCGGTAGCCGAAATGGTTTGTGTATTACCGTTGAGGTTGTTGGAAAGAGTGTAGGAGGCATTGCCAATACCCAAATAAGTAACATTGACCGTCACATAAAAATTGTCGTCGTCATCGGGCAGGCAAACGGCGGCAAAGGTTGCGGCCGGGGGCACACAGTTTTCAACACAAGTTGGGAAAGCGGACGTTTCGGTTGTGGCACAATCCCCCTGACTACTACCTACGGTAGCGCTAAAAGTACCCGATGAACTGAGTGGCAGTGATTGGGTATAAACTCCCGGGGTTGTTTGCACAAAGCCCGATGGTAATGTATAGGTAGCGCCTGTCAGCACATCAGGCGCGCCGCCTGCAATGTTACTGATGGTAGCTAAGTAATCATCATCAATGCCGTTGCCGTCAATATCGCGGCAAACAACGCTAAGGTCAAAGGTAATGTCGTTCAGCAATACCACTTGCACCGCCTCGCCATAGCTTTCGCAATCCGGGTCTATGGTTGGGAAGTTCGATTCTACCGGCGGCAGCGGGTTGGGTATTTGTATATTAATAGTGTTGGAAGTGCCGGCTGCTATAGTACCCGATACGCCGCCAATGATAGTAACCTGATCTTCGGTAAGCAAGGGGCAACTGGCAGCGCTAACGGTAATGTTAAATCCGGGCAATTCAAAATTCACATCGCCGGTTCCAATATTGTTAACCGAAATAATCCACTCACCATTGGGGTCGCCGTCATACAACGTATCCAAAGGAATACAAGGCAGGTTTCCTCCAATAGCGCCCAAAAGGGCAGGGGTTATGGTTACATTAAAGCCAAGAAACTGTTCAACCACATTAATGGTACTTCCATCGGGGAAAGTAATGAGCAGCGGGTTAATAGCCCAGTTGCTGCCGGTTATAATGGGGCAAATTTCGCCCACCGGCACACAACCCGATGCGGGGTCATAAATGATGGGGTCGGGTTCGGGCTGAATCACCACCACTTCTGCCGGGTTGGGAATTACAATATCTATTAACCCTATCGTGCCTCCTTCAACAGTACCCGATACAGCGCCAATAGTGGTAACCTGATCTTCGGTAATCAGCGGGCAGCCGTCGGCGCTTACTGTAATGTTAAATTCGGGTATTTCAAAACTTACTGCACCGGTACCGGTATTGTTTACCGATATGGTCCAGGTGCCGTTCGGATCGCCGTTGTACAGGGTGCTAAGGGGTATGCAGGGCAAACCGCCAATAGTTCCCAGCAATGCCGGCGTAATGGGTACGTTAAAGCCCAAAAACTGCTCAATAACGTTAATGGTACTTCCATCGGGGAAGGTAATGAGCAGCGGGTTTATTACCCAGTTAGAACCGGTAATAACGGGGCAAATTTCACCAACCGGCAAACAACCCAAATCGGGGTCATACACAATCGGGTCGGGCTGTACAATGGTGCCCGGGTCTTCGGCAATAAAGGGCGTTAAGTAATACACGCCGGGGTCAATATCGCAATCGTAATTAAAGGTATAGCTTCCATCGGCATTGGCAGGCCAAACTTCCATAGCGCCCTCTGCCTGAGAGGCATTGGTTACAGCGCTGCCATCTAAAGCCCAAGCCATTACATGCCCTTCAGAGAAATTAGCGCCTGTCAGGCTAAGGTTCAGGTCATCGCCGCAACACATTATGTAGTTGCCCGTGCTGCCGGTTTGTCCGGCGGTGCATGGGTTACAGTCGGGTGAAATGGGGTTGCTGCTTAAGGCGCAGTTTATATCAGAGGTTCCGGTTACAAAAACGGTAACTTCGGTTCCTGCCGCAAAAGGTCCAACGGGGTAAATGCCGGTTGAGTTAACGGTTATCAAATCTTCATTCACATTGTTGGATATGATGTAAGATGCATTACCTGCTCCGAAATTTACAATATTGGCATTGACAAAGAAGCCGCCGCCCGTTTCGTCGCAGTCGGGCAGGAAGCCCACCACCGGGTTTTGACATTCAAAGAAACAAGAAGGTAATGCCGATGATTGCGTGGCAGAACAGCCGCCGTCGGTACTGCCCACGGTGGCGGTAATAATGCCCGATGAAGAAGCCGGCAGCACTTTGGTATAAACGCCGGGTGTTGTTTGCACATAACCCGATGGCAATACATAATCGGCATCGGGTACTACTGCGGGAGAGCCGCCGGCCACATTGCTGATGGTTGCCAGGTAACCCGATGAAACACCGTCACCATCGGGGTCATAACAGGTAATATTAAAGTCAAAACTAAGCGGCTCGGCAACTACCACAGCTATAGCATCGCCAAAATCCTGACAATTGGGGTTGAAGGTGGGGAAGTCGGGAATTTCTGTATTAGGATTGGGAACTTGTATGTTAATGGTTCCCGTAGTTCCGCCGGGTATTACCCCCGATACCTGCCCGATGGTGGTTATCTGGTCTTCAGTAAGCAAGGGGCAGGTAGCAGCACTCACTACATAGTCAAACTGCGGAACTGTAAACTCTACGGCGCCTGTTCCAACATTGGTCACCGAAATTGTCCAGGTACCGTTCGGGTTGCCGTCGTATAGGGTATCCAAAGGTATGCAGGGCAGGCCGCCCAATCCGGCCAGCAGTTCGGGAGTAATGGTGAGGTTAACGCCTAAAAACTGCTGAATAACGTTAATGGTACTACCATCGGGGAAGGAAATAAGAATGGGGTTAATTGCCCAGCCGGTACCCGTTATAATGGGGCAGATAGCGCCTTCGGGGTTGCAGCCCAGCGCCGGGTCATACACAATCGGGTCGGGTTGTGGGGCTTCACCAGGGGTTTGGGCAATAAAAGGAGTAAAGTAGTACACACCCGGATCAAGGTTGCAGTCATTGTTAAATTCGTAACTGCCATCGGATTGACCGGGCTGCACAGTCAGAGCTTGAGTAATTTGCGCCGGGTTGGTCAGCGGAGTATCGGCTAGCGCCCAGGCAACAATTGTTCCATCCTCTAAGGTGTTGTTACCACTATTTACGGTTACCGACTGTCCGCAACATACAACATTACTGCCATCTATGCCTGCGATACCAGCCGAGCAACTGACACATGCCTGATCGAGCGGGCTGCTGCTTACGGCGCATTCGGGTCTGTTCACACCGGTTACGGTTATGGTAACGGGCGTACCTGCTGCAAAGGGGCCAATCTGGTAAATGCCATTTGCACCTGCAGTGGCAGTATTGCCGTTTGCACTGTTGGAAATAGTGTACGTGCTGTTTCCAAAACCAAAATCGGTAATATTTACGCTAACCAAAAACTGTCCTTCGCTGCCGCTGTCGCAGAATGCGCCAAACAATACTGTGGGATTAATACAACCAACCGGACAGAAGGGCAAAGTAACAGATTGCGTGGTTTCACAACCGTTTACCTGCCCCGGAACGGTGCTGCCTACCGATACAGCATAGTTGGTTTGCCCCAGGTTGAGCGGCAGGCTTGTTTGGTAAACGCCTGCCGAAATTTGGCTAAAACCATCAGGCAATTGATACTGCGCCGCCGGTGTTATAGAAGGAGCGCCGCCGGTAATATTGCTAACGGTAACCAAAATCTGGTCAAAATCGCCATCGCCGTTGCCGTCGCTACAGGCGGCGGTGAGGTTAAAGGCAATGGGGTCAACCACAGCAATTTCAACTGTTTCTCCAAATCCCTGACATTCGGGGTCAAAGGTCGGAAAATCGGGAATATCGGTATTGGGGTTGGGTATTTGAATGTTAAGATTACCCGTGCTGCCTCCCTGAATGGTTCCCGAAACCGCACCAATAGTGGTAACCTGATCCTGACTGATTAAGGGGCACCCTGCCGCGCTAACCGTAACGTTAAATGCTGGTAAGGAGAAACTTACTGCACCGGTACCCACATTGTTTACCGAAATTGCCCACGTACCATTGGGGTCGCCATTGTATAAGGTACTCAAGGGTATGCAGGGTAGGTTGCCGCCTATGGTGGCAAGTAAATCGGGTGTAATGGGCACATTAGCGCCTATTAACTGTTCAGCAACGTTAATAGAGCTACCGTCTGGGAAAGAAATAATCAAGGGATTGATAATCCAGTTTGTACCCGAAATAATCGGACAAATTTCCCCAACCGGATTACACCCAAGAGGCGGGTTATACACAATGGGGTCGGGTTGGGGAGCTTCGCCGGGGGTTTGTGCAATGAAGGGTGTGGCATAGTAGAAGCCCGCAGGCAACTGGCAGTTGGCATTGGTAAAATCAAGACCAAAATCGCCATCGGTTCCAGGTACAATACTGCTGGCAAAGGCAAGATCTGCAGGGCCCGTAACCGGCGCTACGGCAACAGCCCAGGCAATAATATTGCCCTCGTTTACAAAATAACCTTGCGGCGTAATGTGTGCCGTATCATTACAGCAAACAATATTGTTGGGAATAAATCCGGTACCGGCGCTGCAAGGGGTACAAACATTGGTTAAAATGCCCGATGTTACATTGCATTGTGTATCGTCATTGGCAACAAGCGTTACTGTTACCTGCGAACCATTGTTGTAAAAACCGTAGGAATAAGCGCCTGTTGCAGTTATGCCGGTTTGCTGGGCGGTTCCAAAATCATCGGCAATAGCATAAGTGGCAGATGATCCCAGTTGTGCAAGGTTAACAATCACGCTAAAGTGGTTATCATCCACACATTGTGTGGCAAAGCCGGCAACCGGCGAAATACAAATACATGGGTCAACGGCAATGGTAGCAGCAGCAGCACAAACTCCGCCGCCTGCACTGGTTACACTGTTGGCAATCTGGAATGTGTAGGGGAAAGAGGTAATGGTAGCCAGGAAGGTATAGGTGTTGTTGACGGCGTTAAAACTGGCCGATGCCGGAAATACATATGTTGCACCCGGAACAATACCCGGTGCGCCGCCACTAAGACCACTAACACTTACAGAATATAAATGGGTGGCATTATTTACACAAGAAGCAGTTACACTTTGGTAATTAATATCATCAAGCAGTACCAGTTGAACCGGTGTTCCGTAATCATTGCAAATTTCGCTAATAGCAGGAAATAATGAGGGCACCGGCGGAATTTGAATTTCGAGTGTCAGCTCCGAATTTGGCGGAACGGCACCTGCAGTTCCTTCAATGGTCACCACTTCATCTTCCGATATAAGGGTGCAGGTAGCGGCATCGGTGGTTACGTCAAAATCGGGAACGGTAAAGAAAATGGTTCCGGTTCCGGCGTTGTGGATATAGAACGACCATGTTCCATTGGGATCGCCATTATAAAGGCTGTCTAATCCAAGGCAGGGCAGATTGCCTCCCAAGGCACCTAACAGGGCTTCGGTAATGGTTAACCCGCCTGCTGCATCGTTAATATTGAGTTGCGAGCCATCGGGGAAGGTAATTATTAATACATCAATTGCCCAACCTGTTCCCGTAATTTGCGGGCAAAACTCACCGGTAGGAATACAACCGTTTGCGGGGTCATAAGTAAGGGTTGGAATAACCACCTGCGGCGAGGGAACCTGTATGTTAAAATCTACGGTTTGCCCGCCGCCGGGAATTACCCCGCTTAACCCAGCCACATAACTTACCTGATCCTGCGTAATAAGCGTACAACTGTCGGCCGAAACGGTAACGTTAAAATCGGGTACCGAGAAACTGAGGTTGCCGGTTCCGGTATTGGTAATGGCAATAGACCAAGTGCCGTTGGGGTCACCGTTGTAAAGCGTTGCGAGGTCTAAACATGGCAGCGTTCCGCCTACTACTGCCAGCAGGGTTTCATCAATAGGCGCACCGAAGGCCAGTTCCTGATTTACGTTCAGGCTGCTGCCATCGGGGAAGGTAATAATCATGGGGTTAATTACCCAACCTGTACCCGATATAGAGGGGCAAATTTGCCCAACAGGGTCGCAATTAGCACCGGGGTTGTAAATAATGGGGTCGGGCGGCCCAATTTCGGGCGGACGCTCCGATATAAAGGGAGTAGCGTAGTACACACCTGCGGGAAGATCATTGGGTAAGCCAAGGCAGGAATATTCAAAATCGAGGCTGTAATCTTCATTGCCCTGA
>NBMY01000069.1 GCA_002212985.1 Sphingobacteriales bacterium TSM_CSS
CAAACTGTATTGCAAATTTTAGCCGATGCCGGAGAAACCGGGTAAACAGCGCCGCCTTTTTACCCAAGCACGCACACAGATTACCGAATCACATTGTCAAACCAACACATAAAACCAACACAATTTATGAAATACCTGCCCATTAACCCCGATTTATTTGTGTATAACCGAAAGCGTTTTGCCGCACAACTTAAGCCCAACTCCATTGCCGTTTTTATGGCTAATGACGAAATGCCGCGCAGCGCCGACAGCCATTTCCCCTTCAGACAAAACGCCGATTTGTTTTACCTCACCGGCATAGATCAGGAACAAACCATACTGGTACTTTTTCCCGACCACCCCGTGCCGGCACAACGCGAAATGCTGTTTATCCGCCGAACCAACGAGGTTATTGCCGTGTGGGAAGGACACAAATATACAATGGAAGAAGCCCGCTCCGCATCGGGTATTGAACAGATTTTCTGGACAGATTCCTTTGAAAACCTGCTGGGTCCGCTTATGTACGATGCCCAATACTGCTACCTCAACCTCAACGAACATGCCCGAATGCACACCCTTGTACCCGACAAAGACCTGAGGTTTGCCCGAGAAATGAAACAAAATTTTCCGCTACACCATTTTGAGCGCATTGCGCCCATTATGCACCGGCTAAGGGCAGTAAAGTCTGATATTGAAATTGACCTCCTTCGCAAAGCCGTTGACATTACCGATAAAGCCTACCGTCGCGTGCTGCGCTTTGTAAAACCGGGCGTACACGAGTTTGAAATTGAAGCCGAGATTTTGCACGAATACCTCATTAATCGCAGCAGCGGGCCGGCTTACCCGTCTATTATTGCTTCGGGCAAAAACTCTTGTGTACTGCACTACACCCAAAACAACCAGCCCTGCAACCATGGCGACATACTGCTCATGGATTTCGGGGCAGATTATGCCAACTATGCCGCCGACCTTACCCGCACCATACCGGTAAACGGACGATTCAGCCCGCGCCAGAAACAGGTGTACAATGCCGTTTTGCGCACCCTTAAATTTGCTAAAACCATGCTAAAACCCGGCACCTTGCTGGAAGAATACCACAAAGAAGTAGGTAAATTTGTAGAAAAAGAACTTATACAACTTGGCCTGCTGAAAGCCGAAGATGTAGCCCGCCAAAAACCCGATGCGCCGCTGTACAAAAAGTATTTTATGCACGGCACCTCGCACTTTCTGGGCATTGATGTGCATGATGTGGGCAAACGCTACGAACCCATGCAGCCCGGTATGGTGTTTACCTGCGAGCCCGGCATATATATACCCGATGAAAGCTTAGGCATACGCATAGAAAACGACATTGTGGTTACCAACGGCAACCCCATAGACCTAATGGAAAACACACCCATAGAGGTGGAGGAAATTGAGGATATTATGAACGGCTAAAAAGCAAATAATTTACAGCACGACAGGAGAGGGGCAAAATGTTGGCGCTACCTTCCATAAACATGAAGGGTTGCCTTTTTATTGGAGCGGTTATCGGTATCGTACCAAAAGGTAATGTCTTTAATGTAGCGGTCCCCGCCTTTCAGGTCAATGAGGCGGCTGTTGCTGCCCTTGCCAAAATTGTGGCGCAGTTCAATTTCATCTTTGTCGCCGTTGCCGTATTCTACCACCATTTTGTGCATGTTAAGGCTGCCGCCGGTTACCGTAATTTTCAGTTTTTTAAAACTGCCCTCGTGTTTGCCAACATGTAATACATCATGGTCAAGGCTGTAGTTCACCTTTTTTGAACCAAGCAGTTCCCAGCCGCCACCGGCGGGCAGGGCAGGGTTTGGCGCTACAGCAAAGCCAAAGGCAGCGCAGGCAGCAGCCAGTACAGCAAATAATACAAACATTTTTTTCACGGTTAAACATTTAATCGGTTAAGGAAAAAACGGGGTGCCCTCTCCCTTTAACGATAAGAGCCGGTGCAGAAGTATTCCCCGGATAAATATACTTAATCGGGTTAAATATTTTACTTTTCAGACAATTTTTTGTTGCCTGTTAATACAGGGTTTTACCGGAGGGTAACAAATAAACACATCAATTGCACCGAAAGTAAAAAAATAGCCATAAATGAATACCTTTGCATCAGCAACAATCATTAGTTTTTACGGCATGTATGCTATTGTAGATGTAGAAACCACCGGCGGAAGCGCAAAAACCGACCGCATTGCCGAAATTGCCATTTACCGTTACGATGGCGAGCGCATTGTGGATTCGTTTGTGAGCCTCATAAACCCCGAAGTGAAAATGCCGCCCTTTGTGAGCAAACTTACCGGTATTACCAACGCCATGCTGGAAAAAGCCCCCCGGTTTGCCGATGTTGCCGAACGCATAGCACAAATAACCCACGATGCCGTTTTTGTTGCCCATAACGTAGATTTTGACTATGCCTATGTGCGCTCGGAGTTTAAGCGGCTGGGGCATGTTTTTGAACGTCGCCGGCTTTGTACCGTTAACCTGTCGAGGCATATTTTACCCGGTTTTCAGTCGTACAGCCTTGGCAACCTTTGCCGCGACCTGCAAATTCCACTCCACGACCGGCACCGCGCCGGCGGCGATGCCCTTGCAACTACTTACTTGTTTGAATTGCTCCTTAAATCGGACAAGGAACAGGTCATTCAGCAACATTTAGATAAATCGAACCTGTATAAACTGTTGCCGCCGGGGCTGCCCCCGCAAACCGTAGAGCATTTACCCGAAGAAACAGGCGTTTTTTATTTTCATGATCAAAGCGGAAAGGTCATCTTTGTGGGTAAAAGCGCCGACATGAAACGCCGCATTCTGCTCTACCTGCAACCGGCCGCCGGCTCAAAAGGCAAGCATCAGAAAATAGTGCAGAAAACCCACCACATTTCGTATCAGGAAACCGGCAGCGAACTCATAGCCCAACTGCTTGAACTCTATGAAATTAGCAAACTGAAACCGGCTTATAACCGCGAATCTGCTACCCGTAAACACCGCTTTGGCATTTATAAGTACAGCAATACGGGCGGCTACTGGTGTTTGCAGGTAAAAAAACTTACCAAAGCCATGCCGCTTATTGGTTTTGCAAAGGAAGAGTATGCCCTAAAATCGCTTCGGAAAAAAGCCGAAGAGTTTGCCCTGTGTACCCGACTTTGCGGGTTTGAACCCGACGGGCAAGATACCACCGCCGAGTGCACCGGCTACTTGCTCAAAATTTGTAAAGGCGCCTGTATTGGCGCCGAAAAAACAACCACTTACAATGAGCGGGTTAAAAAGGCAGTAAGCGAGTGGGATTTGCCCGCCGACAATTTTTTTATATTAGGCGAAGGCCGCACCAATACAGAAAAATCGGTTGTGCAAATAGAAGGCGCGCGTTTTGTAGGATTTGGATTTTATGAACCCGAATTTGTACAAAGCACAGCAGATATTAAAAATTGTATTAAACCCATTGCTATTGCCAACCAAACCGAAGCCATGAAGTTGGTAAAGGCTTACCTTAAAAATAACCGTTTAGACAAGATTTTGCGCAACCAAAATACCTGATTTTTATGCAACAACCGGCACAACACCTGTTTGTGTATGGTACTTTAATGAGCGCTTTTACCAACCCTGTTTCAATACGGTTGCGCGGGGCGGCAACATTTGCGGCCAATGCTTATGTTAGCGGTTTGTTGTATGATGTTGGAACATACCCTGCTTTTATAGCTACCCAAAACCCCCTGCAGAAAGTATATGGTGAATTGTGGCTGTTGCCCCAATACCCCGATGACCTGCTTGCCCTGCTCGATGACTACGAAGGTTGTACCGAAAACAGCGAGCCGCCTTTTCTGTACCTGCGCCGGCAAATACCGGCTTACCCAATTACCCCCGCCAAAAATAACCCGCCCCTGCCGGCATGGACGTATGTTTACAACCGCAGTATAAAAAACCTGCCGCATATTGATTCGGGCAATTATTTGCAGTATCTTGGCAACAAAAAAAAGTGAGTTTTTACCAAGTTTGATTTGCCCCATATCTGACCAATAAAACCCAACCTCCTGCTGCCATGAAACTCCTGCCTGTTGAGTCGGCTAAACATGAAAGGGAATTTATAAACATGCCTGCGGTATTATATAAGACCGATGCCAACTACATTCAACCCCTTGATGCCGATATAGAATCTGTTTTTGACCCCAAACAAAACAAGCGGTTGTTGCAGGGGCAGGTAATGCGTTGGTTGTTGTACAACAGCCAAAACAAACTCATAGGCCGCATTGCTGCCTATACCGGGCACAAAGAATTTGGTAAAAACGGCGAACCGGTGGGCGGTGTTGGTTTTTTTGAGTGTATTAACGACCAAACAGCCGCCAACATGCTGTTTGATGCCGCCAAAAACTGGTTGCAGGGCTTTGGCATGGAGGGTATGGACGGCCCGGTTAATTTTGGCGAGCGCGACCGGTGGTGGGGATTGCTCATTGATGGTTTTCTGCCGCCTGCTTATTGCATGAACTACAACCCGCCCTATTACCGCCAATTGTTTGAAAACTATGGGTTTAAGGTGTATTTTAAACAATATACTTTTTACCGCCGCATAGATGACCCCGTTCCCGAAAAATACAGGCTTCGGGCAGAAAAAGTGCTCAATGACCCGTTGTATGCGTTTGGGCATATCCATAAAAAAGACCTTGCCGGCTATGCCATGCAGTTCAGGAAAGTGTATAACGAAGCGTGGGCGCCTATTCACAAAGATTTTAAACCCATGACAGAAGTACAGGCGCAGCAGCTCATTAACTCCATGAAACCTATTATTGATGAAAAGATAATGTATTTCGGGTACTACAAAAAAGAGCCGATTGCCTTTTTTATATGCCTTCCCGATATTAACCCTATTGTGAAACTGTTGCACGGCAAATTTAACCTGTTTGCCAAACTGCGCTTTTGGTGGCATTTGAAAACCGGTTATTGCAACCGCATGTTTGGCGTGGTGTTTGGCGTATCGCCCGAGCATCAGCAAAAGGGAGTTGAGTCGGCTTTAATCATGACTGCCTCAAGGGTATTGCAAAGTGAAGGCTACAAGCGCTACCACGATATGGAACTAACCTGGATTGGCGATTTCAACCCCAAAATGGTCAATATTGCACGCGGCATTGGCGGTAAGCTTTATAAAACACATGCCACGTACCGAAAATGGTTTGATGAAACCAAACCCGTTGAACGCCACGAAATCATTGGGTTATGAGGTTAAGCGCGCATTTTTGGGGTTTTTGTACTATTTTTGCCCCGGTTATTATTTTTAAAAGGGGGAAATATTAGTCCTTGTGACGTTTTAATACCCACTTGCCACCAAAACAACTCTTATTGCAGCGATGCCATTTTTACACCGGTCTTATCCGATATTATGCAAATAAAAGCAACTTACAAAGACATTTGGTCGCTGGCGTATCCTATTATTTTGGCCAATTTTGCTCAAAACATCATCAGCCTTACCGATATAGTATTTCTTGGCCGGGTAGATGAAATACAGCAAGGCGCGTGCGGCTTAATTTCTACCTACTACTTTATAATGGTCACCATAGGGCTGGCTTTTTCGCGTGGCGGGCAAATACTCATTTCGAGGCGGGCGGGGCAAAAACAGTACGAAGACATTGGGCGTATTACGCTTAACCTGTTGTATGCGCAACTGGCACTGGCTTCGGTTTTGTTTTTGTTTTTAATTCTGTTCTCGCCGGCGGTTCTAAAACTGTTCATCAGTTCGCATGATATTTACGAGGCCAGTCTCAGGTATTTGAAATACCGTTCATACGGGTTGTTTTTCAGTTTTTTCGGGTTTGTGCTCATGGCCTTGTACACCAGTATTGGCCGCACCCGTATCATAGCCATTATTACGGGCATTTTGTGTATTACCAACATCGGGCTAAACTATATTTTGGTGTTTGGTAAATTCGGGTTTCCGGCTATGGGCATTGGAGGTTCGGCGCTGGCATCTACCATTTCCGAAGTGGTTGCCTTTGTATTTACCGTTTTTTACCTTATTTACGACAAAAAACTCATACCCTTCGGTTTGCGGAAACTATGGAAATGGGACGGCGAAATGCAAAAGCGCATGGCCATTTTGTCTATGCCATTGGTGATACAGTTTATTGTTGGGTTGGGCGGTTGGTTTATTTTTTTATCTTTCATAGAAAAAATGGGGCAGCGCGAACTGGCCATTTCGGTAGTGCTTAAAATTATTTATACCGGTTTCAGCATACCCTCGTGGGGGTTTGCTTCGGCGGTTAATGCAATAGTGAGCAATCTTATTGGGCAGCACAAATATTCGCAAGTGTTTGCCGCCATTATGCGCACGGTTTTGCTAAGCGTCATTTTTACCCTGGTTTTATGTCTGGTGCTTATGCTCATACCCGAAACATTGCTGGCGCTCTTTACCAACGACCCCAATGTAATTACGGGCGCAAAACCCATTTTGCCGGTTTTGGTGGCCATTATTCTTTCGTGCTCGCTATCGGTTATAGTGTTTAACGGACTAATGGGAACCGGCGCCACCTATATTTCATTGTTTATAGAAAGTGTAACCATTGTAATATACCTTACTTACGGCTATCTTATGACCAATGTGTATGTATTGGGGTTAACCTATGTATGGTCGGCCGAGTTTTTGTACTGGGTTTTGCTTTCGGTGCCCGCCTGGATTTTTCTCCACTCAGAACGTTGGAAAGGTGTTGAATTGTAATAAATTAGCAATTAGTTGGAAGAATTTCGGGCTTTTATCAGTCTGTTCAACCATAATCATCCAATTTTGCCTACATTTGCCGTTGCAAATCCCTGCAATCCTGTTATTCAGTTAATACACAACAAAATTTTATGTTACAGCATCTGGTTCTTATAATGGCCGGCGGAAACGGTCAGCCCAACCCATCGGCACACCTCTTTTTAATTGCCGGCATTTTTGTTATCATGTACTTTTTTATGATTAGGCCGCAAAGCAAAAAGGCCAATGAACAACGCGAATTTATTCAGAACATACAAAAAGGCGACAAGGTAGTAACCATTGGCGGCCTGCACGGTAAAGTCATGAAAGTGGACGAAACTTCTTTATTGCTGGAAGTAGATAACAACGTAAAACTGCGTATTGAGAAAACGGCCATTTCATTTGAATACACCAAAGCCTTGCGGGCTGCCGCAGCTGTTGCATCGGGTACCGAAGAGAAAAACTCCTGAAAAAAAAGCAGCATTGCGGTATAAGTCTGCACAAGGTTTACCGTTCATTCAATAGTCGCCCGCACCCGGGTTGGGCAAAGCAGGGTGTTTTTCGGTTTTATATGTAAGGTATTACCGCCATGCAAAAAATACTATCGGGCGAAGACAGGTTTATATTTCTTGCATCTATGCTCTTATCGGGCATGTTATGGTTGCTCATTACCCTTTCCCAAACGTATTCTACCCAAGTAACCGTACCTGTAAGCTATGCCAATTTGCCCAGTGATAAGGTATTGTCGCACCCCCTGCCCGACAAACTGCTCATGTATGTAAAAAGCAGCGGAATTAATCTGTTGTGGTACTTTACCCTTTCGGGGCGTGTGGTTCAAATAGACTACAACCGCCTTTTTGGTAGAAAGGTAAACACGTTTAATCTGGTAAACCAGTTCAGCGCCCAACTTTCCAATGTGGAAATACAGGAAATTAAACCCGATACCATCTATTTTGTTTTTGAGAAAAAAGCCGAAAAACGGGTGCCGGTTAAAATGAACTACGATATTACCACTAACCCGGCCTTTGATCTTAAAACCGTACTCGGTAAACCCGACAGCATATTGGTTACCGGCCCCGCTTCTTTTATAGATACCCTTACCCAATGGCCCAGCAATGTGGTAAAATACCGCCATATAAATCAAAATTACAGCGGTAAAACAGACCTGCTTCAACCTGCCCTGTCTTCGGTAATACTGAGTGCCTACGCCGTTGATTATACCGTAACAGTAGAAGAATTTACCGAAAAAACGCTTTCCATTCCTATTGAAAAATTAAACCTGCCGGCAGACATTTCGCTCTTTATGTACCCGCAAAATGCCACGGTGGTGTTTCAGGTAGGTATTAGCGAGTTTGACCAAATTGAGCCGTATTACTTTAAAGCCGTTGCCAATTTTGAAAAAACCGATTTTAAAACCGAAAAACAAGTTCCCGTACTGCTTGCCGAAAAACCCATTAATGTGCGCAATGTGCGATTTTCGCCGCAGGTGGCAGAGTTTATGATCATAAACCAAGGCCGGTAACAAGCGCCATCAGCCAAAACTAAATCACTTTTAACCAATACAAACGCACATGCTTACAGTTGGAATAACAGGCGGTATAGGAAGCGGTAAAACTACGGTTTGCAAAATTTTTGCCACAATGGGCGTACCGGTTTATTATGCTGATGATGCCGCAAAATGGCTCATGGAAAACGACCAGCACTTAGTGGCACAAATAAAAGAAGCCTTTGGTTCCGATGCTTATTTACCCGATGGACGTTTAAACCGGCAACTGCTTGCCAACGTAGTTTTTAACAACGCCGGCAGCCTGCGCCGCCTCGAAAGTATGGTACACCCCGCCGTGCAGGCACATGCCGAACAATGGATACAGCAACAAACAGCGCCCTATATTTTAAAAGAGGCAGCCCTGCTTTTTGAAAGCGGCTCGTATAAGCAACTCCATAAAATAATTGTGGTATATGCCCCCCGAGAAGTGCGGCTGCAAAGAGTGCAACAGCGCGATAACACAACTGCAGAAGCTGTAATTGCCCGCATGAACAAACAAATGCCCGATGAAGAGAAGGTAAAAATGGCAGATTTTATTGTGTATAACAATGGCGCCGAACTGCTAATTCCGCAAGTAATGCGCATACACCAACAACTCTTGCAACTGGCAAAGGAGATGATGGGGGTAAATATATAAACAACAGGCGGCACAGGAAGATACCCGCGCCGCCTGTTATAAGTGCCACAGATTACATGAAATAAGTAACCAAACTTGAGTAAGTTGCTGAAGTAATCTTTCGGCAAGGCAAAGTTAAGCAGAATGTTTGATTTTGATGCTTTTCGGGAATTTTTTCAAACCAATATTCTGCCGGCTCAACTATTTTGAAAACAGGCGGGTTTTTTAAATATGGCTCAATATAGTATGGGTTTGCCTAAACAGTTTTTTTGCATCTGTTTGTTGGTTGTGCATATTTGCACGGCAACAGAGGTGTATCAATTGTATAAACTGCCTGCATTTTTTACCCATTTGCAAGACCACCGGCAACAAAACGCAAACATTACCCTGTTTGATTACCTTACCCTGCATTATGCCGGCAACCCAACTGATACCGACAACGATGCTGCCGATGATAACCGCCTTCCCTTTAAACAACACGAGTTACCCGGTTTAAGCAATTGGTCTTTGGTGCCGCTGCCGTCTTTTTGCAGCCTGCATATACCTGTGCCCAATCTGCAAAACCGCAAGCTATGGCAATATGAGCAGCCGTTTCTCCCATCGGGCTATACCCACCGCGTATGGCAGCCGCCCAAAGCAGCCTGATCCGGCGGTCTGTTACACAGTCCGTAGGGTAATCAAAGCCTCGGTTTGCACAGTTGCAAACAATTCGGTTTATTTTCCTTATTCTTAAACCTTTTAACACATCATAAACTTATGGATGCAGCCCATTTGCATTTATTGCTCAATCATTTTCCCATTATAGGTTCGTTAATAGGCACCTTGTTGCTGGCGTATGGTTTTATTACCCGAAGCAACGATGTAAAAGTAGCAGCTTGTATTCTAATAGCCGTTATGGCATTAACCGCCCTGCCCGTTATGAAAACCGGCGAATCTGCCGAAGATACGGTTGAAAACCTGCCTGGTGTTTCGGAACAATTGATACATGAACACGAAGAAGCCGCCGAAGTTTCGCTATGGGTAATGTTGGCAGCAGGCGCTTTGTCGGCCATAAGCTTGTTTTTACATTTTACCCGAAAACAGGCTTTCAAATATGCTGTTGCCGCCACTTTGCTGTTGTCTGCTTTATCGTTTGGTTTTATGGCGCGCACCGGCTACTTAGGCGGGCAAATACGCCATACCGAAATTAGAGGCGGAGCCGCCGCCGCAGGCATCCAAAATCAGGGAGCCGAAAACCCGGCTAATGCCGGCACCCAAAACGGCGAGCATACTGACGACGATTAATTTAGAAAAACCAACCGACGCAACATTGCAAACGGGGCAACTTGTAAAAAAGATGCCCCGTTTTGTTTTTTGCTGACATTCGGGTATTCTTTTTCCTGTATTATTTTATAATTTATTTTTTCATTGTAGTTTCATAAATATTTATCCAGTCTTTTACGCTCATTTTTTTCATTAACTCGCCAATAAGTTTGTAGGGTATATCGTCTAACTTCTTAAAACGCACACAACTTTTACCCATATCCAATTTTTGCTTACAGTGCTTGGGATATTCGGCCACAAACCAATTCATTAATTCGGGGTTGGCATACATACCCATATGGTAAAAATTAATTGAATGCTTTTGAGATGCAATGCCTGCAAACGGTAGTGGTTCGGTAGGTTTACAATGATAACCCGAAGGATACAGTTCGTGAGGAACAACATACCCAAGTCCGCCATAACTAATGGCTGCTTCAAAACCTTTTGGCAGGTTTTTTACAATGACATCGTGTAGTTTGTTAAAAGGCTCTACTCTTTCTTCCGGAAGGTTGTCCAAAATTTCTTTTACTGTTTTTCCGTTTGCTTTCATCTTGTCGTGTTTGTAGTTTTATGATAGCTGGCATTCCGTTGCTTATATTGACCGCTCTTTCTACGTTGGCAGTTCTTTTTGTTTGTTACTTTTCACTATTGTATTCAGGGCCAAATTCAACCATCCATTCAATACCGTATTTATCTCTAAACATACCAAAATATGAGCCCCAAGGGCTGTCTCCTATTGGCATTTCAATTTGACCACCTGCCGATAAGCCATTGAATAATTTATCTGCTTCTTCTTTGCTTCCGGCAGTAATTGAAATTTTACTTCTGTTTTCATTTTCGTTTACCCGTCCCAAACTGCTCGGAACGTCGTTCGCCATCAACAGATTATTCTTGCCAATGGGCAAAGCAATATGCATTATTTTATTGGCTTCACTGTCCGATACCTCTAATCCGGGAATTGACAGCTCTTTGAAACGAATAACCTTTGCAAAGTCTCCGCCAAATACAGATTTGTAAAAAATAAATGCTTCTTCGGCATTTCCGTTAAAATTAATATGTGGGTTAATTTTTGCCATTTTTATGATTTATTTTATTAATTCTAATTTACCTTTTCTTTTTACAATGTTTTTATAGTCCCATTGAATTTGTTCCGATTTTTCAAGCCACCTTTTAAGATCGGTTGTATTTATTTCTTCTGCTGATTGATAGAATATGGAAGCATCTTTAAATTTACCGCCTCTTACACTTAACTTTTCTTCGTCAAAATCTGCACCGCTCCAAAACATTAGGCGTATGCCTTTTTTCTGCTTGCTGTAGCCAACAATTGGGTTGCCGTTTAAAAACCAAACAGGGTGCGAATGCCAAATTTTATTTTCAGCATTCTTTAAATTATGGTCTATGAACGCGGCTAATGTATTACAGAGCTCTGTTTCTTCTATTGTCTGATTGTATTCCAGAATTTCTTTTCTCATAGTATTGAAAGTTTCGGGTTTACACAGTTCAATTGGTTATTGCAAATACCCTTTAGTTTATTTTTACCTGCCGCAGCAGTTCCTGATCAAGCGCTTTGAGCATGTTTTCGTAGGCGTTTAGCTGGCGTGTTTTGCCGGTTTGGGCATCGGTAACATGGGTTTGGCCGCCCAACAGCAGGCTTAGAATAGCAGCATCAAAACCGCCCAACATGCTCACGCCTTCGTCTTGTATGGTAGAAGGGAAATCTTCGCGGCGGCCGGTAACCCACCACCAGATAACCCGAATTTTGGGAAGCCCGGCATCGGTTAATTTGCGCATCAGCGCCTCGTAGTTGGTTTCGGTGTTTTGTTCTGTTGCAGGGTCAAACTGCAAATCGCTGATAACCAGCAGGGTAGTAGGGAAATCGGATACCGGAATTTGGGGGTTTTGGGTTCTTACACGCACTATTTCATCAATTACCGATTGGAAATTGGTATTACCCCAGGCTGTTTCGGCTGCCATAATTTGTAGCGCTTTATCGGTAAACGTGCCCGATAGTTTCATGACCTTTGAAGTGGCATCAAACATCACCACATGGTCTTTAAATACGCCTTGGTTTAGCGAGGCAAAGTAAATACCCAAACTAACGCAAATTTTAAAAGCCGTGGTATTGGCCACCGGTGCCTGCATAGACCCCGATGTGTCTAAGGCACACCACACGTTTTCGGTAATGCCGCCGGCGTTTTGCCTTGCCAGGTCCAGCAGTCCTTCAAATTGTTTGTCTAAGGTGTAGCGCTGCGCCAGCCCCATTTGCGGCTGAACGGCGTTCATGAGTTCATACACATAGCCGGTAAATTTGGCAATGGGTTGTTGTTTTATCCAGTTCAGGTAGCGCTCTTCCTGTTGGTGTCGGGCAAGGGTGGTGAGGCCGTCGCGCCCCACGTGGTTTACCAAATTAAACAGCGCTTTACCCGAAATGGCTTCAAAATTAATTTCGTTCCACAGGTTGGCGCACATTTGCCGTTGAAACACATGCGCCGTACCGCCGGCTTTAAATTTTCGGTACTGCTGCGGTGTCCATTTCAGGTGGCGGCAAAGCCCGTAGGCAAATCGGTTAAGGTCTTTATGCCTTTCGGTTTGCAGATGTTTTTTGGAGCGTATGCGGGGCAGGTATTTGGCCAGCAGTTGGCGGTTATAGTCATCGGCCAAGCCTTGTTCTATTAAGGCATAAACGCGGGCAGTATTCAGCACCTGCAGCAGGTCTTTGTGCCAAAGGTCTTTCCAGCAGCCGGCAACGGGCAGCAGCCACAGGTTTTTGTAAAAAACATCGGGCTGATAAGTGGCCAGCCATTTAATGCCCGTTCTGAATTCACTTCGGTTGCCCTGCCCCATTTGCACCTTTTCCGAAGCAAAAAAGCCCTTCGGTTTTCGGGTAATAAGGCGCAGGTACAACATAATTTGCAGGGTAATTTTGGGCGCTTCTGCCCAAATTCGGCTCAAATCGGCATAAACCATTACTTCGGGTCGGTTGCGGTAGGTGGCACATTTGGCAAAATAGTCAACCAAGGCATCGCCGGTGGTTCCGTGCGAAACGGCGCCGTTTTCGGTATAGGTATTGTATTGTTGTATAGCAGTCAAAAACAGGTTAGACATGGCAAAGGGAATTAAAATGTAAAGCAAAATTACCATTTTTTTACTTACACGTTCTATTCCGGAGGCATTAATTTTGTTCACAAATACGGCAGATACTTGTTGGGCTTAAACAGTTGTAGCACAAAGGCACAGCAGTTTTGCGGCTTTTTATGTACTTTTGCCGCAAAACACCCCAATTTGCAACCACCGGTAAACCTTATACAACGCGCACATTACCACACCCAACGCACTGCCATAAAAGATGAAAGCGGCAGCTATACCTACGGTCAATTGCTGCAACAATCGGGCGCATTGGCAAGCATGTTGCTGCAGGAACAGCCGCATTTACAAGAAACCCGTGTAGCATTTTTATGTATGCCGGGTTTTGGCTATGTGGCTGCGCAATGGGCTGTTTGGCGCGCCGGCGGCATAGCGGTACCCTTAAGCGCCCACCACCCGCTGCCCGAAATAAATTATATTTTACATAACTGCGGGGCAACCGTTCTGCTGTACGAACCTGTATTTGAAACCCTGTTGGCGCCCGTTTTGGCGGCCGGTGTGCTTCGGGCGGTTTGTTTACCGGCAAGTATGGTACCCGCATCGGGCAATACAAGGCTGCCTTTTGTTCTCCCCAAGCAAAAAGCATTAATACTATATACCAGTGGCACCACCGGTAAACCCAAAGGGGTGGTATTAACCCACCTTAATCTGGAAGCGCAAATTATGCCGCTCATTGATGCCTGGCAATGGCAACCCGATGACTATATTTTGCACACCCTGCCGCTGCACCATACACACGGCATAGTAAATGCGCTTTGCTGTGCGTTATGGCAGGGCGCCTGCTGCCATTTTTTGCCCGCCTTTGATGCCGCCGCCGTTTGGAGGGCTTTTTTACAACTGCCGGTAACCTTGTTTATGGGCGTGCCAGCTATGTACCAAAAACTCATTACCTATTATTGGCAGCAACCACAACCCATGCAGCAACTGCTAAGCGCTGCCTGTTCAAAACTGCGGTTAATGGTATCGGGGTCGGCGGCGCTGCCGGTCAATGTGCTGCAAACCTTTAGGCAAATAAGCGGGCATACCCTGCTGGAGCGCTACGGCATGACTGAAATTGGTATGGCGCTTTCAAACCCGTATAAGGGCGAAAGATTGCCCGGTTTGGTAGGAAAACCCCTGCCGGGAGGCGTAACAGTGCGCATAACCGATGAAAACAACCACCCCTTACCCGATGGGGAAACCGGCGAATTGCAGGTAAAGGGCGATGCTGTTTTTCTGGAATATTGGCAAAACCCCGAAGCAACCCGGCAGGCCTTTACCCCCGATGGCTGGTTTAAAACCGGCGATATGGTTCAGGTTCAAGAAGGAAATTACCGCATAGCAGGCCGAATTTCGACCGATATTATTAAAACCGGCGGATACAAGGTTTCTGCACCCGAAATTGAAGAAATGCTGCGCAATAACCCATACATAGCAGATTGTGCGGTGGTTGCCATACCACATGAACAATGGGGTGAAGCCGTATCGGCTGCCGTGGTACTAAATACCCTGCAATTGCCCGTACCTGTTTCCGAAATGGCGGCATTTCTTAGACAATGGTGCAAAACCCAAATGGCAACCTACAAAACGCCGGTAAACTGGCTGTTTTTAGACCAACTGCCCCGCAATGCCATGGGTAAAATTGTAAAACCCCACCTGAAACAACTGTTTCTGAAACAAAATGAGGGGTAATTCATTTATAAACAATACTTCATCATCATACAAAACCCGATGTCCAATATGTCATTACCCGCTCCCGATAAGTTTAAATATGCCAAATCCATTGAGGTGCGCTGGCGCGATTTAGATGCGCTGAACCATGTAAACAATGCCGTTTACCTTACTTATATGGAACATGCCCGAAGTTATTACCTGCAGGAAGCCATACGTTGGGACTGGACAAAAGACGGCATAATTTTAGCCAATGCAACCATAGATTTTAAAGTTGCCCTGCTGCTTACCGATAAGCCTTTGGTGCATGTGCGCTGCTTGCACTTAGGTAACAAAAGTTTTACCCTGCAATATGCCATTACCACAGAACGAAACGGCCTTACCCTTTTGGCCGCCACCGCCCAAACGGTGTTGGTAATGTATGATTTTGTTGCCGAAAAAACGCTTCCGCTTACCGATGAAATAAGACAAAAATTTGCAGAGTTTGAAGGTGAAATATAACCACCGGACTTGTGTTAAAACATAGTTTTTTTAAGTATTTTCCCCTTGGCGCTGTTTAGCCTTTTCATTGCCGGAAAGGTGGGGAGAGTTTTTTTGGCAGAACTAACGGGTGTATTTGCTGATAGGGCAGAGACGGCAAAAGGTAAAAAAGCATTTTTTGGTTGGCCTGTGCAGGAAGGGTGAGTTAGCGGCCGCCAAAACAGGTTCATTTTGCTACGGGCATCATGGGTACCCATACAGGCGCCACATTGCATTGGTATGGGAAAAAGCTACAGGGTAAGGTAAACCGGGCATATATTTTCACTTTTATATCAATATGCATATTTAAAGCCTTTTAATGGAAAGGTTAAGCGATTATTTATTTTTGTTGAAAAGAAATTAAGAAATTTATATTTTGTATTTATTTGGCAATCAATTATTTATAAATATAATTTTAAATATTGTAATGCTTTTCCAACTAAGACGAATAAGTGTCTTCAATACGCCTACCATTTCTGCCATTGAAGGCGGTTACATTTGTTACTTCAATAGCAAAAATAGGCCGTTTTGCCCCGAAAAACGGAAAAAAAGTGCCTGTTTTTGTGTCCATGCAACAATAGTCCAGAATTTTGGAACAAAAATCCAGAAGTTTGCTTAGCACTAAGCCTAATTTTGTGGTGTAAAAAAGCAACTATTTTCCTGAAAGGGGGAGGTTGTAAAGTTTTATATAATAGCCAAAATTTAAACTTTATGAAAAGCAGGTACGTTGAGCAGGTTAGAAAACACTCCTTAAAATGGAGGAGTGTTATGATGTTAGTTGTCATGTTATCTTGGTTTAGCGGCAATATATGGGCACAAACCACCTATTATGCCGTTACAAGTGGAGATTGGCATTCGCAAATATGGAGCACAGCACCCGGCGGTTCGCCAACTTATAACCCGCCAATAGGTGCCAACAATAATAATTTTGTGATAAACGTCAACATTACGGTTATACACCAACCAGGAACTTCGTCAACTGTTTCGGGAACCGTAGAGGTTTTTGGAAGATTGGAAGTGGGAGGTAACCGAACATTGCGGGTAAACAATAATGTAACCATAAGAGGAGGCGGCATTATACATTCGCATAATGGCATATTGGAAGTAAATACTCCGGGCACACTGCTTATTGAGGACAATGCCATATTAGAAGCGCTAACCGGCGGATTCGTACAGGGCACTGCCGTTACAGGATGCTTTGGACACATTAACTGGCTCGGCGGCACTTTTTCTACTGCGGGCGCAAAAAACCTGAACACCGACGGAACAATGGACTGGCATACCGGTACAGTAAGCGGTGGCGCATTAAATGTTAATAGCGGAGCAGTTTTGGTGTTAAAACAAACTGCTACCGATGACCCCGAACAAATTTCGGGTTGTGGTTACAGCCGTATCTTGGGAACCGATATTAATATAAACGGAGTAATGAATTTTGAGGTTGGTAATTTAAATGAAGTTTCTGGAACCGGTAACGTAAGAATTAAAGATGGTGGTGTATTAAATTTAAGTCCTGTAAGTGGTTGTGATTTAACCTCTGGAAATGTTGATTATTTTTTAGAGGCAACAACAGGCGCTATTTATAAAACAGAATCCTCTGCAGTTACTTTACACAGGCTTAATGCACCGGCATCTGGCGTAGTACAGGTAAATCAAGGTGCATTAAATTTATCTTACTCCCCCAATTCTACTCCTGACAATGCTGCTCTATACACCGTTGTTCCTGGAGCAACGCTAACTTTTTTGGGAACGGGAGGTGCAGGAACCCTTAGTGGTACAACTTTTACCAATGGGGGTATAGTAAATTGTGGCACCACAGGCACTCTACCGCTTAATTTTTCAGGCACCAATCTTATCAACTCTGGCACCATTAACAGCAGTGGAGGATTAATTTCGGGTAATGTAACCAATAATGGCGGTGCAATTATGAATACCGGTGCCGATATATCCTTTACCGGCGATGTACTAACAAATAACGGCGTTATTCAAAGCAATTCCGCAACTACAACATCGGGCAGATGGCTGTTTGATAAACCGGGTACGCAAACTTTAGCCGGAAACGGTTCTATGTCGGGCATTCGCTTAAACAATGCCCTCACGCTGGTTAACATGACCGAAAATCACACTATCCGTTATATTCGGCTGTCTATTGGAAAATTGAACATAGGCAACAATACTTTAACCATACCCAATGTTACCACCGGCGTTATTAATCCCTTTAACGGAGGAAGTGAAACATCTTATATAAATATGCAAAACAACGGTGCAGTTGTGCTGAGTTTGCAAGGAACGGTAGTTGGTGCCATACCGGTAGGAAATGGCTCTTATACACCGATTTCGGGTATTAATATGGGAAGCACAGCAGAAAATTATACCGTAAAAGTGTATGACCATTTCAGCTATTCGGGCTATAACGATTGTGGGGGTTTGTCGCCTGAAAATGTAGTGAACCGCATGTGGGAAATTAAAGACAACAACCCGGGTAACGGAGCGCCAACGAGTGCTATATTTACACTAGCTTGGAATCAATCAGATGAAGGCACAAACTTTGCACATTTTCCTTCTCCTAGCAGCGCAAGGATTGTCAGATATCAGCCGGTTGTTAACTGGGTTAACGCCTCTACCGCTTCAAGCAGTTCAGCTAATACCCGCACCATATCTCCGTCAATAACCAACTTTAACGATCGAGAAATTTTTGCCATAGCAGATGCTGAGTTTGCCAATGCCACTACAACGATACCTACTTTGGGAACGGTAGCACAAAACATCGGTACCCCTGTTTGCGAAAATACTGCCGCACAAATTGATCTTACGGGGTTATTGCCCGGTTTGGCACAAAAAATTTTCTATAACATTAATGGCGGTCCAACTATTGAAGTGGTGGTTACCTCAAATGGTTCCGGCAATGCCTCGTTTTTAACCGCCGCCTTGCCCTTAACCCTTAACGGTGCAACTCTTGAAATAACGGCAATTACCAATCTGGCAACCACGTGTACACAAAATTTTAGCGGTAAAGTTGCCACCCTTACCATATACGACACCCCTGTTGCAAATGCGGCTACTTTAGAAGTCTGTTCAACTGCACCGGGCGGAAGCACAGGCATTTTTACCTTAACCGATGCCAATACTATGGTTAACGCCGGCAATATTGTTGCAACAACCATCTCTTACCATGTTTCGCAGGCAGATGCCGATGCGGGTAATGCTCCGCTTCCTTCTTCCTATACTAATACAACAACCCCTCAAACCATTTATGTAAGAGTACAAAATGCAGCCGCATCAAATTGTTATGCAACTGCTGTAGTGTTATTAAAGGTGAACCCCACGCCCGCACCCGGTGTAGTCAGTGGCAACCGCCTTATTTGCGAAATGGGCGACCCGAGCGGCTTTACAAGTACTACAGCCGCGTCGGGAGGTACGGGCGCTTTAACCTATCAATGGCAGTATTTTCAAGATGCGCCGGGCACTGCCACATGGACGAATGTTAGCGGCGCTACTTCAACTACCTACAACATACCCGGTAGCGGAATACCGGATGTTTCCGGTGTTGGTGAAATAACCACCCTCTACCGCAGAAAAGTTACAGATACCAAGGGTTGCAGCGCCGAAGCATTGCCGTTGACAGTATATGTAAACAAAATAGACCTTGGCAGCATCCTCTCCGGAGGTAATCAGTTAATTTGCACGGGCGGGGTTTTGCAGACCATTGATGCCACTACGCCCATAACTATTGCCAATCCGCCGGCGGTTACGACTGTCACTACCTATCAGTGGCAAGAGTCTGCCAGTGGTACCGGTAGTTGGGTAAACACAACCATAGGCGGCACCGGCGAAGATTATACCCCGCCGGCTACCCTTGCCGCCACGCGTTACTACAGACGCATTGTATCGGTTACAGCTACAGTACCGGGCGCTACACCGACTTCTGTTTCTTGCAGTGCAACCCCGGCCACATGGCAGGCACTTATTGCGGTTAACAATATTACCGCAGGCGCTATTTCTACTGCTGCTGCCAACAATCAAACTATTTGCTCCGGCGGCGATCCGGCTGTTTTCTCCGCATCTGCATCGGTATTGCCTGTTTACCCGGCCGGCGCTGTTCGCTCCTATATATGGGAGTCAAGTACAGACAACGGTGTAACCTGGGCTGTCATATCGGGTTCAAATGTAGAGGATTACAACCCACCGGCAGGTTTAACGGTAAGTACTTGGTACCGGCGTGTAGATTATTCAGCTTTGAACGGATTAACCTGCTCTGCCTCGGCATCTGGTATAGCTAAAGTAACCGTTAATACCGTTAATGCCGGAACAATTACGCCACCTGCTACAATCACCATTTGTTCGGGCGCTGACCCTGACCTAATTATCGGTTCAACGGTAAGTAACCCCAATGGTGCTACCATTGCTTACGCATGGCAAAGTTCTACCAATGCAGGCGCTACATGGAGTACTATTTCCGGGGCAACCCAAAAGGATTATAATCCGCCGGCAATAACAACAACCACCCAATACCGCCGGAGGGTTACGTTTACCTTAAACGGCGTAGCTTGCCTTGATTACTCCAATAGCGTTACCTTTACTGTAAATCCAAACCCTACTGCGCCTACTGTTAGTACCCCTGCCAATGCCAATACTTCCTGTACAACAAGCCCTGTTGATTTTAGTTTTACCATAACTCCCAACGGTGGTGCAGACAAAGTAGAGTGGACTACCGATGCCAATTTTAACGGCGCTCCGCCTGCCAACTACGGCACCGGCGCGGCTGGCACGGTTACTATTACCCTGCCGCTGCCTGCTGGCGCTACTGCTCCGGTTACCTATAATATCCGTTTCCGCTCATTAAACTCGTTTACCGGCTGTGTAAGCGGAAATGCAGGAACCGCCGGTATTACCATCAGATCGGTTACCATTTATCCGCCTGCAGAAGCCAATGCCGGCCCCGATAAAGTTACTTGCTATAACTCGCCTGTTTTATTAGGGGGGAGCATAAGCGGCGGCGCATCTTCCGCCACATGGACAGCCTCAGTAACCGGGGGAACTTTCTCGCCCAACACCTCAACCCTTAATGCTTCCTATACGCCTTCGCCCACATTTAACCCTTCTGGCGGGCAAATAACCCTTACCCTTACCACCAACAACCCTTCGGGACCATGTAATGCGGTTTCAGCTACCATGAAACTAACGGTATTGCCTAAAATAGACCCAGGAAGCATCGCTCCGTCCGGTTCTACTGTTCTTTGCAATGGTGGCAACCCCGATATTATAAACAGCGTAACCGAGGCCACAACCGGTGCATCGGTTTTGCTTGGCTACCGTTGGGAAAACAGTTTAACCGCCGCCCCAGGCTCGTGGAGTACCATTGCCGGCGCAACTTCATCAACGTATGACCCTCCTGTATTAACCCAAACAACCCATTACCGCCGTATAGCAGTTGCTTCGGGCTATGCACAGCCACCATCTGATGGTAGCGGAGAGTGTCTGGTATATAGTAATACAATAACTTTTACGGTTAACCAGCCTCCGCTGGTAGCAAATCAAACAGTCAGCCTGTGTTCCGGTCAGCCATCAGGGCTTACACTGGGAGGAAGTTCAAATGGCATTCCGGTTTCTTCCTACAATGTCGTAAGCATTAGCGCTAACGGATTAATGCCCGTTGCAGGCAATCCTGTGCCCGCAACCGGTATAACTGCCAACGAATTGCAAGATGATGCATGGCGTAACAATACTGCCGCAAATGCGGAAATTAAGTATTTTATGGAGGCAGTAAGCCCCGAAGGCTGCATTGGCAGTTTTACGGTAACTCTTACAATATACCCCGAACCCAGAATTATCTGCCCCGCAACCAATATAACCCAAAATACCGACCCCGGAGTTTGTTCTGCTGCGGTACAGCTAACGCACCCCGACAATTTTCAAACTTCCTGTACAATTGCTTCCCTGTCTGTAGGTTTCTCTGATGGCGATACCGGTTCTCCTGACCCGGTGAGTTTCCCGTTGGGCGGTGAGGTGACACCCGGCTCAACTGCAACTTATACTTTTGCACATGGTATAACTTTGGTTACCTATACTGTTACAGATGTGGCCGGCAATACGGCTAACTGCTCCTATACGATTACAATTAAAGATGTGGATAGTCCGCAAATAATCTGCCCGACACCCGATGTATCAGGCTATTTTGCCGACAACGGCTACTGCACTGCCACCTTGAGTTTTGCCGCCACTGCAACGGATAATTGCGGGGTATCGGGTTACAGTTATGCAGTTGGAGGCAGTTCTATTACCTTTCCGTATGATTTCCCCGTAGGCAGTACAGCAGTAACTGCCACCGCCACGGATGTAAACGGACTGGCAAGCAGTTGCGACTTTACCGTTTTGGTAGTTGACAACCAGCAACCCGCCATTACCTGTCCTACACCTGCCGCAAGTTACAATACCGATTTGGATGAATGCAACGCCACCTTGAGTTTTGCCGCCACTGCAACGGATAATTGCGGCGTACCGGGTTACAGTTATACAGTTGGAGGCAGTTCTATTGCCTTCCCGTATAATTTTCCGGTAGGCAGTACAGCAGTAATCGCCACCGCCACGGATGTAAACGGACTGACGAGCAGTTGCAGTTTTACCGTATCAGTTACAGATACCCAAAACCCCGCTATCACCTCCTGCCCGGCTGCATACACCATAAACGGGTGCAATACCGATGCCATCAGCGGGTTAACATATTCATCAGTGTCCGTATCGGTTAGTTCTGCCCAATTTGCCGGCATTGGCGGCGTTGCCACAGATAATTGCGCAATTTCTGGAATTACCTATCAGGATACAGCCTCGGGCAGTTGTCCGATAACCGTAACCCGTACGTGGACAGTTACAGATAACAGCAACAATACGGCAGTTTGTGTTCAAACTATAACCATACAAGATACTACTCCGCCTACTATTACTTGCCCTTCCAACGTTACCATCAGTTGCGATCAGTCAACTATGCCGACAGTTACGGGCACTGCTTCAGCGATTGATAATTGCAGCACGGCAACGGTAACCTACAGCGATGCACCCAA
>NBMY01000167.1 GCA_002212985.1 Sphingobacteriales bacterium TSM_CSS
ATATTTTCAACACCACGCAACACACAAAACGAAGATGCTGAAGAATACGAAATGCCTATTGCCGATGTTAATGAAACTCCCGAAAAATACGAAGCCCGCGAGTTGGTGCATAAGGCCCTGCAGCAACTGGATCCCAAGTTCAGAAGCGTAGTGCTGCTGCGGCTGATAGAGGGTTACTCCACGCAGGAAACCGCCGATTTACTCCAAATTCCTTTAGGAACGGTGCTTTCAAGGCTGGCAAGAGCGCAGGAAAAACTCAAAGAACTGCTAACCTACCTCCAAAGATAAACAGGCAAAAACAAGAAACTCCTAAAACCCAATACCCAAAACACCGCAAAAAAAAAGCAACTTTAACAACATACCGCCACATGAAATAACTTTTACCATGAACCCCATACCACCCCAATTATACGCCCTTTTGCTCCGCTCATTAGATGAGCAATTGCCCCCGAACGAAGCGCAGCAACTTCAAACCGCATTGGAGGAAAATGAAGAACTGTGCGCACAACAACAGCAACTGCTGCAAATGCGCGCCCTCTTAGCCGGACAGCAATACCACTTTGCCAGCGGCTTTGAAGACCGTTTAATGGAAACTATTAACCAACTGCAAACAAAAGGCGGCCGCGAAGTAGATTTTGGTACTGCCTTGTCCATTGCTTTCCGCCGTATTGCACTTTCGGGCGTGGCTGCCATTTTGGTGCTGTTATTTGTTACCTATCTGAATCACCACTCATTGTCACTCAATGCCATTACCGGCATAGAAAATTTAAACCCCGAAGATGTGGAACTGTACTACACCATTGATTTATAAAATGCAATTTTACTGCTTTATACAGAGTTTATTATGAATATTAAATCTACTGCCATACTCCTTCTTACCCTGCTTATAGGCTTTGTACTGGGCGTGCTAAGCACCGGCAGGTTTGTGCAGTCGCAGGTAAGTAACCTTCAGCAACTGCGCGAAGCGCCCATGCAAAGACTCCTTGAAACCATAGCCCCAACCAATGAACAACGCCTGCAATTAGAGCCTGTTATTGAAAAATACGCATCGGAAATAAAAGAACTCAACCTGCAACACAAAGAAATATTGCAGGAAACCATCGATTCGCTACTGTCCGAAATTCAACCGGTGTTGAGCAGTGAGCAGCTTAACCGCCTTGAAACCCGAAGAAAAATAATGCAGGAACGCGAAAAACAAGGCACGCTGCCCCCGTTTAACCGCTGGTTTATGCGCCGCCCATTTAAAAAAACATCCCCGCAAATGCCCGATGTTGCCGGCAAAGCAGATACTGTACCGCCACAACAAAAGTTGGGCAACCCACCACTGCCCACAGCAGCCGACAGCGCCCGATGGCAGCATAAAATGCAGCAGCGCCGCCAAAACCCCTACTTTACCCCGCCACCCGACAGCATTAAAGAAATTATTTGGAAAAAAAGGCAGGGAGAAACCCTAACAGCAAAAGACTCTGCCACCTTGCGTCAGTTCAGGCAGCAACAGCGCCAAAAAAGGCTTTCGGGCAATAATGCGGCCGATAGCCTGCCGCCACCGCCCAAATATTTTAAAAACCGCCCGCGGCCGTTTGCTCCCTCCGACAGCGCCGGCCTGCCGCCACAAGGGCCCCCGCGTTTTAAACACCCTAAACAAAAAAAAGCGCATCCCCAAGACCAACCCGGTACCGGCAACAACTAAATAGCCCGTTAAAGACCATATATGCCTTAAAAATACTGGCAATGATTGTTGCTATGTGCCTTTTAACCTGCCTAAAAGCCATAACAACGCTCTATGCGGCTGCTTTCACTGCTACCTAATTGCCATGCCGCGGTAAATGTAAGCAAATAATACCCGTCGTTGTATTTGGGATTGCCCCGCACCGAGCCGGCCGGAAAAAGATTGTTTTCGCCAATTACTTCGGCAGAGCGGTTGGCAAGGGCGGCGGCCAGTTCACCCCGCTTTTGCAACAATTCGGTTTGGCTGTAATAGTTGCCGCTTACGTCGTCAATATAATCGGTAAAAGTTTTGCGGTAGGCGGCTTCTAAAAAAAACTCAAGGTGTTTGCCGCTTTTCAGACGTAGCCCTGCTCCTGCAGGCAGCGCCCACGAACTGCGGCGGTAGGTACGCATTTGTGCCGGCCCTAATCCCTGCCCCTCAGTTCCAAGAGGTTGCAACGCTACCCACTCTCCCTGGTATTTTGCCTTGGGGTTAAACCCAAAAACCGCCACACCGCCGCAAAGGTAGGGTGCAACTTGCCGGCCAAACGGCAGGGTAACAACAACCTGCGCACTGCCCTCCCAAATGCGGCTTCTGAAACTGAGATTACGGGCATTGCGAATTGGGTCGGCGGCGTCGGCATCAGAAGCAGAAAGGGTAAACCACATGCCCGATAACCGGAGCCATAAAAACCGGTTAAACCCCACCATGCCTGTGGCACCCAAGGCCGGTTTGGTTTGCTTTAACTCAATGGCACGGTAAGACAAATCGCCGCTGTAGTTAGCCGCGCCAACGGTAATCCCCACACTTAGCGGTAAGATGTTTTGTGCCTGCAACACTACACTTTTCCAAAACAATAAAAGCAAACACCCTATCAATCTGCAACGCATAAATACTTTTTGGGCAAAGTTACAAATTGCACTGTGGAAATAATAACCAACAAGTTGCCTTATGCTGCTGCACAATTCAGCATAGCCATTATATTTGCAGCCGGCAGTAAGGTTATTGCAAGTAATATGCCCGGTTTACTGCTGTATGTAACCTGTTAAAACAGCGCCATGCACTATTTAATTTCAATCTTCCTATGGCTGTTTGCCGTTGTTTGTGCCCTTGCACAGACTTACATACCCGGCAATTCGTATTATGGCAATACCGGTTATATACAGTATATTGCCGGAAATATACCGGTTATTATTTCGGCGCCGCACGGCGGTTATCTGGAGCCGGCCGACATACCCGACCGCAGTTGCTCGGGGTGTGTGTTGGTTAAAGATGCTTATACCCTTGAACTGGCCAATGAACTGGCTGCAGCTATTACTGCGCAAACCGGCTGCTACCCGCATATAATTATAAACCTGTTGCACCGCAAAAAGTTAGACGCCAACCGCGATATAGAAGAAGCCGCCGATGGGAATGCAGTTGCCGAACAGGCATGGTATGAGTTTCAGGGGTTTATAGACTCTGCAAAACAACAGACTGCTGCCGGTTTTGGCAAAGGGTTATACATTGATTTGCACGGACACGGGCACACCATTCAAAGAATTGAACTGGGGTACCTGCACACCGCCGCAGAGTTGCAACTGCCAGACAGTGTGCTCAATACCAATACCTATATAAACGGCAGCAGTATAAAAAATTTGGTTATCAGCAACCTTACCAACCAAACCCATGCACAATTGCTTCGGGGCAATTTTGCACTGGGCACGTTGCTTCAAAACAAAGGCTATCCAAGTGTGCCATCGGCAGGCATTCCTTATCCGCTGCCGGGCGAGCCATATTTTAACGGCGGCTACAATACTGCACGGCACAGTTCCTACAATGGCGGCACCATAGACGGCATACAAATGGAGTGCAACTCAGGCATCCGTTTAACCACCGCCGCACGCCTTGCCTTTGCCGACAGTTTGGCTACTGCGCTCAACCAATACCTTGAACAGCATTATTTTCCTTTTTATTCTGCAGGTCCTTGTACGGTTATTAACCTGCCGCAATGTGCACAGCAACCCCAAATTTGGGGGCAGGCCAATACCTGTGCCGGCACTACCGACATATATTGGGTTACACCAACCGAAGGGGCAACTTATTTTTGGACAGTAACGGGCGGCAACATTGTTAACGGGCAGGGTACCGCGCAGGTAGAGATACTTTGGAACAACAATGTTACCGGTTCTGTAAGTGTGTTGAAAACAGAGCAGTAAAACAGCCGGTATGTTGCAATGCAAAAGTTTAACCAATGGTTAAAGGCTTTATTTTGACCTTTCATTCTTATCATCGGGAGGCGTTTTGAACGGGCTATGTCCGAAATTTATTCTTCCTCTGCCACATCAAACAGGCGCATAAACTGTAAAAAGGCTAATTGTCCGCCTTCTATCTGTATTTCGCCGTTGAGGTAGGCGGGCAGCGGTTTGCGAATTTTTGATGCCAGTTCTTTCCATACGGTTTCTGTTACCCTTATGGTTATATCGGGTACGGCTGCAGCAAAGGGCTGTACTTCGGCCACGCCGCGGCGCACCTGCACGGTCCATTTTGCGCCGGTATCGGTAAAATAAAACAGGGCGGTTTGTTCTGTGTTTATGCTTTTTTGGGGATTTAAGTGCGCGGCAAGCCCGTTAAATATGTATTGCATCGGAATATTGCGTACCAACTGCGGTGTGGGTTTTATCAACCCGTTGTTTTTAAGCCCCTGCAATTCGAGCGCCGAGGTAAGGTAATAATGCCGCGCATTGGGGTTTGTTTGCGCCGTGCCCAATGCCGTAAGCGCCTGTATGCGATGGGCAATGGCTTGGGGGTTGTTGGGGTATAAGGCCAGGTAATAATCGGTAAGTTCCAGCAGCCACTGGTATGCTTCTTCGGCAGCGGCTTTATTCATTTGTGCTTCTAATTGTTGTTTTCCGCCGGCAAGTTGTTGTATTTTTTGCGCCCGTTCTTTAACCGACAAAGGCAGCAGGGTGGCCGGGTTGCCGTTAAAAAAGCCCATATAGCCATCAAAAACGCTTCTTACCGACCATTCGGTTTTACCGTAAAACTCTTTGAGCCATTCTGATTGTTGCAGGTGTTGGGGTAAAATTACGGTTTCGGCAAGTTCATCGGGTGTCATGCCTTTGTTCATACCGCGCACGGTTTGGTCGTGTACAAATTGTATGGCATCGCGGTAATCGGTTAGTATTTTAAACACATTTTCTGCTCCCAACACCGGTTCGGTATGGCTGGGCACCAGGGCATCGGGGTGCAGGTAGCGCATTTTATCGAGGCTGTTTTTCCACAGGTTTATGTCGCGGTAGGCAGTTCCTCTTATGGTATAAAGGTTGGGGAAAGTTTTGTAGAGGTTGTCGCCGCAGAGCAGGGTTTTTGTTTGCGGCAGCCATACAAACAGTTGGTCGGGGGTTTCGCCGGGGGCGTGGTACAGCGCCATTTCAATGCCGGCAATGGTAACGGCAAGCGAGTCTTTAAAGGTAATGGTAGGGCGCAGTACGCCCAGTTCTGTATCTTTGTCAATAACCAGTTTAGGTCCTATGCCGCAGTTTACCAAAGCATTACTGTCTAAAAAAACGCCAAACATGCGGTAGGCGCGTTTTTCGGTAATATCTCTTACAACGGCAAAGGTTTGGTCTAAACAGGCAGGCAATAACTCCTGTGCATACACATCGGGGTTATCATTGCCTGCCAGCGCCACGGCGCCCGAAGTGTGGTCGGTATGAAAATGGGTATATATTATGGCTTTTACCGGTTTGGGGCAAATTTTGGTAAAGGCATCTTTTACTTCCTGCCCGCTTTTCATGCTTTCCATGCAATCTACAATAATTACGCTGTCTTTACCCTCTATGAGTATGCTGTTGGCCAGCCCATACCCAATGGCAACATACACATTGCTGCCCACTTTTTGTATGCGTTTTTCAAAATCGAGGTTGCGCAGCAGCAATTCTTCGGGGGGCGGAGTTGTTTTTTGCTGTTCGGGCGGGGTTTTGCGGCAACTGTATCCCAACAACAACGGCAGGGCAATAACTGCAAACAGCAGGCAGCATTTTTTTAACGTGTGCATATTGCAAAAAATTTAATGCCGGTTTACCTCGTAATACGCCAACGAAACCCGGCCGGAAACTGTTTTATTGGGTAAATATAACCGGTTTTACGTACAACATTCGGCTTTTTTACCGTTTTCGGGTAGCTATTGTTACTATTGCCGTTATTTTATTACCCACCGCCACCAAAACCATGTACATTCCGCCCTATTTTGCCGAAACCAACCCCCAACAACTGCTTGCTTTTATGCAGGAGTTTCCGTTTGCCCTGCTTGTATCGGCACAAAACAATATACCTACGGCAACGCACCTGCCTTTTGTGTCCGAATTGCGCGGCGAAACCATAGTTTTGTTGTCGCATTTGGCAAAAAACAACCCGCAGCACCGGCAGTTTGCACCCGATGCGGAAGCGTTGGTGGTGTTTCAGGAGCCGCACGCCTATGTATCGCCGCGGCACTATGAAAAACTGCAAAACGTGCCAACCTGGAACTACGTGGCCGTTCATGCCTACGGAACCGTTCATACTGTTTCTGCTGCGCCAGATGCACTGGCCTTGATTGAAAAAATGCTGCACCATTTTGAACCCGCCTACCTGCAACAATGGAGTAACCTGCCCGATGCCTATAAAAACGGCCTGCTGAACGGCATTGTGGCGTTTGAAATTACCGTTACCCGCTTAGAGGGAAAAAAGAAACTAAGCCAAAACAAAACCGAAAAAGAACGCCAAAATATTATTGCCGCTTTTACCGAAAGCCCCGATGCACTTGCCCGCCGCATTGCCGGATTTATGCAGCAGTTGTAAAATGGTAATATGAATGAGTTTAACCTCGGTTTGCCTGCTTGCCCGATTTCTGTTTTACCCTATCCGCTAATTAAGTTTACAATAAGCCGAATCATTAACTCTTTTTCTTCGGATTGGCTTTGTGCTATAAGTAAAGCTAATGCGGTTAGCCCATTGTCATTGATTTTTACCTCTCCGCTTTTTTTGAAACGGTGTTTGTTTTTCTCCACTTTTTGCCATCAGCGGCAACCTGTTCCATTTTGGAACACGTTGATTTTTCATCTAATTCACCTGAATTATAGACATTTTTAATGTGCTTGACTATTGCCGGACGATTTACGTCAAATAAAGCAGCAATTAAATGAGCATCCAACCAAATAGTATCTTTATCCAATGCTACCTGAATATCGGTACCTTTTGCTGTTTTATATATGGCAATTTCCCCTCTTTTCATACCTGACTTTAATTTTATATCACATTATTATTCAAAGTGAATTCATTATCAGTAATTTTATGAGTCCATTCGGGCTGTTTAACCGCGCTGTTTCGCTGTCATCTGTTGGCGCAAGCATTGCCACCACCGGCAAAATTTGCATATTTTCCTCTGTACTACAACAAGAGAACCGCGTTTAGAAGTTCCATAAACCGATTCCCTGCCTTAGTCTTCCAGCCCCTGCACCCAATCTATACGCACATCCTGATGTTGCATGGTAATAATGGCGCCAATAGAATCCATGGTGACCGCGCGAACTATGTTTTCTTCTTCCCAAAAGTATGCAAAGCCTACCAGCCATTTTTTGTTATCGTACTGCCGTGCGCCTATGGCTTTGGGTTTTAGCAGGTTGTGGCGGTATTTGAGCACGCCTTCGGGGTTGGAGGCATATTCCATGCGTTCAAACTGCACTTTTACCTTGGTAAAATCGGGTACAAAATCGGTATAGCCCTGCGCCCGCACAAAGGCTTCGGCAAGGGCAACAACTTCGGGTTGTGTAAGGGCGGTTTTACGATTTTGGGCGGGAAGGCCGGTAATGGTAGCATCGGGGCCGGCGGCATCGGTTTTTCGGGTAACGGCGGCTTCTTCGCAAGCAATCGTCAGCAGGAGCAAAAACAGTAAAGCAGTTAAAAATCGGGGCATATAAACAGGTAATTTACCGCAAAATTAACCGTTTACCGTGTTATTTAAAGGGGTTAACCCATAAAAACAAACGGCACAGTTCTATGGGCAGACAATACGGCAATAATTTTTCAGAAAAAAATGCAGGAAAAGTTTAAAAATCAATGCGTGCATTGTAATTTTGCCGCACAACAAAATTACCCCCGCAAATGAGTGTAGTACGCATAGCCGGCGCACAGGGTTTTTACGGCGACAGTCCCATGGCAGCCATTGCCATTGCCGCCCAACAGGGCGCAGATTACTTAGTTCATGATGCGCTGGCAGAACTAACCCTGTCTATTTTGCAGAAAGACCGTCTTGCCGACCCCAACATGGGGTATGCCCGCGATATTGAAACGTTGGCCAAGTTTTTAATACCCATGGCACACCGGCACGGCATACGCATAGTGACCAATTCGGGCGGTTTAAACCCCGAAAGCGCTGCCCGCAAAGTGGCGGCCATTTTGCAGCAACAGGGCATCACCAATTTTAATATTGCCACCATTACCGGCGATGACCTGCTGCCGCGCCTGCCCCAACTGCTGCAAAACGGGCACGAGTTGCGCCACTTAGATACCGGCCGGCCTTTTTTGGAAAACAAATTTGCAACCACCCATGCCAATGTATATATTGGCGCAAAATCGGTAGCCGAGGCCTTAAACAGCGGCGCCAACCTTATATTGGCCGGGCGCGTAGCCGACCCCTGCCTTACGCTGGGCATTTTGGCACACCACTTTGGGTGGAAATTAGACGGCAACCTTACCCAAACCGACCTGAACCTGCTTGCCAACGGCATTGCCATAGGGCATTTGCTGGAGTGCGGCGGACAGGCATCGGGCGGCAACTCTTATGCCGAGTGGCCGATGGATTACCCCATCAGCAACCTTGGCTACCCCATTGCCCACGTTAGTCCCGATGGCAGCGCCGTTTTTACCAAACTGCCTTCGGAAGGGGGTAAAATGAGCCGCAACACCCTGCGCGAACAATTGGTATATGAAATTCACAACCCCGCACACTACATAACCCCCGATGTGTGCGTTGACCTTACCCGCATACAACTTACCGAATTAGACGAAAACAGGGTGCATTTTGGCGGCGCTGTGGGCAACCCTCGGCCGGAGCAGCTTAAATTAGCCATCGGGCTGCACGAAGGGTACATCAGCGAGCAGTTGTTCTTTTTTTCGTGGCCGTATGCCTACCAAAAATGCCTTCGGTTTATAGAAGCGGCAAAAGAAATCTGGAGGCGCCTGCCTGTAAAAATTGACCGGCAGGAGTTTTCCATATTGGGGCTAAACGGCATACACGGTAGCGCTGCACCCCCCATGTCGCCCCACCTGCTGGAGCAAATGAACGAACTGGGCGTGCGCATTGCGCTAAAACATACCGATGCCAACGCGGGTAAAATTGCCATACAAGCGGTAACCTGCTTAGGACTTAACGGTCCGCCGGGCGTGGTTTCTATGCCGGCATGGGGTAAAACCAACCGTGTTCAACTAAGCCTTTGGCCAACCCTTATACCCCGCACCGAAGTGCAGGAAACGGTAAACCTGCTCCAAATTTAACATAAACAACACAAATTACGAATTATGAGTTATGAGTTATGAATGGTTTATGAGCTTGTTGAACCAACAAGTTGTGGAAAGTTGTGCAAAACCTACTAACAACTAACCAGCTATTGGCCAAACAACAATAAACAAATTGACAACCAGTTATCTTTAAACTTTAGTTCATAATCCCCTCATTCGGGCAAGTTAATTTAGGAATGCACAAATGGTTTATGAGCTTGTTGAACCAACAAGTTGTGGAAAGTTGTGCAAAACCTACTAACAACCAACCTGCTATTCGCCAAACAACAATAAACAAATTGACAACCAGTTATCTTTAAACTTTAGTTCATAATCCCCTCATTCGGGCAAGTTAATTTAGGAATGCACAAATGGTTTATGAGCTTGTTGAACCAACAAGTTGTGGAAAGTTGTGCAAAACCTACTAACAACTAACCAGCTATTCGCCAAACAACAATAAACAAATTGACAACCAGTTATCTTTAAACTTTAGTTCATAATCCCCTATTCGGGCAAGTTAATTTAGGAATGCACACACCACAAAACATAACTCATAACTAATAATTCATAATTCATAACTAATAGCGCTGCACATGAAGAAGTTTCTGTTATTGTTAGACATTGCTGCCGCCCGTTCGGGCGATAAAAACGATGTGTGCAATATTGGCGTATTAGCCAAAACACCGCAGGCATACCTGCTGCTAAAAAAATACCTGAGCGCCGAAAAGGTAAAAGCCCATTTTGGCAGTTTAATACAGGGCGAAGTGGTGCGCTACGAGTGGGATGCCATAGAAGCCCTTAACTTTGTGTGCTACGGGGCTTTAGACGGCGGCGCCTCGCGCTCGCTGCGTATGGATACGCTGGGTAAAAATTTTTCGAGCCACCTGTTGCGGCTGGAGCTGGAAATTGAAGATGAATAAAAATGGCCAATAAAGAGGCAAAAACAGCAAAATGAGGAATTAAGATAAAATAGCAGGTTTATTGTTGCCATTGCCCACCAAATACCCAAAAACACTGCCGCAAATGCCACCGGCAATATGGGCAAACTGGGCAATATTGTCATTGGCAAACGAAGAAACAAACTCATTGCCAAGGAATAAAACAACTACCAGAATAAAAGTAAGCGGAATTTGTCCCGCCCTGAAATTGGTAAGCGAACTAAGAATAATAAACATAAACACTACACCGCTTGCCCCCAGCAAACCCGATGAAAATACCGTGGCGCTTAAAATACCCGTTACCAAAGCCGTTACCAATATCATAAGCAACAGGTTTCGGGAGCCGTATTTTTCTTCGAGCATTGGACCCAACAGCAAAATAAGCGTAAGGTTGCCTACCAGATGCCCCCAGGAGGCGTGGCCGGCCACATGCGACACCATTCGGAAATAAGTAAGCGGGTCGGCATAATTCATATCGGGATATACGGTAAAGAGCGATTGGGTAAAACCGCCTATGGAATAGCTGTCAACCAGCATAACCACTGTGCAAATAAGGGTAAAAGTAAGCACTACCGGCGAGTTATAGGTAATTTTCATGGGCAGAAAGGGGGTTGGGTTGTGCAAAGAAAAAAGCGGTAACAGAAATGAAATATCGGAATTATAAACAACAAACACAGGCAAAGTAGTTCAATTTTGGGTTTAATTGGCACAAGTTGCAAAGAAACCCGAAATTCAATACCGTCTCCGACATGCAAAATACAAAATTTGCTAACTTTAGGCCATTGTAATGTGCAAAAAAGAGTACCTTTAAGGGTATAAAACCAAAGCAAGCCGATGGAAACAGTAAATATGACCGATGTAGCAACGCAGCAATTGTGGGAAGCATTGCAAGCGGTAAAAGACCCCGAAATACCGGTTATATCGGTGGTTGATTTGGGCATTATTACCGCCGTACGGTGGCATGAACAAACAGGATTGGCCGAAGTGGTTATGACCCCTACCTTTACCGCCTGCCCCGCTACCAAGGTGATGCAGGAACAAATACAGGCTTGTGTGGCTACCCTGCCCTTTGTAAAAGAGGCAACCGTTACCATAGATTTTTCGGAGCCGTGGAACTCAAACCGCATCAGCGAGCGCGGTAAGCAACAGTTAAAAGCGTTTGGGCTGGCACCTCCGCCCCAACACAACGGCGAGGTAGATTTAGATACCATTGCCCAAACCAACTGCCCTAATTGCGGCAGCAGCAATACTTCGCTTAATCTTATTTTCGGACCAACCCTTTGCCGTTCTATGCATTTTTGCTATGATTGCAGGCAGGCCTTTGAGGCATTTAAACCTGTTGGCAATAACAGTTGACAACCAATTTTGAACCAACGCCCGCATCGGGCAAAAAATAGTACCCGACCCTTTATACCTGTAAAACCAGTCAATTCACACTATTCTTTATTTAACCTCCAATTATTTTTACCCTATGCTCTCTCCCTGGAACGACGGTGAAATTGTTGACATACAAGACGAAGCCCCCGGAACAAAGCGCTTTTATATAAAAGTGCCGGCATTTGAAAAAATAGATTTCAAACCCGGCCAATTTATGACCTTCGACCTGCCTATACATGAAAAACGCAATAAAAGATGGCGCAGCTATTCCATTGCATCGGCGCCCAATGATACCAATGTGCTGGAATTTGTTATTGTGCTGTTAGAAGGAGGATTGGGCACTAATTACCTGTTTAACCAAGCCAACATTGGTACTACCTTTCCTATGCGGGGGCCGCAGGGGCATTTTACCCTGCCCGAAATCATTGACAAAGAAATTTGCTTTATTTGTACCGGTACGGGCATTGCCCCGTTCAGGTCAATGTTGTTGCACATACACCGCCACCAAATACCACACAAAGGTTTGCACCTTGTATTTGGTTCAAGGCTTAAGGAAAACGCACTGTACTACAGGGAAATGGCCGAACTGGCCGAGAAAATGCCCGGTTTTTCGTACCATGTTGCTTTATCGAGAGAAAAATCGCCCGATTGGACCGGTTATAAAGGGTATGTTCACCAAATTTATGAATCAATTTATGCCGACCACCGCGATGCCTATTTTTACATTTGCGGTTGGCAAAACATGCTCGATGAAGCCTCGGAACGGTTGCAAAATATGGGTTATCAACGCAAGGTAAACATTATTTGCGAGTCTTACGGCTAAAAACTGCCGGGCGGCAAATAATAAAACACATGACGGGCACGAATTTTGCACAATGGTTAGGGCTGTAGTGCACCAACAAAAAGTTTTTTTTAAATAAAAACTATACCTTTGCAATCTCATCAACTTTACGCATAAAACAAAACCCTCTTATTTTTAAAATATTCAAATCACCTATCGGAATTGTATTTCAATCCTATCAACCTCATATTATACCTGCTTCCCCTCCATGCTCAAGCAAATATTAAAAGCCATCTTACCGATGAAGAGGTTGTTGATGCCATAAGACAGCAAAACGATTCTGCTATGGTAAATGTGCTGTACAGCCGTTATGCCGACAAGGTTTACCGCAAATGTTATTCTTTTGTAAAAGACGAAGCCGCAGCCGAAGATCTTGCACACGATGTTTTTATAAAAGTTCTGCTTAACCTTAATTCATTTAGCGGAAGGTCTAAGTTTTCTTCGTGGCTGTATTCGGTAACTTACAATTTTTGTATAGACTATTTGCGCCGGAAACAGCGCCATCATATTGAGTCTATAGACAACGACAGCAGTACACCAATTAATTTAGCAGATATAGACACCGTAGAAGACCTGAGCCATATTAAGTCTGACCGGTTGAAACTTTTGCTTGAAAAGGTAAAAACCGAAGAGAAAATGATTTTGCTCATGAAATATGCCGACAGCATGAGTATAAAGGAAATACAGGAGGCGCTCAACTTATCGGAAAGTGCGGTTAAAATGCGCATTAAGCGGGCTAAGGAAAAAGTTCTGGATTTATATGAAACTACCACATTCAGTTTATAAAATTGCGAATACGCCCGTAAAAAACCCTGTACTATGAGTAATCCCTTTCAGGAGTTAGAAGATAATGAAAAAACACCATCGCCAAAGCTAAGAAGTAAAATACTTGGGTCATACACGGTTATAAGCGGCATAGCAAAAATAGCCGAACTGTTTATGGGCAACTTTGCCTATACTCTGGCAGAAGTGGTAAAACTATTTGACAAACAACTAAACAAAGAAGACCATTCTCCGCAGGAACCTCAAAACGAAGATACTTAAGACAGGCTTTTTTATACCGTGTCTATAGAATTTTCTTGCGCATTGTTGTGCTTGAGTTGTGCAAAAATCTTTTACAACCTGTGCGGTTTAAGAGCAAACCACTTTATTTATACCCCCAGGCTTTAACATAAACCAAACAAAATGAACAACACAGTAGAAACCATTACCGGCTTTTTCTCCACCTTTGCCAACAGTATTGCCCAAGCACTGCCTAATGTATTGGGTGCTATGAGTTTGCTGCTTATAGGCATAATTCTGGCAAAAATAACATCGGGCATTGTTGGGCGCATACTCATTACCTTAAAAGTCGATACTTTCAGTGAAAAGTTGAAAGAAATAGAACTCCTGAGCAGTTTACAGATTAAAATCAGCCAGGTGGTTAAAAAAATGGTTTACTGGATAATTTTACTAATATTTCTTACGGCTGCAAGCGAGGTGGTGGGGCTTGACTCTGTTTCGCAGGGCATTGCCTCCTTTCTGGCATATATTCCGCACCTGCTAAGTGCAGTGTTGTTTTTTGTAGCCGGCCTGTTTATAGCAAATGTTATTCAAAAAGTGGTAACTGCCGCCTGCGAATCGTTGAACATTAACGGCAGCCGCATTATAGGGTTGTTTATCTTTTATTTTTTGGCTGTTATTATTTCAATAAGCTCGCTCAACCAGGCCGGCATTGATACGGCTGTTATTACCCAAAACATAACGTTGGCTATGGGCGCTATTTTTCTGGCGTTTGCCATAGGTTATGGTTTTGCATCAAAAGATATTATGGCCAACCTGCTTGCCGCGTTTTACAGCCGCGACAAGTTTATGGTAGGGCAGCACATAAAAGTAGGCGATGTTTCGGGTATTATCGTTAAAATAGACAGTACCTCGGTAACCCTTGATGCGGGCGACCGGCAGATTATTTTACCGCTAAGCAGGCTGCTTAATTCTACGGTTGAAATATTATAGGGGGTTTACCGGTGGTAAAAAAAGCAAATGCCTGTTGGGCTTAGCGCTTGTAGTTTAAGCATTTATTCCAACAGGCATTCAAATGTTGGCTTATAGAGGTTAATACAGTAATTCCTGTAAGTTTAAGCCGGCAAAATATTTTTCATCGGTTTCGGTAAAGCCGTTATCGCGGCAATCTAATTTTTGCAGGCGGGGTAATTTTGCAGAAATGCCTTTAAAATTTCCGGCTTTAAGTTTATTCTTTGAACAGATAAATATTTTTAACGTTTTAAGACTTCCAATACCCGATAAGCTGTCAATTTTATTATTGCTGCAATTAAAATACTGAAGGTGGTGCAGTTTTTGGGTGCCGTTAATGTTGGTAAGCGCATGGCCGCTCACATCGAGATATTGGAGGTGGTAAAAGTTTTTAATCCCGAACAGGTTTTTGAGTTTAAATCCCAGTGGGTTGTTTCCGGTGGCACTAAGGTCAATCCGGGTTAATTTAATAATTCGCTGCAAATCTTCATCAGAGGGTTTTTGGGTAGATTCTCCGTAACCGGCCAACACGTTAAAGGCTTTTTTCCAACTGATTTCCAGTTTGCTCCACCAGTTCAGTCGCTTGTCGGCGGTATCAAAATCATGTGGCAGGGCAATTATGCTTTCTTTACCCGGTAAAATGCTTTCGGGATCAGTTGTGGTTTTTGTTTCGGGCAATTTTTCCTGTTTGGCTTGTACCGTTTTTGTTTTAGGGTTAGGGGGTGTTTCCAAAACCGGCACGGTTTTTTCAATATCTGCTTTTTTCAGCAATTTCTTTTTTGCACCTGTTTGGGCATTTTCATTAACAACTGCCGGTACAACAAGTACGGGTGTGTTCTCGGTTACGGGCAACTCCTCTTTAACCGGTAGGAGAACTTCGGTTTTCTGAATGTTCTTTATTTTTTTACCTTCGCCCACAGGTGTTTTTACAACGGGTTGTTGAACGGTATTTTTTTCGGCTTGCTTTTCGGGTTGAATTTTTATTTGCCCGTTATTGGTTTGTTTTTGCTGCTTATGTTTACCGGCGCCGCTCTTTACGCCATTTTGCTTATTGGTGTTTTCGGCGGGTTTTACGGCTTTATCGGCAGTTTCCAATGTGGCGGGAGTTACTATCTGCTTAGTTTTTTTATCATAATCATTGCCAATTTGTTTCTTTGCTTCGGGTTTCTTTTTCTCCTCTTTTATGGCGGGCAGAGGTTGCTCTTTTTGTTTTTTGGGTTCGCCCTTACCATGAGATAATGTATGAAGTTCTGCCTTAAACCTTTGTTTCAAACTGTCTATCTCTTCTTTGTGCAGCTTTTTAAGCGTTTCGGTTTGCTGATTTACGTTCTGCTGGCTGTTTAGGAGTTCTTTTGCCTGTTCGGTAATTTTTTTGTTGGCCAATAAGAGCAATTCCTGCAGGTCTTTTAGTTTTTCTTCTAATTGTTTTACCTTATCGCTGCCTACCCCGTCAACGGGTGTGTCGGCAACTGTTTCTTCGTTGGTAGCAAAGCGCACTTCGCGGGCGCAATCGCCTTTGCTGTTGCTGCCAATGAGGCATTCAATACGGCTGTTTTTGGCAATTTTACCGGTATCTGCACCTTCGGCAAAGTAAGATTTTCTAAAAAACAGACGCTGCGGACCGCCGTCAATGCTTATAAAGCCGGTTTCCTTTACCTCATCGTATTGTACAATATAGCCTTTCTGAATCTTTTGCGTCACATCAATCTCTGTGGCGACCAAAACATTGTTGCTATCTATTATTTTAAATTTCACTTCCTGTCCCGGCTCAATAGACTGTCCGCCTGCAACGGCTTTGGTAAAACCTATAACGGTTTCTTTAAAAAAGGAAATGGTGCCGGTCCCCTTTTGTGAATTATAATATTTTATTATTCCATTATAATAGTCTTTAACTGGCTCCAGCACCGGCTCCAATTCTTTAAACAATTCGGCTGCCGAATGCTCTAATTTCACATTAATATCCAAATCAAAGAGCATAAGGTGTTCGCCGTCTTTTGTTTTAATTACCTCGCCCATAAACAGACGGGTTGGGCGCGAGTCGCGGTCTTTCCATTTATAGCGGCTGTATTTCGGGTCAGAATAATTATCATTGCTAATAACACAGCCGCTATACATATCGGCAAGGCTAAGTATATAGTCATCGGCTCTTTTCCCGCCGCTTACCTGATGAAAGTTGCCGTTTCCAAGCATAAAATTATAAATCTCCAGTTCTTCGGGCGGCAGTTTATGGGCAGTATTGGCATCAAAAATACAGAAAAAAGACTGCTTTTTGTCGCGTTTAAGCACCAGCAGCAATTTCAACAACACCGATAAGGAAGGAACTTCGGGATTGCGCCAGTAGCATACGTTGGTAGCATCAATGTAGAAAGTGGTTGGTTGGTTTGACTGATTGTTATTAATTGTTTTTGCCATTTTTTGTTAAAAAATTTTTGCCGTTTACCCGGCCACTGCCCTGCTTAGCCCGCCGGCGGATGCGGAACCTGTATTGCCGCAGTTATCTTTTTCCGTAAATGAAAAGGGGTAGGTTGCTGTTGCACCATTGCAACGCAAGTTTATATGCAATATAGAAGCAAGTGCCGTATGCATAAGTTTTGGAGTTACAGACAGATAAAGCTCTGCAGGTATGAGGCGGCTTATAAACGTTTAAGTTAATTTAATTTGCTATTTTAAAAGTTTGGCTGTTAGCGCAGCGCACCTTTACCCACTCATTGCCGGAAACCGCCGGTTGATGCGTGGGTAGGGTGGTTGGTGCTTTGCAGGTTTACCACACATTTAAACGAACATATACAGGATAATGTTGCCTTTTAAGATTCTGTTTGGGGTGTATGGTAAAAATGCTCTGCAAAGATAGCATTTTTACTTTGCATTTGCTGTTGAAAACCTGTTTTAGCAAACTATTTTGTTTGATTTGCAACAAATTGGCGCTTTTTGCACCAGAAAGATATTGCCTAAATAGAGAAAAGTTACCACGAACCGCCTGCACCGCCACCGCCGCCGCTGCCGCCACCAAAGCCGCCAAACGAGCCAAACCCGCCCGAAAAACTGCCATAATCGTTGTCGCCCCAATGAATAACCACCGGACCACTGTTGTTTACCCCGCGTCCGCTGTAGGTGCGCCCCATGCCGGAGCCGCCATTTCTTGCCGAGTAAACTATTATAATAATAAATAAAATTATAATAAGAAAAATGAAGAGTGCCACAAAGGCATCGGCATTGCCCCCTGTTTCCGATTCGGGGACAAACTGCCCTGAAAGCACCTGAAAAATGGCGGTTACAGCCTGGTCAATACCTTCATAGTAATTGCCCGCTCTAAAGTTTGGAATCATAACCGTTTCAATAATGCGCTTGCTCAGAGCATCTGTAAGGGTGCTTTCCACGCCGTAGCCGGTACTGATAAAGGTTTGCCTTTCTGTAGGAGCTACCAATATGACAATGCCGTTATCTTTTTCTTTTTGCCCTACCCCCCATTGTTCCAGAATTTCCTGGGCAAAATTGTAGGGGGCATCGCCGCCCAGCGATTCAACGGTTACTACGGCAATTTGGGTAGAGGTAGAATCGCCATAGGCAACTAATTTTTGTTCTAGAGCTGTTTCGCGGTCATCGGGTATTACATTGGCAAGGTCGTTTACCAGTTTTGGCGGGTTGGGCCGTGGCGGCACCTGCGCAAACAGCAGTTGGGCCCATAAAAGAAGGCAAACGGCAACAAGGGCAGGGTTGACGGCAGTAGCAGAAAATTGCATTCTCATAATGCGCGGGGTAAGTAGTAGTGTAATGATGATATAAGAGTTAACAAACCGTCGGGCTAATTCGTTCCAAAAGAAATTTCATCGGACAGTTCATTTTTATCGCCGCTTTCATACGGAAACAGTTCGGCCAGCTTTTCGCCTGCCAGCGTAATTCCGTTTATCAGCCCCTGGGCATAGTTTTGGAGGGTAAACTGTTGAAGTACGGCGCTTTTTACTTCGTCCCAGAAATGGGGCGGCACCTGTTGATGAATGCCGGCATCGCCCAAAATGGCAAACTTGCGGTCGGTAAGCGCTAAGTAAAACAACACGCCGTTTCGCTGCGCTGTTTTGTGTAACTCAAGCATGGCAAAAACGGCTGCGGCGCGGTTAAGCACATCATCGGGGCAAAGGTCTTCAATATGCACCCTTATTTCGCCCGATGTTTTACTCTCCGCATCGCGTATGGCGCAAACAATATCGGTTTGTTGCTCGCGGGTAAAAAAATCGTTTGCAGTAGGCATGTTGTGTGCTGCTTGTGTTAAAGTGGCAAATTGGAAAGGGCAGGGGTGCCGGCGCTGAATACCGACACTCCTGCCTTTGGGGTAATGGTAATAAACAACAGGCTCCTGTGCCGGTTGGGTTTATTTTCCAAAATCAACCGTAGGAGCTTTTTCGGCGCCCTGGTCGGCTTCGAAGTAGCCTTTTTGCTGAAACCCGAACATGCCCGCAATAATGTTGGCCGGAAACTTGCGCACATAAGTATTGTATGCCTGAACGGTTTCATTAAACTTTTTGCGCTCTACCGAAATGCGGTTTTCGGTTCCCTCCAATTGCGATTGCAGTTCAAGGAAATTTTGGTTGGCTTTCAGTTCGGGGTATTTTTCTACGCTTACCAACAGACGCGACAGGGCGCCGCTGAGTTCGTTTTGTGCCTCCTGAAATTTTTGAATGGCATCGGGGGTAATTTTCGTGGGGTCAATGGTAACACCTGTGGCTTTAGAGCGGGCTTCAATTACTTTGGTAAGAGTTTCCTGTTCAAAATTGGCCACACCTTTTACGGTGGCTACCAGGTTAGGCACCAAATCGGCCCGGCGCTGATAGGCGTTTTCTACCTGCGACCATGCCGATTTTACTTCTTCATCAAGAGCGACCATGCGGTTGTAGCCGCAGGAGTTAAACATAAACATTACCAACAGCAAGCCGGTAACCTGTAAAAACTGTTTCATGTTGTTTTGTGCTGTTTTTTGGTGTACATAATATTTGAAAAACTGGCAAAAAATTTGCAGCAAACCAAACCCAAAAACGGGTTTTAACCTGCCAAAGCGCCGGGGCGTGTTTTATGCCCGAAAATACTCTTTTTTGCAATTGCAATAACAAAACCCTGAAGAAAACAGTTCAAATACCAAATATAAACCGTTTTGTAACCCCAACAGGGTAAGCCGGCTCATTTTAGGAGCTTGTTTTTGAATTTATACAAGATTTGCAAAAAAATGATTAAAAATGGAACTTTTTGCCTTATTTTTGCTTTTTTAAATTAACGGCATATGGAAATTTACCAAAGCAAAATGTCCGATGGGATTCTGATATTGTCTATTGCAGGCGATTTGGATGCCGGTTCTTCCATTGAAATGGACAGGGTAATAAGCGAAGCTCTTAAAAACAAACATTACCGCATATTCATAGACTGTAAAATGCTCAACTACATCTCATCGGCAGGTTTGGGTGTCTTTATTTCACACAAAGAAAACGTAGAAGAAAAAGACGGGTCTTTTGTGTTTTACCATATGAACGAAAAAGTGTATAATGTATTTGAACTGTTGGGGCTTCACAACATTTTCAGCATTGTTTCAAATGAACACGACGCAAGGAAGTTGATGCCTTATGAAAAAAATTGAATACACAACATCATGCTCCAAAGACCGGCTGGCCGAAATACGTACTTTTGTAGCCGGACAATTAGAGCAACTCCATTTGTCGGAGGTAGAAAAAAACCAGATTATTCTGGCTGTTGACGAAGCCTGCGCCAACGCCATTATACACGGCAATAACTGCGACGACAGCAAAAACCTGAAACTCCTGCTTGAAATTGGCAACAACAACCTGAAAGTTGAAATTTCTGATGTGGGCAATTTTCGTCCGCATGAAATGAACTGGACTTCACGCGAGGCCATTTCCGACTCGGTGCGCAACCATCGGCGGGGTGGGTTGGGATTGCCACTTATGCACCGCATTATGGATAAAGTGCAGTTTTACAGCAAAGACAAAGTTAATGTGTGCTCGCTCAGCAAACGTCTGAAAAAAGATTAACCGCCCGGTAAACTCCTCCCCAACCCTGCCTGTTTTGCTTCTTTTCTCTATTTTGCTGCTTCTTTTCTCCTGCGCTCTGTTGAAAGGGTAAAAATGCCCGATTCTTGCATTGCACCCCATAACTTACCCGATGTAGCGAAATCCACACGGCAATTTCATTGTGCATAGGTATAGCTCATTCTCTTGCCGGCAAAGTCCATCCGCAGCCCGCTTCCCTGCACACAATTACAAAGGCGCATGAACGCTTTTTGTTGCTGTCCGTAACGTTGTGGATGCTAACAAAACTGCGTAAAGCTGTAGCCTCATGGGGCAACTGCCGGTATCCGAGTTGGTGGAGTAGTATATTCCGGGGTATTTAACGGTCATATGTTTGCCGCAAAAGGGCAGTTTTTTTGAGGAATTTGGGTTATATTTGGGGCGAAAAAGAAACTGTTGCCATGCTGAAAGATAAAGAGCTAATAATAGCGGAAATAGTAAGCTATTTATACGAAGACCATTTCAGGCCTAAAGAAGCCGAGTTTGGGGTCAGTTTGCAAGACGGAGTGGCTTTGTTCTACAATCTGGTAACCATGCCTATTGATAACAGCGAACTCGATGGACTTACAACCACCCTTTTTGAAGCAGCAGGTAATTTTTACGATTCCGACTTACCGCACGAACGCATTTACATAAAAGACATTGCCACCAGCTTTGATGCTGTTATTAAGAAAATATTGTTTTTTACTTGCCCGCCTAAATTTCAAACCGCCGTTACTTCTAAATGGATGCTCAAAAGATTAGTGGAAGAAATTGGCATATTGCACGGCAACCCATCTACCATTCTTTGGGATACGCCTACCCCTATTACAGATACCGGGGGATTTCCTGCTTACCTGCAAACAGCATATAAAACGCGCAACAAAGTGCATGAAGCAAAAGATTGGAATGCGCCACAATTGTCTGACAGGTTTATTGCCTGTTTAATGACCTATGTGTATTTGGTATTGGATAATTACGCAGACCTGTACAGTGGAATTGACGCATTTGTAAAACAAAAAAAAGATACCGAACTGTTGCAAGGGGTAGATATGAACCGCTACCTTACACAAGTGGAAAACAGGGTAAAAACCGAACTTACAAAGCGGTTTATAGAGTTGGAAATGTACGAACAGGAACTGCTTGACGAAGACATTGCCGACCGCGATTTGGAAGAGGTGTGGGAAGATAGCGAAGAGGAAACAGAACTCGATGAAAACCAAACCGATGAAACAGAACCCGATGATGACACAGACGAGGAAGACACCGATGATGACGCAGACGAAGATGAAATGCTGCTCAGACGAGAAAAGCGCAGGGGTAAAATATCGGAATTGCGGAAGGATATACCGCAAATGATTATACGGGGCCGGCCGGGCATGGGTAAAACCACTACCCTGCGCTACCTTACGCTGTGCGATGCACAACGGCGGCAACCCGTGCCGTTTTTGTTCTACCTGAAAGGTTACCAAAGCAATAAGGGAACTTTGCTGCAACAAATAGCAACCGCCGAAGCAATGGAAGCACAATGGCTGGAACGATACCTTGCTGCCGGAAACGGGGCATTATACCTCGACGGGTTGAATGAAATTATAGATGCCGGCGAGCGCGAAAAATTGAAAACCGAAATTGAGGGAATTGCCCGGATTTGCACAAACATGGTGGTATCGAGCAGGGAAAAAGCGTATGATACCGACCGGTTTAAAATACCCGTGTTTGACCTTAAACCGCTTGACGCTGCCCAAATAACCGAGTACGTGGGTAAAGTGTACAAAAAAGAGGAAATTGTGGTATTGCAAGACGGAAACCGGCAAACCTATACGCCACAAACCTTTGTACAACTGCTGCAAAAAAGCCCCAAACTGTACAGGCTTTGCCAAAACCCCTTCTTTTTGCGCA
>NBMY01000168.1 GCA_002212985.1 Sphingobacteriales bacterium TSM_CSS
CCCTTAAAAACAAAGCATTATACGGACTATTCCGTAAAAAATTTGAAAGTTAGGGATTAAGTCTATGATGAGGGTGAAGTAACTGCATATTCAGTTTTTTTGTACCTTTCGGGGCAATACTTTTTTTGCTATGCCGTTACTCACTGTTCATAAAATTATTTGTTTCCGTACCAACGACCTTGACCATGCAGATGAACTGCGGTGCCGAATTATTGCCGATGATGCTATGCCGCGCGAATTTAAGCATACCATATTGGCAGGGCAGCAGTGGAACCTGAATACCGATGTATTGTTTGCCTCCTTTGTGCGCATACAGTTATGGGAAGATTCCGCCGCCACCGGACAACCCTTTTATGCCGGACAAACCGATGTGGCTGCCGCAGTTTGTGCAAACGGATCTTTTGAGGCAGAATTTTTGCATCAAAACGGTTGGTACCGCATTTATTACAGCCTCGATATTCAGCCCCCTGTCACAGAGCGAAACATACAGCACCCTGTTTATACTACTAATGACAACCCCGCCATGCTACCCGAAATGCAAACAACAAACCGCGGCTTGCCGCAGGACATGGCAACGGGCAGCGGCGATCAAACCGGCAGAGTTGCTTCCGGAGCGGGGAAGGGTTTTTTACCCAGTATTCATGGTTTTGCATTTCCCAACTATTTTACCTTTCAACTCAACACGCGCTTGTCTTTTATTCCCCGCTTTTCTTCTACCTACGGACTTTGCGGAGGCATGGTAAAAGCAGCAGCAGATTATTATGAACACCAACTACCCCTGCCGCATACCAATATCATACCGCAGCCCGGCAGTAGTTTGTACCGGTATTTGGTAAAAAGACAAATGCAAAGTTTTGGACCCACATTTGCCTATCTTACCCGTTTTTTTAAATGGTGGATGCTGTACAGTACCTTAAAAACACAGCAACTTACCCTGCACGAATGGGAAAAGATAAAAATAGCTTTAGATAACCAAATACTGGTGCAATTGGGCGTAGTATATGTTGATCACCACCAGGGCAGTCTGTGGGAAAATCATCAGGTTTTGGCTTATGCGTATGAGCAGCCAAACCCGGGTTTGATTTACCTTAAAATATACGACCCTAATTTTCCGAAACGCGATGATGTGTTTATTAAAGGTGAGTTTAACAATGTGCAAACCGATAAAAAAAGCATTAGTCGCCTTATTTGCGAACAGCATATACCCGGCTGGGTGGTAAAACCGGTGCGCGGCTTTTTTGAAATGCCGGTAAAGTCAAAACACCCTAAAGGGTAAACAATTCCTGTATGGGGCAGATTGTAAAAAAGAGTTTGTTGTTGGGGATGAACAGGTCTATTTAAGTATATTGATAGGAAAAAATATAAAAACCACAAAAAAATTGAATAAAAATAAATTATTTGTATTGTTTTGCATTTTACTTACATTAACATCAGTAGTTATATCATGCTTGCCCGATAAAATCAAAAGTAATGACAATGAAAGTAGTTTAGCTGTAAGTGATACCGTGATTACAGATACTGCACAAGTAAACGCAGATACAGCAATGGTGCCGGAAACAGTTACTATAGACGGCAAAACCTACAAAAATGTAACCCTCATTATTGACACTTCGAAAGTGTGGCTCTCTAGATTTCCCAATGAAGAATGGTGGAATGAAAGAGTTCTTTGGCGCGAGGTTAAGTATGCAGATTTAGATAAAGACGGTGTTGATGAGTTGTTAACTGCTTATTTTACCGGAGGACATCACTGTTGTTATATTTACAATTTTTACCGGCAAACTTCCCCAAATACATATGAAAGCATAATAGAGTTTAAAGGAGGAGAAAATAGTGTAGAAATTAAGGGGAATAAATTAGAGTTCAGTTTTTTTGAACAGATTGGTTATTTTTATACCTGCTATGCTTGCTCTGTTGAAAGCGAGTTACCCTTTGAATTTTATGCTCCTTACTTTAGCATGGTTTATGAAAACAATAAAATGAAATATGCAGAATATGACGAAAAACTCAATTCAAAGATAATTAAAAATTTGGAGTTTTTAAAAGCAAGAAAACCGTCCGAATTTAATGAATTGGGGTTTGATGATGGAACAAGAAAATCTTATGCAGGGCTTATTATAGCCTACTATTTTAACAAAGGACAAGATTTAAAGTTGACAAAAAAAATATTTGATAAATATTACAATGGAGATGATGGAAAAGAAGTTTGGAACGCAATAAAACACCATATTTTAGGGATATTTGATACAAATTATTCCACATCTGTTTTTTTGAATCAAACGGTGCCAGATGTAAAAAAATATTTAGATAAACGCAAAAAGGAGTAATACTTGCCAAATGTTTGCGTAAGTGAAAGTATCTGCCTTACAAAGTCCAGTAGGTCATTTGCCGTATGCTGCCGTTGTAGCAGTTTTTAATGTCAATTAGAATGCCGTTTGGTGCGCTCATACTCAGCAGGTCATCTTCGGTGAGTTGTTCGTATTGACTGTGTTTTACGGCAACTATAATGCAATCATAATCGGAAGCAAGTTCTTCGGTAAGTTGCAGGTTGTATTCATTTTTCAGTTCATCAGATGATGCGAAGGGGTCGGTTAGATCAACGGTAAGCGAAAAAGATTGTAATTCTCTTACCAAATCGGCCACTTTTGAATTGCGAATATCGCTCACATTTTCTTTGAAAGTAACGCCCATAACCAACACTTTGGCGCTGCCAATATTTTTACCCGATTTTATGAGCAATTGCAGCACATTTTTGGCTATAAGCGTACTCATGCTATCGTTTACCCGCCTGCCGCTTAAAATAACTTCGGGTTTGTAGCCCAGTTCGGTAGATTTGTAGGTGAGATAGTAGGGATCTACGCCAATGCAATGCCCCCCCACCAGCCCCGGGAAAAAAGGCAGGAAATTCCATTTGGTTTTTGCGGCTTCCAGCACTTCATAGGTGCTGATACCCATACGGTTAAATATAATAGACAGCTCGTTCATGAGGGCAATGTTCAAATCGCGCTGGGTGTTTTCAATTACCTTGGCGGCTTCGGCCACTTTAATGGAAGATGCGCGGTGAACGCCTGCCGTAATAGCTGTTTCATATACTCGGGCAATTACATGAAGCGCTACCTCATCGGAACCCGACACTACTTTTACCACTTTGGTAAGGCTATGCTCTTTGTCCCCGGGGTTAATGCGTTCGGGCGAATACCCTAATTTAAAGTGCTGGTCTTTTTTTAAACCCGAATACTGCTCCAACACCGGCAGGCAGTCTTCTTCGGTACAGCCGGGGTAAACCGTTGACTCATATACCACAATATCGCCTTTTTTTAATGCCATGCCCACCGTTTTAGAGGCACTTAGCAGGGGTTTAAGGTTAGGTACTTTGTGTTGGTCAACCGGTGTGGGTACTGCTACCACAAAAAAGTGTGCATTTTGGAGGTCATCGGGGTGGTGCGTAAATACAATATCTTTGCCTTCAAACTCCATGGGTTCTATTTCACGACTGGGGTCTATGCCCTGATTCATGAGTTGAATGCGCTGGTGGTTAATGTCAAAACCTATAACCGAAAAGTATTTGGCAAATTCAAGGGCAATGGGCAAGCCCACATAACCCAGCCCAATTACAGCAATTTTGCGCTCTTTTTTAAGCAACTGATCATACATGGCAGCAAAAGCAGTGTTGTCTGTTACCGGCATACAAATAGCATTGTTAAAAGAACGGCAAAGGTAATAATTTGCAGGGAGTTTTATAATAGTTTACCACATCGCGAAATCATTTTAACAAATGCGCCAACTCCTAACCGGCAGCCTCAAAGGGTAAAGCAACTGTGATATAAAACCTTGTTTGTAAAGAATAAGCGGCAGTTCGGCAAGCTCACTGCCCTAAACTCACTGCACTGTAAGTTGCGGTTATTTTTCCATTTCAAGGTAGCCGCTGTTATTATCGGCATCGGTTTTCAGTTTCGATTGAGAGGACTCTTTTTTCTCTAAAGCGGTAAGTTTATCGCGGGCTTCTTTTTTCAGTTCGTCTTCGGGTTTATAATTGTCAATGATGCTTCGGAGGGTAGCTTTTGCCTGAAAAATTTCACCTTTTGCAGCGTAAATATCGGCCAGCAGAATATACCCTTTTACAACCCAATAGGTTTGGGTGGAAGTTTCGTTAATTACTTTAAAGCACATATCTTTGGCAGTTTCCAGGTCGTTTTGTTTAAAGTAACTTTCGGCGGTATAAAAGCGGCTTTGCGCACCTTTTTCATTGGTAGTTCTAACAGATACCTGTTGGAAATGCTGCCGTGCCTTGTTATAGTTTTTGGCGTCATATTCCAACATACCCATAAAAAAATACGCATCAATAATATCATCGGGGGTAGCATCATCAGATTGAACAAGAAGGGTGGCATATTGGTCAAGTTCGGCAGATTTCTTAAGGTAATACGATGCTTTTACCAATCCTCTGAGCGATTCGAGGCGAAGGTCTTTTCGGGATCCTGTTTCATAGAGTTTGCGGTAGTAGTTAAATGCTTTGTTATAATCTTTATTTATATACAGGGCAACGCGTCCGCCTTTGTCAAGGGCTTCCTCGGTAAAGAGGTTTCGGCCTTGTTCTACAATATAATCATAGTCCTTACCGGCTTTGGCATAATCTTGCTTGCTGTAGTAACACTGTGCACGGTAGAAATGGGCATACAATATATAGGCACCGTTGGGGTAGGCAGCTAAGTATTTGGTAAACTCGGTGGTAGCGTTATTGCAATCGCCCTTGGTGTAATACGATTCGGCAATTTCGTAACTTAGTGAATCCTGTGCAGCGTTGCTTACCTCCATGCCCGGAAATTTTTTGGTAAATTGCACATACCCTTCGGCATCGCCTTTGGCCACATACACATCGCGTACGCCTGCAAGGGCTTCTTTTGCTTCGTTGTTTTTAGGAAACCTTTTCAGCACCAATTCATAGAACTGCACCGATTTGTTGTAGTCGGCCAGGTTGTAGTAAATTAAGCCGAGGTTTACCAATGACTTGGGCACATATTCGCTTTCGGGATAATCATTAATAAGTTGCTGATGGGTTTTGACCGCTTCCTGATTGTTGTTCATAGCCACCTGTGTAAGGGCAATCTGAAATAAAGCGTCATCGGTATAATAAGATTGGGGATAATTTTTGTTAAGCAACTTCAGGTTGTCCACTTTTTTGTCGTAGTCGCCAAGCAAACCTGCCAGCATTCCTTTTTGGTAGTAGGCATAATCGGCACCTTTCATTTTGTATTTAATGATGTTGTCGTATCGTTCAAAGGCTTGGTTGTAGCGCCTGAGCATAAAATTACAGTCGCCGCTTCGCAGAATGGCATCGGGGTAAATTTGTGAACTGGCCGATTTGCTGCCCAAAAGGGCAGTTTGTCCCGAAAGGTCGGCAATAGCGCTGTCAAAATAGGGCAGTGCATCTTCATATTCTTTTTGTTTGAAGAGCGAATACCCGATGGTGTATTTTGCGGCCGGTGCCGAAACTTTTTCGGAGATATTTTTTTCACCCGATGCGTTGAGGAAAGCTTCCATGCTGCTGAAAGATTCGTCGTATTTTTTTTGTTTGAAGTACAGGTTTCCTTTCCAGAAATGTGCCTGGGCGGTAACATCGGGGTTATAGGGGTTATCGAGGGTTTTGTTGAAAAGGTCAAGCGCTTCGTCGTATTTTTGGTCGTTGTATTTTTCTACTGCACGGTAATATACAATTCGTTGGTAGGTGCGCCATAAATCGGGGGTTTTGTTGGGTATGCTTTCCAGAATGGTCAGTGCATCGGCATAGTTTTGGGTAGTTTCCAAAATGCTGCTCAACAAGGTTTTCGCTTCGTTAAGTTGCTGCGAATTCGGGTAGTTTTTAATAAAATCCTGAAACACATTAATAGCTACATTATGAAAGCCCAGTTCGTAAGAAAGTTTACCATAATTGAAGTACGACATTTCCTTAATTACTGCATCGGCATTTAGGCGCGATGCTGCTTCAAAAGCGTTTCGGGCTTTGGCTTTTTCGTTTGTTTGCAGGTAACAGTCGGCCAAATGATACATGGCATTTTGCCCAATAGAATCGGTAAGGTTATTGAGTTGGGTAAAGTTTTTAATGGCTTCGTTGTATCGTTGCAGGCGGTATTGTGCAAAACCCAGTTGAAATACGTCTTCTTTGCGCACCTTACCGGTTTTGTCTATGTAAAATTCAAGGTAGGGCAGGGCTTCGGCAAATTGTTGTTGGTTAAAGAGGGTTTGCCCCACCAGCAAGTTTAACTCGTTTTGGTATTTAATGCCGTTTATTTTTGCCTTTGGAGCGGCATAGGCAAGCAGATTGTCATATTGTTTTTGATAATAATAAATAAGGGCAATGTAGTAGGGCAATGCCTTATCATATTTGGGGTTTTGTTCAATTCGCTGAAAGGCAGAGAGGGCTGTGGCGTAGTCTTTGTTAAAGTAGGCAATAACCCCGTAGTAATAATTGGCGTCGTAGTAATATTGGTTTTTATTGTTAATAATTCGGGCAAAAAGTTTGTAGGCATCGTTAAATTGTTTGCTGGTAAACAAACTGTAAGCCATTTGAAAGTTATAGGCGGCTTCCTGGTCGGGGTCAAGTGCATCGGGGTTAACTTTGTTATAGCAGGCAATAGCATCGCGGTACAGTTCCTGTTCAAAATACAGTTGTCCCAGTTCATAGTAAGCAAGCGGGGTAAAAGGGCTGCAACTGTTTTCGTCAACAAATTTAACCAGCAGCAACTCTGCGTTGGCGTTGTTGAGTTTTCGGGCACACATAGCATGGTAAAACCGGGCTTCGGAAACCATCAGTTCTACTTCTTTGTTTGAGGTAAAATTATACGAGTTTAAAAAATCTTCAAAAGTTTTTTGCGCCAGCGGATAGTTAGCCGCATGATAGTATTGTTTTGCACCGGTAAAAAGGGTATAGGCATTGCGGTAAACGGCTGTTTCCTGCGCCTTTAGTGGCTGTGGCATCAATTGTACTCCAGTAAAGATGGCTATGCCAAGAAAGCTTAAATATGAAATGAGTCTTTTAGATTTCATCATACCCTTGTTGAGTTAAATTAGTTATGCAAAGATGCGCATTTTCTGCTTTTTTAACGCAAATTACCGTTTTTTAATCTGTTTACCTGTTTTTTTTCTTTTTTTCGGCGACTCATTTTTCAACTTTCGGGTAAAACGCTTTTCTTTGCTGCCATTTTGGAAGCGTGTTTATGGGTAGGCATACCACAAACAAACCTTATAGCTAATCTTATTACCAATGGGCACTAAATGCTTTGTGCTGCGGCAGTGAGTTTTTTTTTTGGGGTAGAATTTTTCATTAATAAACCTTACATTTGCGCCGGTTTTACCGAATATTTAAGCAATAATTTAAGCATATAAAAAAAATTAAATGGGTTTACAATGCGGTATTGTTGGCTTGCCCAACGTAGGAAAATCAACACTTTTTAATTGCTTGTCGAATGCACATGCGCTGGCAGCTAACTATCCATTTGCCACCATAGAACCCAATGTGGGTGTGGTAAATATACCCGATGAGCGGCTTTTTACCCTCGAAAAATTGGTAAATCCGCAACGGGTAGTGCCAACTACCGTTGAAATTGTAGATATTGCCGGCTTGGTTGCAGGTGCAAGCAAAGGCGAGGGGTTGGGCAACCAGTTTTTATCTAATATTCGCAACACCGATGCCATTGTACACGTTATTCGTTGTTTTGAAGATGACAACGTAGTACATGTAAACGGCAATATAGACCCCGTAAGAGACAAAGAAATTATTGATATAGAGCTTCAATTAAAAGACCTTGAATCTGTAGAGAAAAAAATGGCGAAGCTCGAAAAAATGCTCAAAGGAAATGATAAAGAGGCAAAAGCCGGTTTAGAAGTGCTTGAAGTTTACCGCGAGCATTTAAGCAAAGGGCAATCGGCACGTACCGCCCCCGTGGAAGAAGAAGATAAACGCTTTATTGCAGATATAAACCTGCTTACTGTAAAACCTATTTTGTATGTTTGCAACGTAGATGAAAAGGCTGCCGCAACCGGCAACCAATATACACAAGCGCTTATGCAGGCAGTAGCCGGTGAAAAAGCAGAAGTGCTTATAATCTGTGCAGCGTTGGAAGCCGATATTGCCGAATTGGATACCTATGAAGAGCGAATGCTGTTTTTAAATGATCTTGGATTGAGCGAACCCGGAATTAGCAAATTAATAAAATCGAGTTACCTTTTGCTGGATTTAATTACCTATTTTACCGCCGGCGAAAAGGAAGTGCGTGCATGGACAATTACCAAAGGTACTAAAGCCCCGCAGGCAGCAGGTGTTATTCACTCCGATTTTGAACGTGGTTTTATAAGGGCTGAAGTTATAAAATACGATGACTTTGTACACTACGGCTCAGAGGCGGCAGTCAGGGCAGCCGGTAAACTGAATGTGGAAGGAAAAGATTATGTGGTACACGACGGCGACATTATGCACTTCAGGTTTAACGTATAATTTTGAAAAAAAAATTGCACCAATTGCTTTTTTATTTTGAATACTGCCAAATACCCTGTAATTTCGAGTTAAAAATAAGGAAAACAAAACAAAGTAAGTTATGAAAGTAAACTTCAGTTATTTACCGGTTTTTACCCCTGCCGAAGAGTTAATTACCCGCGAGCAGGAAGCAACTACCCCTTTAACATGGAAAGAATTGTCGGAAAATCTGGAAGGCATTGTTTTTAATGACTTTGATGACGACGAAGACTTTGACGACGATGACGACTTTGAAGACGACGACGACGATGATTTTGACGACGACGACGACTTTGACGACGAATTTGGCGATGAAGATTTTGACGACATCGAGGAAATTGACATTGAAGATGATTTCGATGACGATGAATTTGGCGATGACGACGATTTTGAAGACGAAGAAGAAGATGAAGACTTCGACGACGACGACTACGAAGTGGAAGACTAATGTTTTCTGCGGTTAAGGAAAGGTAGTAGTAAGTACGCATACACCGTACTTTTTTAAAATGGTAAAGGTGCGCCTCTGTTTTGCAACTAAGGCGCACCTTTTTATTTTGTCAGGAAAATAATGTAGAACAAAAGTAAGAGCTTGTTAACTTGATTAACCCGCCCCAAAATAAAACCCCCTGCCGAAAAAAAATCGGCAGGGGGTTGGTATTTGGATAAACCCGATGGGGGTTAGTCCGAAATCTTATTTTTCAATAACCACGCTTTTGGTAACGGTGCCTTGTTGGGTGGTAACCTCTACAAAGTACATACCTGCTGCGTATTGGCTAAGGTTTAGGCTAAGGGTGCCGGTGGCGGTTTGCTCAAAGTTAATGAGTTGGCCGGTGGTGTTGTAAACCCTTACATCTGCCATACCCGGTACGTTGGTAATGGTTACGTTAACCGTACCTTTTGAGGGGTTGGGGAAAACGGCCACATTGGCGTTGAGATTGCGGTCTTCAATGCCTACCAAGCCGTCGCAAACACCGTCGCAGTCAACATTACAGCCTGCCAGTACAATAACGGTACGGGTTCTTTGAACGGCAGCATTGCCGGCGGCATCGCTTACGTTGTAGGTAATGGTATAAGTGCCTGAGCAGTATTGGCAGAAACCGCCGGTATTCACTGTTACGCTGCCGGTAATGTTACCGTCAACGTTGTCGAAAGCGGTAAAACCAACGGGTGCGCCGCTAAGGGTAGCGGTGGGTAAGGTAAAATTCACATCGGTAGAGCAGGGAACGGTAACGGTGGGCGGGCCGGTAAGGGTAATAACCGGAGCCTGACTGTCTTGTACCGATACCACGCGGGTAACGGTAGTTTCATTGCCTGCGCCGTCAGAAACAGTATAGGTAATGGTGTAGTCGCCAATGGTTTCAATGTCCACTGCATCGCCGCCAATAACCACGTTTTCGGTAAGGAAACCGTCAACGTTGTCAAAAGCAATGAAGCCGGGTTCTACCCAGGTTCCGCCAATTTCAACCTGTACGTTATAGGTGCCGCCATCGGGGAATTCGTTGCCCTGATCATCATACAATACAATGGTAGGAGCGTTAAGGTCGGCGCCGATAACATTTACCAAACGCGTAACAGGCTCCGATACATTGCCCGATACATCAGATGCGGTATATTGAACGGTATAGCTGCCCAAAGTGGCAGTGTTAACCGGATTATCGGTAACAACGGTAACGGCGCAGCCAAAAATATTGTCCGAATCGTCCCACGTAGCAACACCTAAATCATTGTAGGTAGAGCCTTGTACTACATCAATCGTATCAAACAGGGCAAAGAAGGAATTGAGGAACAAATCGCCGGTAGCATCGTCAACATAAAATTCGGCGGGGTTACCTTCAACCAGCGGAGCATCTACGTCGTCAAATACGGTAACCAATACGGGCGAGCCGGTGGTAGTATCAATAAACTGCTCAACTTGTTGGTTGCTGTCAGAGTCGGTGGCAATGAGTTCAAGGGTGTAGGCATCGGTAGCCGGCACGCTTTCGTCAATGGTGCCGCCAATGGTCATACCGCCGGTTACATCGCCATCGGGGTAGTCAAGAGCATGGGCGCGGAAACGACCCAAATTCAGGTCGCAATTTTTAATGGCATTGGGAATGCTGAGATAGTGAATTTCGGGGCTGGTGTTTACTTCAGGAGAAGGGTCAACAATATCACCTACGGGAACACCAACATAGAAAATACCGTTGTCAGACACGGTAGCTTGTCCCTGATTGTTGGCATTTTGTACAAAAGTACCGGTGAGCAGGTCGTTTTGCCAAACTACGTGTACTTTGTCGTTTACGCGGCGGGCAATAGAGGCAAATACATCTTCTTCGCCGGGTGAGTTGGTAACGTTGTAGGGGCCTTGCCAGGTCATACCGCCATCGGTAGATTTAATGAGGTAGATATCGCGGTATTGGCGGCGGTAATTGGGGTCGGGAACCTCAAAGGCGCCGTCAACCATGGCAGAATAAGAAAGATAAAGGTTGCCTGCATCGTCAATACCGGGGCTGGGCTGGCCAACCATGCTTACGCCATAGCTTTGAACTGCAACACCGGGGGCGGTATCACTCAGGTCAACAGAGGTAGTGCCATCCTGGTCATAGTCCTGGCGTACAGTTTGGCCAATTACCACCGGGGCAGCCATATCTTCGTTCCAGTACATAATGCAGGTACTGTTGGGCAGGTAGAACGGGCCGCCGTCCTGATCGGCGTCTTTGTAAGCGAATACGCGGTCAAACCAAATATGTATTTTACCATTGTTGTCAATGAGGGTAGTTGTTCCGCCGCCGGAAACTGCCACTTCTTCCAGCACATCGCCAATAACAGGCGTATCGGGAATGAGCGGGTTAGAAGTATTTTGGGCAATGATTTTGGTCCAGGTATCGCCGTTATCGGTAGATTTATAAACTACCACAGGGCTGCTATATTGGCCAATGGCAATAGCAACGGTGCTGCCTTTTACATCTACAAAATAGCTGTCGGCGCTCAAAGTAACATAGCTTTGGTCTAATTCGGGCAAATCAAGCGGACCTTCCCATGTATCGCCGCCATCTAAGGAGCGGAAGTAGAGTAACCCGCCGGCAATGTTGCTGCCGTTTCCGGTTTGGCGCGAAATTACGGCATGAATGCTGTTACCGTCAACGCCTACACGGGGCCATACGCCGTTAATGTCGCCCAATTCTTCACCAACAATACGGTTGGTCCAGCTTCCTCCCGGGTCTTTATAGCAGAAGTTCATGCCCTGTGCTGCGGTGTGGGTAATGGAGAAAATGCGCCCCGATGCAGTTACGCCTACATTGGGCCAGCCGGTACGCAGCGAACCTTCTATACGGGCGGTGGGGGCGGGTCCCCAGGTAGTGCCGTTATCGGTAGAAACGTTATAACCGGTACCGCGGTCTGCGGCGGCTACGTCGCCGCTGGTGCTGCGGGTCCAGGTGCCATGAACCGTGCCGTTGCTTTCTACATAAACGCGGCGGCATACGCCGTAGTTGGTTTGCAGGTCGTAGGTAGAGTTGCCAATTTGCGTGCCTACGGTGCTGCGTGCGTTGCTGCTTACGGGCGCCATAACGGCAGGATGTTGGTCAACTTCGTTGCCGGTAATGTCGTTTTGATGCAGGGTTGCGCTTTTAAGGGTAGCAGTTTTACTGGCTACTTTTCCGGTGCTGCCTACTTTGGTTTGTGCCTGCAAGTTTAAGCAAAGCACAGCCAGAACAGCCAAAAGTAAAGTTCTGAACATAATATTGGTTTTTTTATAATTAATGAATGGTATCAAATGCAAATTTGGGAATTTTCGGACAATAATTCAAATCAAAAAGGGAGTATTTTCTTCCTTAACGAAATTGGTGTTTAAATGGTTGGTTGCAGTAATTGGAAAAAAATAGCGGATTCAAAAAAAAATGGCAATTTATGGGTGTAACAAGGACTTGCGCCCATTTTTACAGGAGGCATTCATAAGAACTATATTTTTTCAAAAAAATTGTTTGACAAAAAAGAATAGGAGGCTGTTATTTTTTTTTGTTTTTGGGTTGTTGTTTTTGCATTTCCTGCTGGGCTTTCATCATTTCTTCGAGGCGTTGCTGAAATTTGGATTGTTTAGCCGGTTTTTTCTTGTTTTCCTGAATTTGGGCATGAAGGGCAGCTTCATCTATAAAAAAGCGCTTAATAAGGTACTGCTGTGCATAAGTAATGATGTTGGAAAGAAAAAAGTAATAGGTTAGCCCTGCCGAAAAATTGTTGAACAAAAATAACAGCATGACCGGCATAATGTTTTGCATAATTTTCATTTGCATTTCCATTTCTTTGCTGGTAGTAGGCGTCATTTGATTGTTCATGCGCATATATATAAAGGTGCTTGCGGCAGACAAGATGCAAAAAAGGCTTACATGGTCGCCGTAAAAGGGTATTTTAAAGGGGAGGTGCAAAATTGAATCGTAGGTAGAAAGATCCTTTGCCCATAAAAAGCCGTGCTGCCTAAGTTCAATAGATGCGGGGAAAAAGCGGTACATGGCTATGAGAATTGGCAGTTGTAACAATTGCGGAAGGCACCCGCCCAAGGGGTTTACTCCCGCCCTTGAATAGAGTTTCATTTGTTCGGCCTGCATTCTTTGGGCATCTTTGCCATATTTTTCGCGCAACTCTTCAATTTCGGGTTTTAGCACATTCATTTTGGCGGCACTCATAGAGGAACGGTAGGTAAGCGGGAAAAGGGCAAATTTAATTACCATTGTAAGCAGGAAAATTATAAGCCCGTAGCTACCTATAAAACGGCTGAAGAAGTTAAACAACGGAATTATTATCCACCTGTTTACCCACCCGAAAATGCCCCAACCCAGCGGCACCATTTTTTCCATGCCGTTTTTCATGGTCCGAAGGGTTTTATAATGGTTGGGGCCAAAGTATAATTGCATGGGGAAATTAAATTCTGCTCCCGGCACATACTGCATACGCAGGTTGGCGCTGGCAATTTCCAGGGTGGTATCGGTTTCGGCTGCGGGGGCTTCAATAGCCAGCTCGGCAGCTTTAAAACCGTTTTGTGCAATTAAGGTAGTGTTGAAAAATTGCTGTTTAAATGCTACCCAGTCGAGCGAGAAAGAAATGCTTTTTTTGTCGTTGGCAGTTTCAGAGAGATAGGTGGGGGAATCTTCCTGTTCTTTATAATAAATGCCGGTAGTGCTACGCTCATTGGAAAGCGCTTGCTCTTGTTTAATGAGGTTTGTTTTCCAGTCAAGTTCAAGAGCGGCATTGGCAGGCAGGTATTTATCAAAACCCGATAGGGTAAAGTTGTAGTCAAGGGCGTAGCTTTTGGGTTTTAGCGTGTATGTTTGCTCTATATAAGCTGCCGAGTCGGCATGGTACAGGCGCATGACCACCTGCGAGGCATCGGCTTTTACCACGTCAAACAGGTAGCTTTGGGTATTTTCCACGCTTCGCGCCATGGGCAATTTAAAGCCAAAGTCATTGTCGGGTCCATTGAGCAACACCAAAGGTTGTTGTTCAAAGTTTTTATAATTTTTCAGTTCTGCGCGGTAAACTCTGGCGCCTTTGTTGGTAAGGGTTATTTTGAGCAGGTCGTTTTCAAGGGTTAAAAACTGTTCTTGTGCATTGGGAGCAGTTTTAAAATTGGTAAGTCCGGCAGCAGCGGCGGCGCTGTCTGGTTTAAGGGCTGGTGGCATTGCAGTAGTGCCGGTATCAGCAGTGGTGGTTACTGCGGTATCGGTTTTAGCGGAGTTATTGGCAGCGTTTTTGTCTTCGGGTGGCGTAACCCAAACGCTGTAAATAAAAAACAGCAAAGCTATAAGCAGTAATCCGGTAACGGTATTTTTATCCATTGGTGTCCAGGTATTGGTCTTTTACAGGCACAAAGGTAGCAAATTTATTGATTGAGGGTTGCCATTTACAGTAAAGTTGCGAGGGTAATTCTTGCAAGTATGGGGCTGAATTGCTTGCAGTTGTTGCAGGGGTATAATTTCTGCTTCCGGTTTAGGTGGCGCTGTTTTTGTGCAAAATGGCATTTTTAATAAAATCTGCAAACAACGGGTGTGGGTGAAGCACGGTACTTTGCAATTCGGGGTGGAATTGGGTGCCTATAAACCAGCGGTGGGCAGGCAGTTCCATAATTTCCACCAAACCGGTTTCGGGGTTTATGCCCGATGCTTTCATGCCGTTGTTTTCAAATTCCTGCAGGTAGGCATTGTTAAACTCATAACGATGCCGGTGCCTTTCCTGAATGGTTTTGTTGCCGTATATTTCTGCTGCTTTGGTATGAGGGGTAAGTTGGCATTGGTAGGCGCCAAGACGCATGGTTCCGCCTTTTTGGGTTATGGTTTTTTGCTGCTCCATGAGCGAAATAACCGGATGCGGGGTATTGGCGTTCATTTCGGTAGAGTCTGCCTGTTGAAGATTTAGCACATTTCGGGCAAATTCTATTACGGCACACTGCATTCCAAGGCAAATTCCGAAAAAGGGAATATTGTGCAAACGGGCATATTGTATGGCCAAAATTTTACCCTCAATGCCCCTTTGCCCGAAACCCGGAGCTACCAGTATGCCGTTTAAATGTTGCAGTTTGGATGCCACATTGTCGGGGGTGAGGTGTTCTGAGTGAATACTTTCAATGATAACCCTGCATTCATTGGCAGCGCCGGCGTGCACAAAAGACTCCTGAATGGATTTATAGGCATCTTGTAATTCAACATATTTACCAATCAACCCAATTTGTACTTCGGAGGTAGAGTTTTTAAGCTTACCCAAAAACTCTTTCCATTGGCTCATATCTATTTTACTGTATATAGAAAGGCGTAGTTTATCAAGGGTAATGGCATCGAGATTTTCTTTCATGAGGTTTAGCGGCACGTCGTAAATAGTATCGGCATCTATGGCTTCAATGACAGCGTTGCTTTCTACGTTGCAAAACTGGGCAATTTTGCGCCTTATTTCGGGGCTTATATGTTTTTCGGTACGGCAAATGATGACATCGGGCTGAATGCCATAACTCAGCAACTCTTTTACCGAATGCTGTGTGGGTTTTGTTTTCAGTTCTTTGGCCGCCGAAAGGTAGGGCAGCAGGGTAAGGTGTATGACAAGACAATTTACATTGCCCAATTCCCAGCGCAATTGTCTTACGGCTTCAATGTAGGGCAATGATTCAATATCGCCTACGGTGCCGCCCAATTCGGTAATGACCACATCATAATTGCCTGTATTGCCCAGCAGCATCATGCGCCGTTTAATTTCATCGGTAATATGTGGTATTACCTGCACGGTTTTACCTAAATAATCGCCGCGTCGCTCGTTTTCAATTACGGTAAGGTAAATTCGGCCGGTGGTAACGTTATTTGCCTGCGAGGTAGGCATATTTAAAAAACGTTCGTAATGGCCAAGGTCAAGGTCGGTTTCGGCGCCGTCGTTGGTTACGTAACACTCACCATGCTCGTAGGGGTTCAGCGTTCCGGGGTCAACGTTTAAATAGGGGTCAAATTTTTGAATGGTTACCCTTAATCCGCGTGCCTGCAACAATTTACCAAGAGAGGAGGCTATAATGCCTTTTCCGAGAGAAGAAACCACACCGCCCGTTACAAAAATCTGTTTCGCCATGTTAAATTTAACAAGTAATGGTACGGGGTACAAAAGTAGGCATAAATTTGCTATTTTTATTGCCGCAGAACTAAATAATGTACCAACGCTGTACATTTGTTTTGTGTTGTTACAATAAACAATTTATAGTTTGGTTATGAAACAAAAGTTGGCTGGGTGGGCAGAGCTGCTGTGTATAACCGCTTGTTTATGTTCGTTTGCCGCCTGTAATGAAAAAGACAGTTTGTCTTGCTCCCTGATTACGGTTGGCAATTATGATGCAAACAATACGGGGCACCCGTATTTTATTGACGAGGCTGGTATTATGGCAAACTGCCTGCTTATGAAGGTGAGTTATTCGGGCGGATGCCTGCCAAAGGATTCGATGGTTTTGCGCTGGAACGGGGCGCCGGCTGAAAGTTATCCGCCGCAGGTGTACCTTTCTTTGTGGCACAGCAATTTGGGCGATCTTTGCAAAGCAATTGAAGATACCACCCTTTTGTTTAATTTAGCAGCCATAAATACGGACACAACCATTAAAACCACTATTGTTCATCTGTCAGGGTACGAAGAGCCTTTGTATTACCATAAACAGTAAAAAAGATGCGGTTTGTGCCCGTAAAGCAGCGCAGGGTAATAACCAGTTAATACTAATAGCATGGCGCCGGTAGTTTGTACATGCCTGCAACCTGTCGGTACTTTATATCTTAACCCATATATTTTCCTTTTGTGAACAAGCAAAGCTGGATGTATGCAGGACGGCTGAAGCGGCATAAAATAGAACTTGCCCATGCCCCCGAAGCAGAAAAAATATTTATACGCCTTAACGGCATACCGCTGTATGAAACCACCATGCAAAATACCGAAAACAGCAAAACGTTTCAGTTTTTTGTAGATGATGAGTTGTGCATTATTACCATAGAAAAAAAAGGCAACCAATATGCCTACCGGTTTACCACACCCGAATATTCTACCAGTAGGTTGGCAAGGTTGCGCAAATGGAAAGACCGGCTGCTGCTGGCCGGCATTGCCGCCGTTTTTGCATTGGTATTGGGCGGTTTGGGCGCGCCTTTTATTTACAACTATTTTCACACAAGGCAACTAAACAACAACCTCAGTTTGGGCGGCATGATTACCCCGGCTTATCTTACCCAAACGCCCAATATAGACGCATTGCCAAACCAAAGCATAACGCTGCATTACAAATTTAGGGCCGGGTTGCGCACCATTACCTCTAAAACCGAAATACCCGCCGCTGACAGCAGCTTGCTGGCCCTTAACAGCCTGTTTCCAATAACCCGAAATACCGTTCTGGAAGTCTTATATTCCGGTACCGACCCGCACGTTAACAGGCTGCTTACCGGCAACCTGCCCCAAAAACAAACCGAAACCTACCGGCAACAAGCCCGAAAAGCCTGTATGCAGCATAGTTTTACCAACCTGCCTGTTACTGCCGGTAAAACCCTTTTTTGCGATTGCCTGCTTACCTACCTCTATACCCACTACCAACTGCAGGGGCTTGCCCGCCTTTGCCACGCCAATACACCCGAAACCGAAAACAAATTGCTCAATGCCGCCACTTTTGGGGCTTTTATGCAGCAAGACCTGCCCCAAGAAATTACCAACATCTGTACCCGAAACGCCACCGGCAGCAAGGAGTAAAATGCCGGCAAATAACGGACAATCTTACTTTATTGATTCCAATGGCAATAATAACCCGATTATTTGCTTATCTGGTTATTGTTGCTGTTTTTGCTGCGTTTAGGCACAGGGTCGTAACCGTGCCCACCCCATGGGTGACAACTCAGCAGCCTTTTGGTGCCCAGCCAAAGACCTTTTACTACTCCCCATTCTTCTATGGCTTCTATCATATAGGAAGAGCAGGTGGGGGTATAACGGCAGGTGCCGCCAAAATAGGGCGATAAAACAAGCTGGTACAGCCTTACCGGGAAAATAAACAATTGCTTTATAAAACGGTGAAACAGTGCAAGCATGTGTATTTTTTTAGCTGTTCGGGTTTTCTGTAAGCATGAAGCGGTAAAAATACCCAAACCTTCGTTTTTTATCCAAAACAAAAATCTTGATGAAAGTAAGGCAACAGCATCCCTTCACCGCGTTTGCGGCAAGTTCTGTAAAAATGTCACTGCTGCTGCCTTGCTTTCTGCGCCTACCTTACCAACGTGGTATTGCCCTTGTAAATTTTATCTTTTCCGTCGGCAAAAGTAACTTCAATGTAGTAAACATAAACGCCCATTTCGGCAGGCGTTTTTTTGTACTGCCCGTCCCATCCGTTGTTAATGTTGTCGGTTTCAAAAACTTTGTTGCCCCAGCGATTGTAAACAACAATGTTTATGCTTTCTATCGGGTTGGTGTTTACCGCCCTGAATTCATCGTTTATCCCGTCTTTGTTGGGCGAAAATGCCGAAGGTATGAGCAATTCATCCCGATTTAGGGCGGTTACCACCACCTCATCGGAGCCGGTGCAGCCGTTGGCGCTGGTTACGGTAACGGCATACGGGCCGCCATCTGAAACGGTAATGGCAGCATCGGGCACACCGTTTGACCATAGATATTGGGCATAACTTTGCGTTGTGGCAAGCGTGGTACTTTCGCCTTCGGTAATGCTCAGATCGCCGGTTATTTGTGGTGTAACGGTTTCCAGTTCAACGGCTATAGTATCAACGGCGGCGCAGCCTATGTCGTTGGTAACGGTTACCGAGTAATTACCATTTTGAGTAATGGTTATGGTGTCGGTAGCGGCGCCGTTGCTCCAAAGATAGCTGTTGAACCCGCTGCCGGCAGCAAGGGTAAGGCTGCCTCCGCCGCAAACCACTGTATCGACTCCAAGGTTAACCGTAAAATCGGCATTTGCCAGCGTAATGCTAACGGTACGTACCGTTTGGCAGCCTTGGGGGTTGGTTACGGTTATAGAGTAGGTAATGTCATCGGTAACGGTGGCTATGGGGTTGGGTATGTTGGGATTGCTCAACCCCGTAGTTGGCCACCATTGGTAATCGTAATTCGATATATAGTTTACATTGGTCAGTTGCAGTTCCAGCACATCGGTACTACATGCTACGGTATCAATGTTTTCTACCGGAAAATATGGCTCAAGCGCTACTACAACGGTAACGTTATCGGTTGCGGTGCAGGTGTAATTGCCCGTTACCGTAACGGTGTAGGTAGTTGTTTGGCTGGGGCTGGCCACCGGATTGGGAAAATTGGTAACCGATAAGCCATCGGGTGGCGACCAGCTAAAGGCAAAACCGCCCGATGCAAACAGGTTCAGGCTTTCGCCCGGGCAAATGACACCGCCCTGACCGGCATCTACCGCCGGCGCAGGGTTAACGTTTACGGTTACAATGCCGTAAGCCGTACAACCGCTGGCATCGGTGGCAACCACCACATATTGCGTAGTATCTTGCGGGCTTGCAATGGGATTGGCTATGTTGTTGGCAGACAAACCGGTACTGGGCGCCCAAACATACGATACGCCGCCAATAACATTGAGTTGTGTGCCCTCGCCGCTGCAAATGGTTACATCGGGCGATACATCTATGCTAAAGTTGTTTTGCGCAATAAGGGTAAACGAGGCTTCCTTCGAACAGCCTTCAAAATCGGTAACGGTAACTATGTAAAAACCTGCCGGCAGATTTGAAATGGTTGAGGAGGTATTGTTGTTCTCTACAAAGCCGGTGCTCCACGCAAACTCAAACGGCGGTACACCGGCAGTAGCCGTAGCGGTAATAACGCCAATATTTGGTTCGGCACAGGTAGGGAAGATGCCGGTCATTTCGGGTATGGCGCAACACGACAATACCGATTTAAACGTGTATTCGGGGTCTTCGGGGCAAATGCTGACAACACCCCAGCTTCCGGTTTCCGAATCGGAAAAATTGCGGAAGGTAATACTCAGGTCTTGCCCGTCAAAAGCCGGCGGGCAGTCCGCCAATGTTGCAACCGAAAAGCAAAACTCCCACCCGCAGGTGCCGTCTGTGGGGTCGCCAAAGTTGTCACCCGGGTCGGAAGGATCGCAAGGGCCGGGGCAACCGGCATCTGATTCAAAGAAGTAACCGGGCCCTTGTGGTCCGGTAATTGGGCCCGAACCGCCTCCGTTGCTGATTATTGGCCCGATGTACCAATCCCAATCACCATTACCCGAACAGGAGGGCGGAATGGAAGTAGGGGTTAGGGTAGAGGCATCCCAGCCGCCTCCCAAAACAGGCACCAGTCCGTGAAACCAGTCGGCGGCATTTTGGTTGTAACTTTCAACGGTAAAACAGAAATCAACTGTTTGACCGGGCAAATAGGTGCCCAGCACCGGTGGCGGGTTTACCACCAAACTTTGCCCCAGCATACAAATTTCGTCAATGGTTTCACCGTAGTTTTCAAGGCATAGCTGAAAATCGCCGGTATCGGTAGCAGAGCCGCCGCTAATTTGAATATGGTAGGTTAAACCCGGCGTAACCGGCGCAAAGGTAGCATTCAGTGTTCCGTCAAAAGAAACCGAGCAATCGCGCCCTATTAAGGCGTTGCAGGCACCTTCGTATAAAGCAACTACGGCAGTATCCATATCAAAGGTAAGCGAAACATCTAAGATGTTGGAAACTGCCACAAAGCTGTACCAAAGGTCGGCAGCCGGGCCGGGCATAGGCACACCGGCGCAGTTATTTTGGTTAATATAGGGCAATTCGGCAAAAGCATTGCTGTTGTTGCCTACAATACAACTTTGCGCACCAATGGAAAGCGCCGGAAACGGCAAGGCATTATCGCAAATATCGTTTATTTCGCTGGGCACAATTACCACAATGGTGGCGGTTCCGCCAACGGTACCCGTACACCAGCCGTTGTTCATGGCGGTAAGGGTATAGGTAGTGGTAATTTGTGGCGCCAGATTCAATATATAAGGGTTATCGGTTACGCCTGTAACGGTTTGTGTGGTAACGCCGTTGGAGTAGGTAAAATCCCACGGCGGCGAGCCGGTAAAGCTAACTTCTACGGGCACCACATACCCCAGCAAAATAACCGCAGCACCGGTAATATAGGCGCTGGGCGGCGCAACAGTAACGTTTTGTGTAAGGGTGCTGCTGCCAAGGTAGTTCGAAACAATAAGGGTTACACTGTAAGTGCCGGCTGCAGGGTAGGTTACCGTTGGGTTTTGTGCGGTGCTACTGGCTGGGGTTCCGCCCGGGAAAGACCATTGCCAGCTATCTAAATCGGTGCCGGCGCTAATGTCGTTAAAGGTAAAGGTTTCGCCGGCGCAGGGCGGTTGAGCAGACCATGTAAAGTTGGCTATCGGTTCGGAGGGGGTACATTGTACTGCCAGAAAGGCGTTTACCCTTCCGGCACCCAATTGCCCTTCAAAACCCGGGTTCAGCGCATCAATATTGTCGGCAGTGGTTTCTAAGCATTCTTCAATGCGGTCGGGGTTTGCGGTGGGGTCGAAAGACAACATAAGGGCAGCCAATCCCGATACATACGGGCAAGCCATGGAAGTACCATCGTAAAACTCGTAAGACGAAGTGTTGGTGGCTACGGTGCTCCATATTTGCACCCCCGGCGCCATAACGTCAATGCTGTCGCCAAAGTTGGAAAAATCAGCCCGAAGGTCGCCGTCATCGCTGGCGCCAACGCTGATGATGTATTGGTAGGAGGCGGGGTACATTAAATCCGATGTGTTGTCGTTGCCGGCGGCGGCCACCAGCACAATGCCCTGATTGTGAGCAGTAGTAAACACCGCCTGTTCGGTAGCAGCGGGAGCGCCGCCACCCCACGACATGCTGATGACATCGGCACCTGCGGCTATGGCATATT
>NBMY01000083.1 GCA_002212985.1 Sphingobacteriales bacterium TSM_CSS
TCTTAATTTTCTTACGGAATAGCTCCAAGGTTCCTTTGCTTTAAGTATTTCAGCAATTTTTGTGTTCCGTCATTTACGGAATATAGCCGAAGAAAAATATCCCGGTTTAGCAAAGATATTCAATATATTTATGCGCTATAGTTATGTCTTATTTGCAATTAAGCGCTTTTTGACGCAGCAAACTAACCTGTAATAGCCCGCCTCAACTTCAACAGTCGAGTAGCCTTTACATATTTCTACTTTTTTCTTGATCCCACTTTTCGCACCCAAGCAGAAAATTATGTGTAATTACCTGACCAACAATTTATTATATAATAATGTAATATTAGTAGAATATATACATTATGTGTAAGTTGCTGATTATCAGCCTCAAATTTTCAAGGTGCGAAACGTGAGCTTGATAAAAAAGTAGCCAAAAATCAAGCCTGCCTGAAAATCGTCTAAAAATCTGCACTTCGGGCGGCATGCGCCAAGGCAAACGCCGGCAGCAGTGGTGTTTCATAAACAAGATGTGTAGCGGCGTTTGCTGCGCCGCCTGCTTTTCGCCCTCCGTTCCGATTTTCTTAACGCCGCTTTTCAGAAGGGCAACAAATAAGACCAACTAATACCTAACACTTGTTGCAGAATTGACTGTCTTTGGAGAAGCCCTGCCCAAACAAGCACTAAAAATGCTATCGAAACTAATTGTAAATTCCGTAAAACTGACTTAGAGTTAGGGGTAAATTTCTGCCATAAATTAACACCCCCCGAAAAAGTGCTTTTTTTCGGGGGGTGTTGGTTTAAATAACATGGGTTAAGTGCCTTACTTTCGCAAGGCGGCCAATTGTTCTATGAGGTCTTTTTCCTGTTGGGTAAGGTTTTGCGGCAACAATACCTGCACAGTAACATATAAATTGCCAAACAAGGCCGGGTTTTGGTAATGCGGCATGCCCATATCTTTAAGGCGCAACACTTTTCCATTAGGTGTTTCGGGCGGTATGGCAATGTTTATGCTGCCTTTAAGGGTATGTACCTGCACTTTTCCGCCCAAAAGAGCGGTATAGAGGTTAACGGGCAGTTTGGTATAAAGGTCGTTGCCTTTGCGCTCCCAATTGGGGTTTGGGGCAATGTGTATGGTAAGGTATAAATTGCCGCCCGGTCCGCCGTTTGCGCCTGCACCGCCTTTGCCCGGAATGCGCAGGGTTTGCCCGTTTTCAATACCCGGTTTAATGTTTAACCGCAGTTGCTCGCCCCCGCCAGTGTCAATTATTTTTTGTACGCCTGCGTAAGCCTCTTCAAGGGTTATGGTAATTTCACCCTGCACATCGCGGCCTTTTCGGGCGCGGGTTCTGCCGCCGCCGCCGATGCCGCCGAAAATCTGGTCAAAAATGCTGCCACTGCCGCCCATTTGTTCAAACAAATCGCTCAGGTTATCAAAGTTCATTTGCGAACCGCCCGAAGCGTTTCTAAAAAAATCATCGAACCCGCCGCTGCCGCCGCCCTGCCGGTATTGGTTCCAGTTGGCACCCAGCAAATCGTACTTTTTGCGTTTTTCGGCATCGCTCAGCACTTCGTTGGCTTCGTTAATTTCTTTAAACTTGTCTTCGGCTTCTTTATTGCCCGGGTTTTTATCGGGGTGGTATTTGTTGGCTAATTTCCGGTAGGCCTTTTTTATTTCTTCGGGGCTTGCCTTTTTATCAACGCCCAGAATGCTGTAATAATCTTTGTAATCCATATTTATTTCTGTTCTGTTTATCTCACTATTATTAACAGAAAAAAAGGGTAAAAAGTTACCAAGGGTGCACAAATATGCGTCAATTGCAGCAAGTGGTTTAGCAATTTATTTGTGCTGTGTTTACACCTTTTTGCCTTTTCAGGTGTTTGCAATAAGCAAAAAGTTACGGTACATGTTTAAGGAGTTGTTTTTACCAGCCGCATCGCCGGGCGTTACCCAGTCGCTTATAGTTATACTGGCTGTTATTGGCGTGGGGGTGTTTGCCGGCCGCTTACGGGTGGGCAAGGTATCATTGGGCGTATCGGCGGTTATGTTTACCGGTTTGTTGTTTGGTCATGCAGGTTACCGCATTCAGCCCGATATTCTTGTATTTATACGCGATTTCGGGTTAATATTGTTTGTGTACGGCATTGGCATACAGGTTGGACCTTCGTTTTCTTCATCGTTCAGAAAAGAAGGTCTTATCTTTAACGCACTGGCGGCAGGTACTGTTTTGCTGGGTGTTTTTTTTGCATGGCTTGTGCATTATGTTACCCATACCGGCATAGAAAACACGGTGGGCTTAATGTCGGGGGCGGTAACCAATACGCCCGGCTTAGGCGCTGCCAAATCGCTGTTGCAGGAAATACAAAACAAGTACCCCCAAAAAACATTTGCCGACCCTGCCATAGCCTATGCCATTACCTACCCGCTGGGGGTGCTGGGTATTATTGCCGCCATTATTGGCGCTAAAACCCTGTTTGCCATAGATGCCACCAAAGAAACACAGTTGTTTGAGCAGGAAAGAAGCAGCCAGCAGGGGGCGCTGGTGCGCAAAAAGTGCCGCGTGTTACATGTCGAGGTAATAGGTAAAAGCATATACCGCCTGTTAAAAGAAAACGACCTCTCCGATTTGATCATTTCGCGCATTAAACATTCGGGTTCAACGGTTGTTAATACGCCAACCTTAGACATGCAGCTTCGCGACAAAGATGTAATGGTAATAGTAGGAAAACCCAAAAGCGTAGAACGGTTTATTGCTTTGGTTGGTAAAGAATCGACCGATTCGGCCATAGAATCGGAGCAAGATATCATAACCAAAAGTATTTTTGTGACCCGGCAGTCGGCCACACACAAAAAACTTTCGGAACTTGACTTGTTTAACCGCTATGGGCTTAAAGTAACAAGGGTTTACCGCTCTGGCATGGAACTGCTGGCCAGTCCCTCTCTGGAACTGTATTACGGCGATAAACTGCGCGTGGTGGGTAGCCGTGAAGACATTGAAGAAGTGGAAAAAATGATAGGCAATTCGGAAAAAAGACTGCTGGAGCCTGATTTTCTTTCGTTGTTTGGCGGGCTGATTATTGGCATTGCGCTGGGTTCTGTTCCTATTGTGGTACCTGCTTTGCCGGTGCCGGTAAAACTGGGGTTTGCAGCCGGGCCTTTACTGGCGGCGCTGTTTATAAGCAGGTATGGCGGTATTGGGGTAATACATTCTTACATTAATGCAGGCGCTATTTACTTTATGAAAGATTTGGGTATTTGCCTTTTTTTTGCCGCCGTTGGCGTTCATGCCGGCGAAAAATTTTACCAGAACTTTATCCACTACAACGGGTGGAACTGGCTTATGTATGGCAGCCTTATTACCTTTGTGCCGCTGCTGGCTATGGTTATTGTTGGCCGGCTGCTGCTAAAACTTAATTTCCTGCAACTATCGGGCATTATGAGCGGCGCCTATACCGACCCGGCAGCGCTTGCGTTCAGTACGGCTTATTTCGACTCTGATGTGCCCTCGCAAGCCTATGCCACCGTTTACCCGCTGGTTACTATACTCAGAATTTTTTCTGCACAAATATTAATTTTACTATTAATTTAGAACCCTTGCGCCTCATGCCTTTTTATGATTTATCTGTTTCTCTGTAAAAGCAGGCAAGTATGCTTGGGGTTTGTTTTTCGCCTTTTTTGTTACATCATATTCTCAAAAGAACTACCTTCGTGCCCAATTTTTTAAAAAACTTCAACCAACATGAGCAAAATACTACCAAAACAATTCCGGCATCCTTACCAATTCAATGAAAAGTACAAAAAACCGGTGGTCTATTTCAGCATGGAGTTTGCCATAGACCAATGCTTCAAAATTTATTCGGGCGGCTTGGGTTTTTTGGCCGGCTCGCACATGCGCAGCGCTTACCAGTTAAAGCAAAACGTAGTGGGCATTGGCATTCTCTGGCGCAAAGGCTACTACGACCAGTTTAGGAAAGAAGACCAGTCAATGGGCGTACAGTTTCAGGATAAAACTTACTACTTCCTGGAAGATACTAACATTAAATACAAAATACAGATTAACCAACACGATGTTTGGGTAAAAGCCTTCTACCTGAAACCCGAAATTTTTGGCACTGCCCCCATGTTCTTTCTTTCTACAGATTTGCCCGAAAACGACTACTTAGCCTGCTCTACCACTTTTAAACTATACGACTCGGACCCCAGCGCCCGAATAGCACAAACCATGGTATTGGGCATTGGCGGCGCCAAACTGTTAGACCAACTGCATTTTGAACCCGATATTTACCACCTCAACGAAGCCCATGCTCTTTCGGCGGTTTTTCACCTGTATTCAAAATACGGCAGCACAGAAAAAGTACGCGAAAAACTGGTGTTTACCACCCACACGCCCGAAGCCGCCGGCAATGAACAGCATAATATTAACATGTTGCACCAAATGAGCTTTTTTAACGGGCTGTCTATGGAGGAGGTGCGCTCCGTTACAGGCATTGAAGACAATACTTTTAACCACAGCTTGGTTGCCCTGCGCCTGAGCCATATTGCCAACGGCGTGTCTAAACTGCACGGCGAAGTGTCTCGCCAAATGTGGAAAGATTACGAAGGCATTTGCCCCATTATTCATATTACCAATGCCCAAAATAAAAAATTCTGGGCAGACTATTGGCTGGAAGAAGCCCGCCAAAACGAAGACTGGGATACTTTCAAAAATAGAAAAAGACGCCTGAAATCAAAACTGTTTGACGTAGTGGCCGACCAAACCGGCAAACTTTTTAACCCCGATGTGTTTACCATAGTTTGGGCCCGCCGCTTTGCCGAATACAAGCGACCCGATTTAATTACCCGAGATATAGATCGGTTTTACGACCTGCTACACAATACCGACCGACCCGTGCAAATTATTTTTGCCGGCAAACCCTACCCCATGGATTACAACGCCGTACACATGTTTGACAACCTCGTTCACATGAGCAAAAAGTTTAAAAACATGGCAGTGCTAACCGGCTATGAATTGAAACTCTCGCGCCAGTTAAAAGAAGGCGCCGATGTATGGCTCAACAACCCGCGCGTAACCCGCGAAGCATCGGGTACCAGCGGCATGACCGCCGCCATGAACGGCGCCATTAATTTTTCTACCAACGACGGCTGGGTAAGAGAGTTTAAAGACTTGTTTGAAGAGCAAAATTCTTTTGTTTTGCCCATTGCAGATCATACTATGCCCACTTTTATACAAGACCAGATTGACTTAGATAACCTTTACGACATGCTGGAGAACAACATTTTGCCCCTGTATTACAATCACCCCGAACAATGGCTGGAGTTGATAAAAACCAGCATGGCGCAAGTGGCTCCTTATTTCGATTCTGACCGCATGGCCGATGAGTATTATACCAAATTATACCGGTAAACAGTAACCGGCCGCTGGCAGTGCCTGCCTACTTACTTTAACACAACAAGTGCAGGCGCTGCCGGTTTGGCCGTATGTGGGGACAAAGCCCTTTGCCGCTACTGCTCCATAAACCTGGAAGCAATGCGAAGCGGGTGGAAAGTGTAGCGTTTTTTTGCATGATGCCTTCCGCTTCGTTTTACAATATCTTTCAGGGTTTCTATAACCTGTATAATATACTGCCCTTTGTTAACCATAACACAATCTGCCAAAGCGGCATGGGCGGCATCGGTTATTTCGGAACGGGTAGCAATACCCGATTTGTTGAGGTTTTCTAAAACCTGAGTAGCCCAAATTACCGGAATATGAGCCGCCTCGCATATCCAAAGAATTTCTTCCTGTATTTCGCTCATGCGTTCAAATCCTATTTCTACGGCTAAATCGCCTCGGGCAATCATTACGCCTATTTTTTCTTCCTGCAAACCTGCAAGCAGCAAAGAGGGCAGGTTATTGACCGCTTCGGGGGTTTCAATTTTCAGAATCAGGGCGATGTTTCCCCGATTACCTATTGCAGTTCTTAACTCTTCAATATCGCGGGGGCTGTTTACAAATGAATACCCCACCATATCGGCATGTTGAAGGATAAAGGGCAAACATTGGCGGTCGTATTCGGTTAATGCGGGTAATTGCAGCCTCGAATCGGGAAAATTAATGCCCTTCTCTGTTTTAATAACCGGTTTTCTGGAAGAAATGCGAATTATTCTCAACAAGGCCTTCCTGCCTTCGGTTTTTTCTACCCGGGTTTCAATCAGCCCATCATCAAACAAAACCGTTTCGCCGGGTTTAAGTTGTTGCGCAATGCCGGCAATGGTGCAACCTACCGTGTTTTTTTCAAAAATATCGGGCAGGTTTGCATCGGTCAACACCAGTTCTTTTCCTTCTTTTATTTTCAGTTTTCCTTTGCCGGGCAACTGTGTTCTTATTTTGGGTCCGGCAAGATCCATGTATATTTTACAGGCTAAACCGGTAATTTTTGATGCCCGCCTTATATGCTGTATCATCTGAAACCAGGTACTCTCATCATCGTGGGCACAGTTAATACGGGCTACCGTCATACCCGATTGCAGCAGGTTTTTAACTACCGCATAGTTATGGGCAAATTCGCTGTCAAATGTTACCATAATGTTTGGCGTTGTCCCATCTGAACGTTGTCCAAAAATTTGGGCGCTTTTGGTCTGAACCGATTTCTCACCACTTTCAAAAGTAAAAACGTTATCTGGCGCGGGTATTTCCGAAGTATGAAGCAGCCGCATAATAGCAAGCACTTGCCCTCTGATATGGCTTTCAGAACTTGCCAAAGATGAAAGCCCTGCTGCATGAAGTTCGTCCTGCAAATTTCTTATATCTAAGGTTCGCAAGGCCATGTAATGCAACAAATTACATGCGCTTTTTCGGTTTGAAGGGTGTACCTTATCTACGCGGCTCTTATGTTGCTGCTCTGCATTAAGCATAGCTTTGTTGATCTTTTCCAACTGGCGAAGCAGATAGCTGATTTTGGGGGGCGGCATGGTAAATTGAATTAGGTGCAAATAAAAAAGGGAAAACACTAACCACTTGCTTCCTTGCCTTTATATAGGGTTAAATTGGCACAGGTAACAGTTTACACCCAATTTCAGATACAAAATTACAACGAATACTCCATTCAAAATAAGGTATGCAATTGTTTTTTTGCAGTTTTAACAGGCATATTGCTGCCCGCCAATGGCGCATAAAAAAGCCGTTGCAAATTAAAGAAGGAATTACTGCGGGTTTAGCAAAGAAATACTATTTTTGTCTGGATTTTTAAATGCAAGGTAATTTCTGCGAACAAAAAATTTACCACTATTCATGCATGCATTGCCAAACTATTTTGATTTAATTGTGGTAGGCGGCGGGGTGTTGGGCACTTTTCATGCCTTTCATGCCCTTAACAAGGGGTTAAAAGTGGCATTGTTTGAAAAAAACAACACTCCGATAGATGCCACGGTTCGCAATTTCGGGCAAATTGTACCATCGGGCATGAATGCAAAATGGCAAGCCTACGGCCGCAAAAGCCTCGAAATTTACCAGTCTATTCAGGCTAAAACCGATATTGGCATAAGTCAAAACGGCAGCATTTACCTTGCCTCCGATGAAGACGAACTGCAACTCATTGCCGAACTGCACCATATTAACCAACAAAACCACTACCCCTCACAATTGCTGAGCGCGGCACAATGCGTAAAAAAATACCCGTCGCTCAACACAGACTACTGCAAAGGCGGGCTGTTTTTTGAGCAGGAACTATCGGCCAACCCGCGCGTTATGATTGGGCGTTTGCAGCAATATCTGGCGCAAAACAAAGACTTTTTTCACTTTCCCGGCACCCTCATTACCGCAACAGAGGCTACCGGCTCGCAGTGCAGGGTGCGCAGCAGCAACGGCAATATCTGGTATGGGGGCAAAGTGCTCATTTGTTCGGGCAGCGATTTTAAAACCTTGTTTCCGCAACTGTTTCAGCAAAGCGACCTGCAAACGGTAAAACTGCAAATGCTTCGGCTAATGCCGCAGCGCCATACCCGCCTGCCCGGCAATATTCTTACCGGTCTGTCTATTCGCAGGTACGAAAGTTTTTCGGAATGCCCGTCTTATAAATCCATAAAAGAAAAAGAAAATGCCAATACTTTCTGGAAAAAATGGGGCATTCATATTTTATTTAAGCAGGAAGAAGACGGTTCTATCATTTTGGGCGACTCGCACGAATATGCCGATGCCGCCTATGCCGACACCCTGAGCTTTGACCTTAGAGAAGATGTAAACCAATATTTTATAGATGAAGGTAAAAAAATATTTCATCTCGAACACTGGAATATTGACACACAATGGGCCGGCTTTTACAGCCAAGGCAAACAACACGATATTTACCTTCACTCGCCCGATACCAACCTTCATATTATTACCGGTATTGGCGGCAAAGGTATGACCGGCAGCGCCGGTTTTGCGCTGGAAAACATAACTAATCTTTTGGGAACATGATAAAAATGGTAGTTTTTGACATGGCCGGCACTACGGTAAATGAGCACAACGTAGTGTATAAAACCCTGCACAAGGCCATTCAAAATGCAGGATTTAACGTAAGTTACGAACAAGTATTGGCCGAAGGTGCAGGAAAGGAAAAATTGCAGGCCATACAAAATATTATGGCAAAATTTTATCCCGATGCCACGGCTGCCGTTATTTCAGCCATATTTGAACAGTTTAAAACCCTGCTCAACAATGCCTACCAAACCCTGCAAGTAACCCCGCACCACGGCGCCGAAGAGGTGTTTGAATGGTTAAAAAAACACCAAATACTGGTAGTGCTCAATACGGGCTACAGCCAACCCATTGCTCAACTGCTGCTGCAAAAATTAGGATGGAAACAGGGTACGCACTACGATGCCCTTATTACCGCCAGTGAGGTAACAAATGGCCGCCCCATGCCCGATATGATTAATCTGGCAAAAGCCCAGTTTGACCTTGAAAATGCCGCCCATATTGCCAAAATTGGCGATTCTGCCGTTGATATTGAAGAAGGCATTAATGCCGGTTGCGGGTTAACCATTGGCATAACCACCGGCGCACATACCAAAGAACAACTGTTGCAGGCAAATCCGCATACGGTTATTGACTCGTTGCTGCAATTACCGCAATTGCTGCAATAAAAACGGTCTGCATACAGCTTTAATAGTATTAAAAATTACATTTGTTATGGAAAACCTTGTCAAATCGGGATTGGCAATACTGTTGCTGCTCTGCTTAACAGATATGCCCTACGGGTATTACCAACTGGTACGGTTTATTGCAACCGCTGTTTTCATTTATTTGGCAGCGCTGCAAAAAACAACCGGAAGCGAATTGCTTTTTTTCATATACCTGTTGTTGGCCGCCCTGTTTCAGCCGTTTTTAAAGGTGAGCCTTGGCCGGCAATTGTGGAATGTAGCTGATGTAGCCGTTGCCGTTTTTTTGCTTGCTACCGTATTTATGCAAAAACCAAAACAATAGCCACCCCGCAACCACCGTTAAACAAACAAAAACAAACGCCTTTACCCCACAAAATTAAACCTTTGCAATCGGTTACAATCCATTAATGGCAAGGTTTTAGCGTCAGAACTATTTCCATGCTCAATTTTTATCTGCTACTTAATAAACACAAAATTATGCTCACCAAAAACAAAATCATTACCCTGCTGTTACTTGCAGCCGCAACCCTTGCAGGCTTTGTGGCCGCACCCGATACCTGGAGCCTTGCCAAAGAAAAAGGCGGCATAAAAGTATATACCCGCCAATCTTCATTGGGCAACCTCAAAGACTCAAAAGGGGTGGTACAAATAAAAGCATCGGTAGATGATGTATTAACCCTGCTGCGCAATTTCGACGGCTATACCAAATGGATGTACAAATGCTCTGAAAGTAAACTGCTGAAACGGGTATCGGACACCGAATACTATGTATATACCGTAACCGATGCCCCCTGGCCGGTAACCGATCGCGATTTAATATCGAAAGTAAATGCCGAAAAAAAGCCCGATGGAACAATTACCCTTAAACTAACCGGCGTTAAAGATTTTATACCCGAAAAACCGGGTAAAGTGCGCGTGCCTCGGTTTAGCGGCATTTGGCAGGCATCGCCTAAGCCAAACGGCACGGTGGAGGTACTCTACCAACTTGAATCTGACCCGGGCGGCTCCCTGCCCGATTGGGTTGCCAACGCCACCGCCACCGACATACCCTTTTTTACCCTTTCCGAAATGAAAAAACTGTTGGAGTAAACAGCGCCTTGCCCATATCGGTAAAATCGTTCCTTCAGTCGATAGATCAAGAAAGGGCGTACTATACATCCCGGTTCAGTAGGTCCTTATGGTGTTCATGTCGGCTATACGGTAACCCTGTCAGGTGCGCCTAAAATTTGCAATATTGTTACGGATACTGCCGCTATTACCATTATTCCGCCAATTGATTTAGGATTTAACCCTCCTTCCGTTTGGTATGCGGGGAACGGGAATATTAACCTTGCAGACTATACAACGGCAGGCGGCGGCATGTGGTACTTATTGAGCCAAAACGGTGTGCCAAGTGTGCCCGAAACAGGCATTGCAATACCCGATTGTGTTGTAAACGTAGGCAACCTTACTTATGTGGGCGGCGTATCGGTATTGGAAATTCGGTACCAACATAACGGTAGTTGTCATACTCCTGTAACCAAATACATTTCAATAAACTTGTAGTTGGCGTGTTTGTTACCTGTTTTACACCAGGAGGCGCAGCGGGTCTTCCAACAGGCCTTTAAGGGTTTGCAGAAATTTTGCGCCGGTAGCGCCATCTACCACGCGGTGGTCGCAGGAGAGGGTAATTTTCATTTTGTTTACCACCTTAATTTCGTTATTCACCACAGCGGGCACGGCATTAATTTTGCCAACGGCCAGTATGCAGGCATCGGGCGGGTTAATAATGGCGGTAAACTCATCAATGTCAAACATGCCTAAATTAGAGATGGTAAAGGTATTGCCCTGCATATCGGCGGGCGCCAGTTTTTTGTTTTGCGCTTTTTGTGCCAGATCTTTGGTTTCGGTGGCAATTTGACTCAGCGATTTATTATCGGCAAATCGAAGTACGGGCACCAGCAGGCCTTCGTCAACGGCAACGGCAACGCCAATATGTATGTATTGGTTGTAGCGTATAAAATCGCCCATCCATGAGGCGTTTATCGCCGGGTGTTGCCGCAGCGCCATGGCGGCAGCCTTTACCACAAGGTCGTTAAAAGATATTTTTACGGGCGAAAACTCGTTCATGCTGCTTCGGGCGGCCATGGCTTTATCCATCACCACTTCCATGGTAAGGTAAAAGTGGGGGGCGCTAAATTTGCTTTCGGCCAAGCGGCGGGCAATGGTTTTGCGCATTTGCGATACGCGCACATCCTGATAGACTTCGGCGCCGGTAAAAGATTGCATGGGGGCAAGGGCCGGCGGCGTTTCGGTACCGGTGGCAACGGCCGGAATGATTTCTGCCGGCGGTGCAATTTGCGTTTTTTCGGTTTGTTGCAGGTAGGCTTCAATATCACGCTTAACAATTCGGCCTTCTTCGCCGCTGCCTTTTACCATATTCAGGTTTATATTGTTTTGGCGTGCCAGGCTTTTTGCCAGTGGCGATGCCTTCATGCGGCCATCGGTATGGGCAGTAACAGCCGTTTCGGCGGGTGGTACAACTGCTACGGTTGACGTTTCGGGCGCTTTGGCTTCGGTGGCAGGGGCGGTTTCGGTTTCGCTGCTGTTATCGTTTTCTTTCAACAGTGCGCTAATGTCTTCGCCTACTTTGCCTATAATGGCCAAAATGGCATTTACCTTTACTGCCTGTCCTTCGGGGGCGCGGTACAGGAGTACACCGCTTTCGGGCGCTTCAAATTCCATGGTGGCTTTATCGGTTTCAATTTCGGCAAGCAGGTCGCCACTTTTCACCTTATCGCCAATATTTTTGTGCCAGGCGGCTACCACACCTTCGGTCATGGTATCGCTCATAAGGGGCATATTAATAACTTCTGCCATGATTTAAGTGTATTTTTCCGATTTTGTTGTTCAGGGGGCAAAGATACATGATTAACTTACTTCTAACAACTAACAACCCGAATAGTTGCTGCCAGTTGCCAAATTGCGTCAGTTTCGGGGGTTTTTCTGTAAAACAACCGGCGGTTGTTAGCGGGCAAAAGAGGTTAGAACTGATGAATTAACAGTCCGCTGCGCAGTTTGGGTTCAAACCAGGTAGATTTGGGCGGCATTATATTGCCCGAATCGGCTACGTTTATGAGTTGGTTAACCGTAACCGGATGTATGGCAAAAGCTACGCTCATTTCGCCACTGTTTACCCTTTGTTCTAATTCTGCCATGCCGCGTATGCCGCCCACAAAATCAATGCGTTTATCGGTACGCTGGTCTTTAATATTGAGCAGTTTACTGAGTACCAGTTCCGATAAAATGCTTACATCTAAAGAGGCTATGGGGTCTTTTACCGGTATATGTTGCTTATTGGGCACAAGTTGGTACCAGTTTTTGTTGAGGTACATACCAAACTCGTGCGCTTTTGCAGGCTTTGCCGGTTTGTTGCGGGTGGTTATGGTAAAATCCTGCTCCAGTTTTTGCAAAAACTCATTGGGTTGCATACCGTTCAGGTCTTTTACCACGCGATTATAATCCATAATATGAAGCTGATTGCCCGGAAAAAGCACTGCCGGAAAAAAGTTAAACCCTTCGGAGCCATTGTAATTGGGGTATTGTTTCCGAAGTTCAAGGCAGGCGCGTGTGGCCGAGGCGACGCGGTGATGCCCGTCGGCAATATAAATAGCCGGTATGTCGTTGGCAAAATACATTTCAAAATAAATGGCGTCGGCTTTTTTGGTTACTGTCCAAAAAGTATGTTGTACGCCGTCGGGGGTGGTAAAATCATAAACCGGGTCCGAAACCTGTACAATACGGTTTACAATGGTGTCAATATCTTGATGTTGTTTATAGGTCATCAGTACCGGTTCGGCGTGCAGTCCGGTGGCAAGCATGTGGTCGGTTCGGTCTTTTTCTTTTTCGGGCCGTGTAAGTTCGTGTTTTTTTATGAGTCCGTTCAGGCAATCATCTACCGAAAGCAGTCCGGCAATGCCTATTTGTTGCCGGTTGTTCATAGTTTGGGCGTATATGTAATACGTGTGGTTTTTATCTTTTTCGAGCACGCCATTGCTCACCAACATATTAAAATAGGTTTTTGCCTGCCGGTAAACACTTGCGTCGTGTTCGTCAACGCTATCGGGAAGGTCAATTTCTGCTCGGGTTACATGTAAAAACGAGTAGGGGTTATGCTGGGCATCGGCTTTGGCTTCGGCGCGGTTAAGTACGTCGTAGGGGCGCGAAGCAACGGCGGGAGCAAATTTTTTTACCGGTCTCCAGGAAGCAAATGGTTTAACTGTGGTCATGAAACGATTATTAATATTTGCACGATGAGTTGGAATTGGGCACAAATTTACCAATTTACCCAAAAGTAACCCGAATGACCGCAACTTTATGCATAAAATTATGCAATTTAGCGCCCTAAATGATTTTATATGGACAATAAACCCAACATACTTACCGCAATCATTGAAACCCGGAGAACGGTAAAACCCGAATATTTTAGCAGCCGTCCGGTTGAACGCCCGATTGTTGAGAAAATACTGGAAAATGCCACATGGGCGCCTACACACGGCATGAACGAACCCTGGCATTTTGTGGTTTTTACCGGTTCGGCGCGGCAAACACTGGCCGATTTTTTAGTACGGAACTACCTGCAAAACACCCCGTCGGGCAAGGTAAACGAACAAAAAAGGCAATTGCTGGCCGAAAGGCCGTTAATGGCTTCATACATTATTGCTATTTGCATGAAGCGGAAACCCGATACCAAAATTCCCGAAAATGAAGACATGGCAGCCGTAGCCTGTGCGGTGCAAAACATGCACCTTACTGCCACGGCCTATGGTTTGGTGGCTTACTGGAGCACACCTGCCGGCACGTATGCCAACAGTACCAAAGTTTTTTTGGGTTTAACAGAGCAAGACCAGTGTCTTGGGTTTTGGTATTTGGGTTATGCGCAACAGCCTCCACCCCCGGGCAGTCGCACACCCGTATCTGAAAAAACGGTTTGGCACACCTGAAAAATGCTGCATATGGCAGTTGTGTTAAATGGTGCGGGCTGCAACCCCTTGTAAAGGTTAATCAAATTCCAGAGTAGCGCCAATGCCGCGATCCACAATGGCTTCGCGCATGGGTTTCAGTTGCTCTTCGGTACCTTCTTTTACCACGCACTTGCCTTTGTAGTGTATAATAAGCGAACATTGCTCTGCTTGTTCGGGTGTATGGCGGCAAACTTCAATAAGCGTTTTTATTACCCAATCAAAGGTGTTAAAATCGTCGTTATGCACAATCAATTTGCAACCTCCGGTAATCACCTCATCAAGTAGCAGGTCAATGTCTTCTTGTATCCATTCGCGTGTAGAAAACCGGTACATATTAGCAAGGAATTTGTATTGCAGGTATAAAATTATAAAACGGAAATTGGGTTTAAAAAGTTTCCCTTAGCTTAAAAATTGGTGGCTGTTGCCCCAATAACTATGATTTACCCCATGTTTGGTACAGTGTTTCAATTTGCTGTTGGTATTGCTGTATTACGGCTTCCCGTTTTACCTTCAGGGTGGGGGTTAGCAGCCCGTTTTCGGGGGTAAAGGGGTGAGGCAGCAGCAAAAATTTGCGTATAGGGTGCTGGGTATTTGGTGAACTGTTGTAGTTGTCAATTAATTGGCGGTAAAGGGCTGTAATGGCAGGGTGGTTAAGCCAGTTTTGTGTGTTTTCGGCATCAACGGGCAGGTTGTTGGCTAAGCAATATTTTTGCAGCACTCCAAAAGCCGGTGCAATAAGGGCCGAAATAAACTGATGCCCATCGCCAATAACCATGGCATGTTCTATAAAAGCCGACTCGCGGAGTTGGTTTTCTATGGGTTGTGGCGCTACATATTTGCCGCTGGTTATTTTAAAGAGTTCCTTCTTGCGGCCGGTTATTTTCAGAAATTTGTCGTTTACCCATTCGCCCAGGTCTCCGGTATGGAGCCATCCATCGGGAGTAATGGTTTGGGCGGTAAGTTGGGGTTCAAGGTAATACCCTTTCATAATATTGGGCCCACGGGCTAAAATTTCACCATCGGTGGGGTTAATTTTTATTTCTACACCCGGAATTGGAATGCCTACCGTACCCAGGAGGCTGCCGCCGGGTTCAAAGCGGTTAAAAGCCAGTACGGGGGCGCTTTCGGTAAGGCCGTAGCCTTCGCGTACAGGAATGCCGGCGGCGGTAAAAATGCGGGCTAAACGAGGCTGCAAGGCGGCGGCTCCCAGAAAAATGCCTTTTACTCTGCCGCCTACGGCTTTTTTTAAGCGCCGCAATACCAGCAGGCGTGCCAGATAAAGGTTTATGGCGTAGCGCCATGTTGGTTTTCCGGTAAAAGGGTACGCTTCGGCTATAGATAAGGCGCGCTGAAACAAGTATTTTCTGAAACCAGTGAATCCTTGTGCGCGTTTTTCCACTTCTTCAAACATGCGTTCCAGTACGCGCGGCACTGCCGAAAAATAACAAGGCTTTACCAACCGCATGTTTTGTTCGGTTTGGGTAATGGCTGAGTAGAATATGCCTGCGCCGGCTGCCATGCAGGTATAGTTGGCGGTGCGCTCAAATACGTGACTAAGGGGTAAAAAGCTAAGTACCGGGTTGCCTTGTGCAACGGGCAGTACCGGCAATATAGATTTTATGTTGCTTACGATGTTATCATGGGTAAGCACTACCCCTTTTGGCTGCCCGGTTGTGCCCGATGTGTAAATAATAGTGGCAACATCTTGCGGCTGTACCTGTTTTTTTCGTTGTTGCAGGGTTTGAAGCAGGGGTTGGGTGCAGGGCAGCAGCAGTTGCTGCCAGTTGGTGGCGTTGTCAACGGGTAAAAAGGTAAAAACAGCCTGCAATTGAGGCAGTTGGGAGTGTAGCCGGTGTATTTTGGAATACAGGTCTTTGTTGTTTACAAAGCACCATTTAATTTGGGCGTGGTTAAATATATAAAGGCATTCATCGGGCGAGGCGGTGGCGTGTATGGGCACGGTAATGCCGCCGGTTTGTTGTATGGCAAAATCGGTAAAACTCCATTCGGGGCAATTTTGCGATGCCATAATGGCTACGGTGTCGTTTTTTTGAATGCCCTGCTGCAGCAATCCGCAGCTCAATTGGTTAATAAGTTCAAGGCATTGCCGGGTAGAGTAAGAGAGTATTTGCCCGTTTTGGCACATGCAAAGCGCCTGTTGCTGCGGGTATTTTTGCAGTTGGTAGGGTAAAATGTCGAAAATGCGCTCAAAATTCATGGAAACAAGAGAATATGGCGGTTTGCGCCACTAAGGTACGAAAAAAGCCCCAACCTTTTCGGGTTGGGGCTTAAGTTGGTTATGAATAAAAGAGAAAACTTACTTGAGGGCTTCGGTACGGGGCACTGCCGAGTAGTTGAGTTTAAGCGCATTGGCTTTGCGCAACTCTTGTTTTACATCGGTAACAATTCCCATTTTCACATCTTTATCTACCCGAAGCGATACAGTCATTTGCGATGCTAGTTTTTCGTCTAATTTACCGCGTTCATTTTCAATAAACTGGCGGATATCTTCTTTGGTACTGAAGGCATCGTTTAGCTGGATACGGGGGGCTGTTCCCCATTTTTCGCGGTACTGCATGTTAGGCGGTCCGATGTAAATATAGCTCACGAGCGATTTTTTCTCTAGTTTGGTGAGTTCGGTGGCTTTTACCGGACGAATTTGCACCATAATTTCAGAGTCGCGCATGGTAGTAGTAACCATGAAAAAGAAGAGCAACATAAATACAATATCGGGCAGCGAAGCGGTTGAAATGCCTGGCGTTTCTTTGGAAGTATTTTTACGTATTGGCATGGGTTACGGTTTTTTGAAATGAACTTAAAAAAATTATTGTCCGCCACCGGGTGCCGGAGGTGCAGCGCCGCCAAGGTCTTCTGGTTCGGCTTCCGAAATGCGCAGCGGGTAGGTATCTTTTACCTCCTTCTGTTTGTCTTCCGAAAGGTCGTCTAATTTCATTCCGTACTTGGTTTTGGCATAATCGTCTCGCAGTTCGTTGTAGGCGGCTTTTAACTCATTCTGAACCGATATGTACATGTTGTAGGTAGTGCCTTTGTCGTTTTTTAAAGATACCACTGCTTTTTGCGGGTCCACGGAATATTCGGGGTCAACGCCATTATTGTTTACGTGTTTTTTGGTAAGGTCTTTCAGTTCAGACAGGTCAAGGGGTTTGCCTTTTACCAACAGTTGGTCTCTGGAGTTTACCAAAATATCCAGCACGTTACGGCGGTTCGATTTTACATCTGGCGGCTCTTCTGTTGACCACGGCGGCAACAAGGTAAGCAAGCCTTTATCCACATCCATAGTTGTGGTTACCAGAAAGAAAATAAGCAACAGGAAGGCGATGTCTGCCATTGAACCTGCGTTTATTTCGGGTATTTTCCTGTTTTGTCTCATAGCCCGTTTTTTAGTGCTTATTTAAATATGTTGTAAATTTCGGAACCGATAAGCGTAACAATAGATGCAACAATCATTAATACAGCGGCTGTATTACCTGCACCCACAAATTTCATAACCCCGCCGGAAATATCGGCATATTTTGATTTAGCAAATATGCCGGTTTTTTCTGGCGAAGAGAATTGCCAAATGATAAGCACTATTACAATGAGCGCAAAAACGCCGGCCATGCTTTTAGCCGTTCCCACGGGGTCGTGCGTAAAGTCTTTTACAACCTGCCACAATGCCATGGCTATAACGGTAGCAAAGGCAATGAAGATGAGGTAAATTCCTGCCGGTAATAAGTAGTTGGTTAATATGCTTTCCATAAATGTGTTTTTAAGAATTGAAAATTGTTTGTCAAACCGGTAACAACCTGCCCATGGGCATGGTTTGTTCTTAAACTATTTTATGGCGTTTGAGCAAATCAAGAAACGAAATAGAAGCCTCTTCCATTTTGTTTACGATACCATCTACTTTAGAGGTAAAATAGTTGTAGAAAACTTGCAGGATAATAGCAACAATAAGACCGAATACGGTGGTTAACAGTGCCACTTTAATACCGCCTGCCACCAAACCCGGAGAAATATCGCCGGCAGCTTCAATGGCGTCAAATGCCTGAATCATACCTACTACCGTTCCCAAGAACCCTAACATCGGGGCAAGAGCTATGAAGAGCGAAATCCAGGTAAGTCCGGTTTCGAGCTTACCCATTTCTACAGAACCCGATGATACAATTGACTTTTCTATAATGTCAATGCCCTCATCGGTTCTTTCCAACCCTTGCAGGAACAGGCTGGCTACCGGGCCGCGGGTAGAACGGCAAATTTCCTTTGCTTTATCTAAATTGCCTTCCTGAAATGCAGACTCAATTTTTTTGAGCAGTGAACTGGTGTTGGTAGTAGAGAGGTTGAGCACCAATACGCGTTCAATGGCAATGGCCAAACCGGCAATTAAGCAGAAAAGAATGGGGGCCATCCATTGCCATCCACCCTCAATGAAGTACTTTTTCATTAACTCCATGCCTTGGGGGGCTGCTTCGTCTGTGGTGGACGAAGTGGTGGTGGTTGTAGCAGCAGCAGTAGCCGTGTTGGTAGCGGTAGAGTCTTGCGCCTGTGTATAGGCGATACCTGCTAAAAGAAAAAGCCCAAACGCTAAGAGTAGCGTAAACAAGTTTTTCATAATGGTTAGTTTATAATTTTTTGATGAAAAATTAATTTTAAAACGGTGAATTAAATAGTGAAACTCTGCTTTGTTTTGTTGCGGAGAGAGAGGGATTCGAACCCTCGGTACCCTTGTGGGGTACACACACTTTCCAGGCGTGCGCCTTCGACCACTCGGCCATCTCTCCTCGCGCGGCTTATTTCTCCTCTCACTGCCGGTTTTTTTACTTTTTTTACCAACTCAACCCGCTTAAACGAAGGCGGCACAAAATCGGCGGTAAATTAGGAAAATAACCCGACAAAAGTAAAAACATTTTTTGTTTATTTTTTTGACTTACTGATTTACAGGGGTTAAACTGTGTTTTAGGTGGTGTTTTGAGTATCAGGGGGCAAAAATTGAAAACTTTTTGAAATTATCAAAATAAAACGCCGTTTGTTGCCAATATTTTTACAGGTAAATGGCTTTTACGGTGGTTTTAGTTCATTTTAAAGAGTGTAAGGGCATTTTGGGTAGTGGTGGTTGCTACTTCATCTATGCTAAGTCTTTTTATTTCTGCAATGCGTTGCGCCACGTTTACCACATAAGCGCTTTCGTTTCTTTTTTCTGCCGGGTTTTTGGCAGAGCGGTAGGGTTCGGGTGCAAGATAAGGGGCATCGGTTTCCAACACAATGTATTGCAAATCTACGGCGGCAATAACTTCGGGCAGTTCACTTTTTTTATAGGTAAGCGTTCCACCTATGCCCATGTAGAAATTGCCCAATGCTGCCACTTTTCCGGCATCGGCCACGGTGCCGCCAAAGCAATGAAATACGCCGCTTAACCCGCCGCCGGCAGCCTGATTTTTTACCAACTCAAAAGTTTCGGCAAAAGACTCACGGCAGTGCAGCACTATGGGCAGTTGCAGTTCTTTAGCCCATGCTATTTGCCGCTCTAAGGCTTCAAACTGTTGTTTGCGGTAGGTTACATCCCAATAAAAATCAAGCCCTATTTCGCCTACCGCATAAAAACGCCGCCCCGAGTGTTTTAGTTCCTGTTCTGCCAGAGCAAGTTCTTTTTCAAAATTGGCTTTTATGCTGCAAGGGTGTACGCCCATCATGGGGAAACAGTGGTGGGGGTGGGCATCAATTGTTTGGTACATTGCAGCAATAGTTTCACTGTCAACATTGGGTAAAAACAAGCGGGTTACACCGTTGTTAAGCGCCCGCTGTATCATGGCGTTGCGGTCGTGGTCAAACTGGTGAAAATATAAATGGGCGTGTGTATCGGTAAAAACGGGCATGTTCTGCAAAAATTGACCGCAAAATTACTTTTTAATATAAATCCGGTATAAGAAAGTACAAAAATAATGTTTCAAAGAGAAAAAAAGCCGGTTCATGCCGGATAAAACGCTATATTGTACCCGAAATATGTACGGCAAAAAGCAATGGATCCTGTAAAGAGTATGGTAATCAAGTAATTATAGGGCATCAAACACATAACAAAAAATGCCTCGTTGGGTTTGCAGCTCATTTGCTCTGCCAATTTGCTACCTCCACTAAACAACCGGTAAAACCACTATGCAACTGTTATTATTTGCCTTAGCGCCTGCTGCTGCAGTTATCTGGTATATTTACGGCAGAGATAAATACGAAAAAGAGCCTTTAAGGTTGCTTGTACTCAGTTTTTTTCTGGGGGTAGTGAGTATTTTTCCGGCTATTTTTGGCAGCATGTTGGGCGAACAATTCGGATTTAATATTTCCGACAATATTTTTATCACCTTTGCCCACGCCTTTATTGCCGTGGCGCTTTCCGAAGAGTTTGCCAAATTCCTTTTCCTTCGTTACGTAATGTTTAACCGCAAAGAGTTTAACGAACCCTTTGACGGCATTATTTACGCCGTTATGGTAGGTATGGGTTTTGCTGCTTTTGAAAACATTATGTACGTGGCAGAAGGCGGGTACCATACTGCCGTATTACGGGCTTTTACAGCCGTGCCTGCCCATGCCGCTTTTGGGGTTATTATGGGCTATTTTGTGGGCTTGGCAAAATTTAACCCCCAAAACCGGCAACGCCTGCTGCTTACCGGCCTCTTTTGGGCAGTAGTGGCGCATGGCGCTTATGATTTTTTCCTTATGCAGCAAAACTACGAATTGTTGGGGTTAATGGCTTTTTTAGTACTGATTGCCTCCATTAAAATATCCAGACAAGTTATTGCCATACATCAAAATGCATCGCCGTTTAACCCCAAAAACAACCATCTACTGGCCGAAAACGAAACCACCCAACACAGCAATATCACTCCCAAACTCAGTATAAGGGAGGACCAAAGTGCCGATACTTCTGCCAACAATACCGACCCCTCAACCACGCTGCCACCAACCGACGATGATGGTAAATGGGGGGGGTAAACAACAC
>NBMY01000050.1 GCA_002212985.1 Sphingobacteriales bacterium TSM_CSS
AAGAATTTTAGTTCATAATTTACAAAATGGGGCAAGTTAATTTAGGAAAGCACAAAGCATAACTCATAATTCATAATTCATAACTAATGAAGGCATACATAAACAACATCCCCTACGAAATAGCCGAAGGCGAAACCATTTTAAGTTTTGTAAAACGCCATTTTGGCAAAAAAGCCATACCTACCCTGTGCGACGCTCCCAATCTGGAGCCTTTTGGCTCATGCCGCGTGTGCAGTGTAGATGTAGCGCTAACCCCGGGCGGGGCGGTAAAAGCACAGGCATCGTGCCATACGCCGGTAATGCCAAACACCTATATTTACCCCAACTCAGAGCGCATACAAAAACTGCGAAAAAATATTATTGAACTGGTACTAACCGACCACCCGCTCGATTGCCTAACCTGTGAGGTAAACAACAATTGCGAATTGCAGGAAGTGGCCGCCCGCGTAGGCATACGGCAGGTGCGCTACCCCGAAGGAAAAAACCACTTGCACTACCAAAAAGATTTGAGCCACCCGTACATGACCTCCGATTTTAGCAAGTGCATTAACTGCTACCGTTGTGTGCGCGCCTGCGATGAGGTGCAGGGCGAATTTGTGCTGAGTATGGCCGGGCGCGGTTTTGACAGCCACATTATAAAAAGCGCCAACAAAAACTTTTTTAATTCCGATTGTGTGAGCTGCGGCGCTTGTGCACAGGCCTGCCCCACATCAGCTATTTCCGATGTTTTTGAATCGAAATCGGTAGTAGGTGTTCAAAAAACGCGCACCGTTTGCACTTACTGCGGCGTAGGCTGCAATTTGGACATTGCCACCGTAAACGGCACCATTAAAAGCATACAGGCGCCCTACAATGCCGAGGTAAACCAAGGGCACACCTGCCTCAAAGGACGCTTTGCCTTTTCGTTCTACAACCACCCCGACCGGCTTCGCACCCCGCTTATACGGCAAAACGGCAAATTGGTGCCGGCCACATGGGAAGAAGCCTATAATTTTATTGCCGAAAGGCTAACCCTCATAAAAGAAAAATATGGCCCCGATGCCATAGCAGGTGTTTCATCGGCGCGGTGTACCAACGAAGAAAATTACCTCATGCAAAAATTTATACGCGCGGTAATTGGCACCAACAATATTGACAGTTGCGCCCGCGTATGCCACTCGCCCACCGCCCTGGGCTTGCAAAAAACGTTTGGCACCGGTGCTGCTACCAATTCAATAGAAGACCTTAAATATACCAACTGCATTATGGTAATTGGCGCCAACCCTACCGATGCCCACCCCGTTACCGGCGCTAAAATGAAACAACTGGCTATGAAGGGTAAAACGGTTATCGTAATAGATCCGCGCCGAACCGAACTTGCCCGTTATGCCACCTACCATTTGCAACTGCGCCCCGGAACCAATGTGGCCGTGCTCAACATGATGCTGTACTACATTATCAACAACCAACTGGAAGACCGCAGATTTATTGAAGCCAGAACCGAAGGGTACGAAGAATTTAAACGACAGATTTTAAACCTTAACATAGACGAACTGGAACGGGTGAGCGGCGTTGACCGACATTTGGTTCAGCAGGCAGCTATTGCCTATGCCACGGCGGGCAATGCCATGTCTTTTCATGGATTGGGTGTAACAGAACACACACAAGGCACCTACGCCGTTATGCTCATTGCCGATTTGGCCATGATAACCGGCAATATAGGCCGACGCGGCGTGGGGGTAAACCCGCTAAGGGGGCAAAACAACGTGCAGGGCGCTGCCGATATGGGTTGCCAACCGCATCAGGGCGCGGGCTACCTTGATGTTACCAATCCCGAAATTCACGGCCAGTACGAAACCTTTTACCGTGCCAAACTGCCCATGCACATAGGCTACAAAATACCTCAAATGTATGATGCCTCACTTAACGGCAAACTGAAAGCCTTGTGGATTATGGGCGAAGATCTGGTACAAACCGACCCGAATACCCAAAAAGTTATTGCCGCTCTTAAAGAGCTGGAACTGCTGGTAGTACAGGAAATTTTTATGACAGAAACCGCCAACATGGCCACCGTAGTGCTGCCTGCTGCCTCGTTTCTGGAAAAAAGCGGCACCTTTACCAACGGCGAGCGCCGCGTGCAACGGGTAAATCAGGTAATAGCCCCGCTGCCCGGTACCAAACCCGACGGGCAAATTATGGTGGACATCATGAACCACATGGGCTACCAACAACCCGATTACCACCCCGCCACCGTGTTGCAGGAAATTGCCCAAATAGTGCCGTTCTTTAAAGGCATAAAATGGGAAGAATTGGGCGAAAACGGTAAACAATGGCCGGTAAACCCCGATGGAACCGATACCGAAATTTTACATGCCGAAACCTTTAAGCGCGGAAAAGGTAAATTTCACTACACCAGTTTTAAAGAAACCGAAGAGCTGCTGGCAAACGGTAAAACGTTCCCCTACATTATTACCACCAACCGCGAGTTGGAACATTACAACTCTGGTACCATGACACGCCGCACCAAAAATGCCCAACTGCTAACCGAAGACGTTTTGCTCATTCACCCCGATGATGCTCTTAAACACCATATTGCCGATGGCGATTTGGTATGTGTAGAATCGGCAAGAGGAAAAATTGATATTAAAGCCCGCATTACCGATGAAGTAAAACCCGGCATATTAAGCACCACATTCCATTTCCCCGAATTGATGATAAACCAAATTACCTCCGACATTCATGACACCGAAGCACTTTGCCCCGAATATAAAGTGGTTGCGGTAAACATACGCAAAAGCAGAGGTAAAAAGCCGCGCCAATCGGTAGGTTTTGAACAGTTATTTTAAGTAAAAGCAACTATTTAGGTGCTCTTAATTTATTAATAATCAGTGGTTCTTCCGACTTTTTAGCGCATCAGAGGAAATTGACGAAGATTCTGGCTCTGAAATGTTGAAAATTTCTAAAGCCATAAGCTTCTCTTTTGAGGGTTTTTATGGCATTGTTGATTCCTTCCACCATACCATTGCTAACTCGATAGGTAAGGAAGTTCAGAATATCGTTTTCCCAAGGTGAAGTAAGGAGGCTTAAAAACATGACATCATAAGTTGGAAAAACCGGTTAGCTTAGTTTCCGGTACAGCGCATCGGGCAACAAGCGCAAAATCCAGCTTACCATTCGCCACCTTTTCGATATATAGGCTATTTTGCGTTGTTGCTCTATAGCATCGGCAATTTGTCGGGCGGCTTTTGGGGCGGGCACTATCCAAAACATGCCTTTATTTTTTTCGGTCATAGGGGTTTTCACAAAGCCCGGCCGAATATCTGTTATGGCTATATGGAGTTGTTTTCTTACCGAAACATGGCGCAACCCGTCCATGTAATTAGAAATAAATGCTTTAGATGCGTTATAAACGGGGCTTCTGGAACCACCCCGCTCTGCTGCTAATGATGAAATACCCACAATATGCCCTTTTTTTTGTTGGGCAAAATAATGAAAAGCAGCATTGGCTATGGCGGTAAAACCGGTAACATTGGTTTGTATGGTGTTAAATTCGGTTTCCCATGCATTGGCATAACTGCCTACGCCGGCGTTAATAACCACCAAATCAAGCCCGCCCAGTTCTTCAATAAGGTGCATAAAACCGGCTCGGGCTTTGTCAAAGCAGGTTATATCCATGGTTTGTATGACCACTTTGGCGGCGGGCTGCAATTGTGCCTGCAATTGTTGCAGCAATTCGGTTCGGCGGCCGGTAATGCCAATTTTGTACCCTCTTTGGGCAAGCTCCTTTGCCAAAGCTTCTCCTATGCCAGATGTTGCGCCAATGATGATTGCCTTCATAATATTCCCTTTTTATTTACCGGCAAAGGTAGTAAATTATATGCGCAGCTTGCACCCTCTATGGAGGCAGTTAAATTTTGTCCTGTAAAGGGTAAAACGTATGTTACTTTAGATAGGAAACGTCGCAATCTGCATATGGTTATGTCTCATCTTACTCGCCGCACCATTTTCCCCATATTTTTATCTGCCGGCAACCCTCAAAAACCCCGAAGAGGGGGTAAAATGAGAATAACCGCATGTAAAACATACAGAAAAATTATACCAATAGCCACCACCCCAACAATGTTGAATGTGAAATAAGGTGGCTAAAAAAACATCGGGGAAAAATAGCAATTGAACTCATTTGAGGGTTCGTGAAACATATTGCCCATTCTTCGGGCTATTCCTATCAATGCTTTCGGTGTTTTAAAGCTACGCCAAATGCCCTCCTTAACATTGAAAAAGGTGAATTATAGTAGGCAGAAAGTTTTTACCATTAATAACCAATTACGTTAAGCTGGCATTTTACAAGTGTCACTACCCTACTGCTGCATCCATTATAACAAAAAGGGGCATAATTGAGGTGGTTTACTGCTAATATCTATGAACGGTGGAGCACGTAGTAAGCTTGCCAGAGAAGGTTGCCGGTTTGTGATCTATTAAGTAAGCAATACAAATTTTTGAGTTGTTATTTGGATAAGAGCAAAATGCTGCATAATTTCGCACATCACACACACTACCGAAAACAATAAAATATGAAAGTAACTGCGGAAATTCCAGATTGTGCCCATTGCAAAAGCAGGAAAAACTCGTTGTTTCATTTTTGTCACTCAAACGAAGTAGATAGTTTAAGTAAGTACAAAACCTGTTCTACCTACAAACGTGGGCAAATTCTGTTTCAGGAGGGCACCAACCCCATTGGATTGTTCTGTATAAATTCGGGCATGGTTAAGTTGTACAAGTATGCAAGCGACGGGCGCGAGCAAATTGTGCGCATTGCCAAACCCGGCGATTTCCTTGGCTATTCCTCTCTTCTTTCGGGCGGACATTATTCTATTTCGGCTGCAGCGCTGGAAGACTGTACCGTTTGCCTTGTGCCCAAGCAACAAATTCTCGATTTGTTTAAAGCGAATGCAAGATTTGCTGAAAATTACATAAAACTATTATGCAACAGCATAGACGAAAGCTATTCAAAAATGGCCGATCTGGCATACAAACCCATCAGGGGGCGCATGGCCGAGGCTTTGCTGTTGTTGCACAATGCTTTTAAAGACGACGATGATAACCCAATGGGTGTTATTACCATTTCGCGCGAAGACTTGGCCTCTTTGGTGGGTACAGTAAAAGAAACCACCATTCGGATTTTGAAAGACTTTAAAGAGCTAAACTACATCAGCACCCGCCGCACCGATATTATGATAAACAATATACATGGACTGGTCAAAATAAGCGAGTTGTACGATTAGCACCATCTTACAGCCATCGGTACACAAATTAACCGCGCGCAACATTGTTATATTGGAGCAGATACCGTACTTTTTCCCGGAATTTACCATTTTTTCACCTTGGCAATTGAACAAAACTTCCGACACGTATGCAACAAAACGACCAGGTTGCTGAAAGCAGCCATAAACGGTATGATGATGTGGTGCGGCGCCATTTTCCGGGCAACGTTACAGGGTTTGAGCAGGATTCGGACACCCATTATACCTTTTTCTGCGAAAACCGCGTAACCATGCAGGTAAACATTATTACAGATGCCATTATCAGGTTTCGCTATTCGGTTGACGGAGAATTTGACCCCGATTTTTCCTATGCCCTCAATCCGTCTTTTACTCCTCCGGCTACCACGGTAACTTTTGAAGAAACAGAAACAGCATTTCTTATTGGCACCCCCAAATTGCATTGTACCATATCAAAACATCGGTTGTTGTTGCGCATTTACGACCATGAAGGTACCCTACTTTGCGAAGATGATACCGGTTTTTACCTCCGCGAAAGCATTTTGCAGGGTATAACAGAGGTAAAAGTAACTAAAAAAGCCCCCCTCGGAAAAATGTTCTTCGGCTTGGGCGATAAACCTTCCTTAGAATTTAACCTTCGGGGAAAAGCCTTTGAAAACTGGTGCACCGATACTTTTGGCTACGAAGCAGATACCGACCCCATTTACCGCGCCATTCCGTTTTATTATGCGTTGTACAAGAATAACGCCTACGGCATTTTCCTCGACAACACCTACCGAACCCGTTTTAGTTTCGACAGGCAGGGAAACGAAGTAAGCAGTTTTTCGGCGGCCGGAGGCGATATTAACTACTATTTTATTTACGGCCCCACCTTGCCCCAAGTAGCAACCCGTTACGCCCAACTTACCGGCACCCCCGAACTGCCCCCGCTTTGGGCGCTGGGTTACCACCAATGCCGCTGGAGCTACTATCCCGAAAGCCGTGTGCGGGAAGTAACCGAAGGTTTTAGAGCAAGGCAAATACCCTGCGATGTCATTTATCTTGATATTGACTATATGGACGCCTTCCGGTGTTTTACCTGGGATAAAGAACGCTTTCCCCAGCCCGAAAAAATGGTGAAAGACCTTGCCCAACAAGGATATAAAACAGTGGTAATTATTGACCCGGGTATTCTTATAGATAAAAACTACCACGTATATCAGTCGGGCACCGAACATGATGTTTTTTGCCGCCGCGACGACGGTAAACTCATGCGTGCATCGGTTTGGCCGCCCGAATGCGTTTTTCCCGATTTTACCAACCCCAACGTAAGAACCTGGTGGGGAAACCTGTACCAAAACTTTTACCAACAAACCGGCATTAGCGGGTTTTGGAATGATATGAACGAACCTGCTATTTTTGAGGTAAAACATAAAACTTTTCCCGACCACGTGCGTCACCATTACGACGGACATCCATGCCACCACGCCAAAGCGCACAACGTGTATGGAATGCAAATGTCGCGCGCAACTTACGAGGGGTTACAACTTCTTGCCCCACATAAACGCCCATTTGTAATAAGCCGCGCCACCTATGCCGGCGGACAAAGATTTGCCTGCTGCTGGACCGGCGATAACAATGCTACCTGGCAACATCTGCAAATTGCCAACCTGCAATGCCAGCGCATGAGCATATCGGGCTTTTCTTTTATTGGTTCAGATATTGGCGGGTTTGCCGGCATTTCTAACGGTGAACTTTTTGTGCGATGGCTGCAAATGGGTGTTTTCCACCTCTTTTACCGAACTCATTCCATGGGCGCCAATGCCGATATCTCCGCCTATCACCCCGACCAAAAACCCATTACCGACCGCGAACCCTGGGTGTTTGGAGAACCTTATACCTCTGTGGCTAAAACCGCCATTGAACTGCGCTACCGCTTGCTGCCCTACCTCTACACGGCATTCAGGCAGTATTGCCAAACAGGTGAGCCGGTTATTAAACCCCTGGCATTCTACGACCAAACCGACGTAACAGCCTGCAAAAGAAAAATTGAGTTCATAGCCGGCAACCATATTTTGGTGCGTCCGGTTATAAAACCGGCAAAAAATACGGTAAAAACATACTTGCCCCGCGGCAACTGGTATCATTACCATACCGGTGTGCTGTACAAGGGGGGTAAAAAATATAAAATTGAAGCGCCCCTGCACCAAATTCCTTTTTTTGTGAAAGAGGGAGCCGTTATACCGCATTACCCGGTTATGCAATATGTGGGCGAACAGCAACCCGATGAAATTACTTTGCTGGTTTATTTCCTGAACGGCACCGAAGAGAGCTGCCTTTATGAAGATGAGGGCGAAAACAAGAGTTACAAAGAAGGCAACTTTGCCCTGCATACCTTTGCAACCGAAGGCACCCAAACCGGTTTTACCCTTTTGCATACCATAAAGGGCAACTACCAACCCCCATATAACAAGTACAAAATAATCTTTCATGGCTTACCCTTTACCCCCTCTCATTGCACGGTTAACGGGCAGCCCGCAAACCTGCAAAGGGCAACCCTCCACACCAAACCGGTGTATGAGGTAATTACAATGCCGGGGTTTGAAGCCATAGTGCTGCGATAATACTCGCCCCCTATAAAACACAGGAAACATTCTCTTTGTCGTAATTCCGACTTTTATTTGGCGCTGTTTCTGTATCTTTGCAATGTGTCATTTCAAATTCTGTAGGCAAAATGCTTTTGGCAGTGTGCCCGCAGTACCATATTTACCTTGCAAACTAACCCCGCATTTATATATGAATTTAATAACTACCGTGCAACAACTGCTTTGGCAGACCAAAGATTATTTGGTGCAGCTAACACCTGCACAATATGCCCATCCGTTGCCCGTATTTTCGGGCACAAGCATAGGCCAGCATACCCGCCATTTTATTGAGTTTTTGCAATGCCTAATGGCACAACTGCCATCGGGCGTTATAAACTACGACGCCCGACAGCGCAATACCACCCTTGAACTGTATCCCGAAACCGCGCTTCAGTCCATTGCCGCCCTTGAAGTGCAACTGAATGCCCTACAGCAAAACCCTCACCTGCAATTAGTGGTTACTTATCCTCAACTTGGGCAACCTGCCCTTATTAACACCAACCTCCACCGCGAACTGGCCTACAATGCAGAGCATATTATACACCACTTAGCCATTATAAAAATTGGACTGCTAATGATTTTACCACAAATACAACTGCCGCCCAATTTCGGTGTGGCGTATTCTACCATTCAGCACCGTGCTTCGGGTGCAAAAACAACTGGCTGAAACATGCCTTTGCTGTTAGCTCATTTGCTGTTTCTATTGTTTAAAATATGACAAAAATATTTAAAACTAATCCGTTTTTTATCCGTTTGTTTAACTGGGAATATTGGAACATGTATGTTTTGTATGCCCCGGTGTTTTTTTATTACCTCTATTTATCGGCAAAAGCACGCTCGTTCCTGTTTTTTAGTGCGGCCAATCCATCTATTGTTACCGGCGGGTTTGCCGGCGAATCGAAAATACACATTATTAACGCCACCCCGGCACACCTGCAGCCCAAAACCGTGTTTGTGCCCCGAAATACCACTCTTAACCGGGTTTATGCCGATATTGACGCAGCAGGAATTGCCTACCCGCTTATAGTAAAACCCGATGTAGGACAACGCGGACTGCTGGTAGAAAAAATACCCGATGAAGCAGCTTTAAAGGGTTACCACACCCGATTTAGCGCTGTTGACCTGCTGATACAAAACTTTGTTGACCTGCCAATAGAACTGAGCGTATTGCATTACCGGTTTCCAAACCGGCAATCGGGCAATATATCATCGGTAACCCTTAAAGAGCATTTGCGCGTTACCGGAAACGGAAAAGACACCCTGCAACAACTCATCGAAAATTATCCCAGAGCTGTTCTGCAAAAAAAACGGCTGGCAAAACTTTACCAAAAAGAATGGAATGCAATATTGCCCGAAGGTAAAACCCTGCTGTTGGAACCCATTGGAAACCATTCGCGCGGAACCATGTTTTTAAACGGCAACCACCTTATTGACCAAACACTTATACGGGTTTTTGACCAAATTAACCACCAATTGCCGCATGTGTATTTTTGCCGTTTCGATTTAAAATGTACTTCAATTGATGACCTGAAACAGGGTAAAAACATCCAAATTCTTGAAATTAACGGCGTTGGCGCCGAACCTGCCCATATATACCACCCGGGCTACCCACTGCGCAAAGCCATTGCCGACTTGTTTGCCCATTGGAAAATTATTTACGAAATTTCGGTTTTCAATAACCGGCAATTCAACATCGGGTTTATGCCATTTACAGAGGCCAAAACACATTTTTCCCATTTTCGCAGGTATCTGAATCAAGTATCAAAATTATGAACATATTTTTTCATTTGTTTGCCGGTTTGGGCATTAGTTTTATCGGCTCGCTGCCAATGGGCATTATTAATTTGTATGTGTTTGAAACAGCGGTAAAACACGGGCGGCTAAGGGCTTTTTTCGTGGCTTTGGGTGCGGTTATGGTAGAAATGGTACAGGCAACCGTAGCATTGCTTATGGTAAACTACATGTACCAATACCCCAATGCCGCTTATTATGCAAGAATTTTTTCTATTCCGGTATTTCTTGTAATTGGTATGATACAGTTATTTGCTAAACCAGCACCAAAAAGTGCAGATAATATTGCAAAATATAAAGTTTCCGATTCTTCAAAACCGGCTTTTGCCGCCTTTGGCATGGGTATTTTTTTAAGCAGTATTAATATGATGGCCATTCCGTATTGGTTGTTTTATACCTCTTACCTTGTGGCAGGCGGTTACTTACATAGTCATGCTGTTTTTTACACTGCTGTTTATATTGCGGGCATTGCCTGCGGCAGTTTGCTGGTTTGCATGTTGTATGCACAGGCCGGTAACTATATAGCCCAACGCTTTACCCAAAACACCACCATAGTAAACCGCGTTGTAGGTTGTATATTAATTGCCCTGGCTGTTTATACTGCATGGCAGGTTTGGCAACACCCCGCAAACTAAGGTTTTATCCGCTAACTTTGAACAATAATCTGTAATGCCATGAAAAACCAAACTGCATTTTACCTGTTTTTACTTTGTTCCCTGCTGCTGCTTGTAACCCCGGCCAACCTCCTTGCCGGCGGCTGGACCCGCGAAAAAGGCAAAGGATATGCGCAACTTGGCGGCAGTTATATTGGTTACAACAGTTTGTTTGTGAATGGCTCAGAAACTTTAAACCTGCCTTTTACTGTTACCGACATTACCCTGCAAGGTTATGCCGAATATGGAATTACCCGAAATCTGACGGTTATTGGCTGGTTGCCCTTTAAAATTGCAAATAATACAATAAGAACCGATACGGCTGTTGTAGTATTGCCCGAATCTGTGGGCAACCTGAATGCCTTGGGCAATATTGGTTTAGCCGCCCGATATCAATTAGCCCGAAGTGGTATTTTTGTCGTGGCCGCACAACTGAAAGCCGATTTACCTACTGCCCGCTATCAAACTGCTACCGGTTTGCGCAGTGGTTACAGTGCCTTGGGCATTGCGCCTGCCCTACAAGCCGGCGCAAGCGGAAACAGATGGTATGCAGCAGCAGAATTAGGCGCTAATTTTAGAACCAACAACTACAGTACCCAAATTATTGGCAGCATAGAGGGCGGCTACCGCATTGTAAAATCATTCTACCTTGGCGGGGTAATTGAGTTGCTCAATTCTTTGGAAAACGGCAGCTATGTTGATGGTAACTCAGTAAATACCGGTTTATACCTTAACAATCAGGAGTATGTTTCTTTCGGGTTGAAAGCCTGGACAAAAATTGCAAAGGGCTTTGGGATAAATGCCTGGGCATTTGGCGCTTTTAGCGGCAGCCTTGTTGCAAAAGCGCCTGCTATTGGCGGCTCTATTTACTATGAGTGGTAATCTTTAACCGCCGAATATTGCTATACAACCTCTTTTGCTATCTTCTTGCGCCATTCTGGCAAAGGTAAGCCATAGGCTAATTATGATGGTAAGGCTCGTTGTGTAAAATGGTAAAGGCGCGGTACAGTTGTTCCATAAATACCAGCCGAACCAATTGGTGCGAAAATGTTAGGGAAGAGAGTGAAATTTGCTCGTTGGCGCGTTCATACATGGCAGGTGCAAATCCGTAAGCGCCTCCAATGAGAAATTTAACGTGTTTTGTGCTTCTGTTCATGAATTGCTGCAAATTGGCGGCAAACTGCTGCGAGGTGTGTTGTTTACCTCTTTCGCACAAGAGAATAAGGTAGTCTGCATTATCAATGGCAGCCAACTGCGAAATAGCTTCCTTGGATCTAATAACATCGGGGTTGGCAAGGTTGCGTGCTTCGGGCAGGGCAACAATTTCAAAACTCAGGTAGCGTTTTACTCTGGTTTCGTATGTTTTTACCCCTTCGTCAATGTATTTTTCTGTGGTTTTACCGGTAAGAAGCAGGGTAATTTTCATTTTCTCTCAACTTAGGCGGTCTTTATAGCTCTCATAGCCAAAACTGCGAATGGGTTTAAAGGTGTCATCGGGTTGCCAAATGCCAATAGAGGGCAGGTTAACCCCGTTAAAGGTGGTGGTTTTTACCATGGTATAATGTATCATATCGTCAAAAACAATGGTATCGCCAATTTGCAGGGGTTGGTCAAAGGAGTAATCGCCCATAAAGTCGCCGGCAAGGCAGGTCATGCCGCCCATGCGGTAGGTGGGTTTGCCGGCTACGGCATCGGAAGCGCCCAAAATTCGGGGTTTGTAGGGCATTTCCAGGCAATCGGGCATGTGGGCGGCAAAAGATACATCTAGCAGCGCTACCAGTATGCCTTGGCTATCCACAATATCTAATACCTTGCTTCGCAATACGCCGGTTTGCCACGCTATGGCCGAGCCGGGTTCAAGGATAACTTCTACGTTGTAGGTATTTTTAATGCGTTGTATGAGGTGAATGAGGTGTTGCGGGTTATACCCTTTGCGGGTAATGAGGTGTCCGCCGCCCATGTTGAGCCATTTGCACTGGTGCAGTAACCCGGCAAACCGCTCTTCTACGGCTTGCAGGGTGCGTTCAAGGGTAAAGGAGTCGTTTTCGCAAAGGGTATGGAAATGCAGTCCTTCAATGCCGTGGGGCAGCGTATCGGGCAGTTGGTTGCGGGTAATGCCTAATCGCGAACCGGCAATGCAGGGGTTATACATATCGGTTACCACTTCGGAGTATTGGGGGTTTATGCGCAAGCCGCACGATATTTTGGGGTTGTGTTTCAACACTCGGTCTTTAAACCGGTTATACTGGCCAAGTGAGTTAAAGGTAATATGGCTGCTGTACTGCATGAGTTGCTCAAACTCTTCATCGGTGTAGGCGGGGGCGTAGGTGTGCGCCTTGCAGCCCATTTCTTCCACAATTAACCGCGCTTCGTTGAGCGAACTGGCAGTAGCGCCGCTTAAATATTCTCTTACTATGCCAAATGTGCTGTACATGGCAAAGCCTTTAAGGGCCAGTATTATGCTGCACCCGGCTTGTTGCTGTACCTGTTGCAACAGGGTTAAATTGTTGCGCAAAAGGCGCTCCTCCAGCACATAACAGGGCGAGGGAATAACCGAATAGTTAATGGGCATGGTTAATGGTTATTGTTTTGGAAAAGAAATAAAGCAATGCAGCGAATTGTTTTTTCCGAAAAACAAGCATTTCCCGCTTCTGTTTAACCCGACGGGCGGCGGCAGGTTATAAAAAAAGTTAGAAACCCACGTTTTGCAGTGGGTTTCTAACTTTTTGTTGGTTGCAGGCCCGCAGTAAACGGTGCAGGAGTTTATTTATAATTTTGATTCGGCGCGGGCAATGTATTTATCAATTTCGCGCCCCTGCTGGCTTTCGGGATACGATTTTTTGATTTCTTCGTACAAACCTTTTGCGCCTTTGTAGTTGCCCTGCGTTTCCATGGCAAGGCCGGCTTTCATAAGGTTGAGCGGCGCCGAAAATTCGTCTTTACTGGTATTGGCCGCTTTTTCATAGTTATCAATAGCTTTGTCCATTTTACCCAATTCTGAGTAAGCATCGCCCAAAGCGCCATAAGCAATGGCACCAATAAGGGGGTCGTCGCTGCTAAATTTGGAGAGATATTTAACAGCCTCGTCAAATTTACCTAAGTTGAGGTAGCAAATGCCGGCATAGTAATTCGACAGATTGGCAGCGTTGGTCATGCCGCTGTAATCGTCAATAATTTGCAGAAAGCCGGGGTTATTGCCATCGCCGTTAAGGGCAAGGTTAAACGAGTCTTTTTTGAAATATTGCTGTGCCACAAACATATCGGCCTGTGCGCTTTTTTCCTGTCCGGGCAGGTAAATGTTGTTAAAGCCGAAAAACAGAGCCAGTACGAGCGCCACTACGCCCACCACCAGCAAAATGCGGTTGCGGTTGTCATGAATAAAGTGCTCTGCTTTGGAGTAAGACTCCCTGAGGTCTATTTCTTCGTCTAAAAATGTTTTTGCTTCTTTTTCCTTAGCCTTCGACATGGTGAATTATTCAGTTTAATTTAATTGGATACGTTGTTTTTGTTGTGGCAACTGCCGGTACAGGGCTTAGTGGTGAATAAACGGGTAATCGGGTTGCAGATATACATCGCGGTAGAGTTCCTCATTGTCAGGGTAGGGCGATTTTTCGGCAAAATCAACCGATTCGGTTACTATGACTTTTACTTTTTCCTCCAGTGCCTCTAATTCTGCTTCGGTGGCATACTTCATTTCCAACAGTTGCCTTTGGGTTACCAGCAACGGGTCAATTTCTTTATAGTGTTCCACCTCTTCTTTGGTGCGGTATTTTGCCGGGTCCGACATAGAGTGCCCGCGATAGCGGTAGGTTCTTATTTCAAGGAAAGAAGGTCCGCCGTTGTTTCGGGCCAGTTCTGCTGCTTCGTACACGGCCTCATGCACACTTTCGCAGGTCATTCCATCCACGGCCTTTGAGGGCATATCGTAGGCAAGCCCCAGTTTGTAAATATCGGCAACATTGCTTGAGCGGCTAACCGAAGTACCCATTGCATAATAGTTGTTTTCGCAAATGAACACTACCGGCAGTTTCCATAGCATGGCCATGTTAAAAGTTTCGTGCAGTGCGCCTTGTCTTGCGGCGCCGTCGCCAAACATGGCAATGCAAACATTGCCGCTGTTTCGGTATTTTTCGGCAAAAGCAATACCGGCACCCAGCGGAATTTGTGCGCCTACAATGCCATGCCCGCCAAAAAAGTAATTTTCTTTGGAAAAGAAGTGCATAGAGCCGCCTTTGCCTTTTGCACAGCCGGTTGCTTTGGCATATAGTTCGGCCATACAGGCGTTTGCCGATATGCCTTTTGCCATGGCCAGTCCATGATCGCGATAGGCGGTAATGATGGGGTCGGTTTTTCGGGTTGCGGTAGTTATGCCTGCGGCAACAGCTTCCTGCCCAATATACAAGTGGCAGAAACCCCTTATCTTTTGCTGTCCGTACAACTGGCCGGCTTTTTCTTCAAAACGGCGCAGGAGCAGCATCAGTTCGTACCAATACAGGTAGGTTTCTTTGGTAAAAGTGGTTACCGGAGTTGCAATGGTGTCAATCATAGTACTTTTTTTCAAAAGTGAGCGCAAAATTAAGAATTATTTATGGAAATACATTGCTAACACGCTGCCTGTGCCTTAAATTTATTTAGCAGCGGTGGTTTTAGAGGTTATGGGCAGGGGTAATTTACCCAATCTATGTCTTTTTTTAAGAGTTGCAGGGTATGTGCTTCGGGGCTGCCGGCGGCTGGTTGGAAATTGTAGGGCCAACTTGCCTGTGGAGGCATACTCATAAGGATAGATTCGGTTCTGCCGTTGGTATCCAGTCCAAATTTGGTGCCTTTGTCATATACTAAGTTAAATTCAACGTAGCGGCTGCGGCGTATAAGTTGCCATTGTTTTTGGTTTTGGGTAAACGGGCTGCCGGCATGGCGCTTTACAAAATACGCATACAGGGGCGCAAACAAATTACCGGTATCTTTAACAAAGTTGAAACAGTCTTGTTTACTTTGTTGGTCGTTTTCCGATAATTGGTCGAAAAAAATGCCCCCGATGCCGCGGGTTTCGTTGCGGTGGGCAATAAAAAAATAGTTATCGGCCCATTGTTTAAAGCGGGGGTAGTATTGCGGGTTATGCTTGTTACATACCCTTTGCAGGTTTTCATGAAAATAACGGGCATCTTCTGCAATAATGTAATGCGGGGTTAGGTCTATGCCGCCTCCAAACCAGTAAACGCCGTCAGAAATTTCGAAATACCGCACGTTCATGTGTATAATGGGCATGTGCGGGTTATGCGGGTGCAGTACAACAGATACGCCGGTGGCGAAAAAATGCATCCCTTGGGGCAATTTAAATGCCTGTGCTACCACGGGCGGCAACAACCCGAATACTTCCGAAAAATTAACCCCGCCTTTTTCAATAACGCCACCGTTTAGTATAACCTTGCTGCAACCGCCTCCGCCGCCTTCGCGTGTCCAGTTTTCGGCGGCAAACTGCTCTTTGCCGTCAAGTTGCTCCAATGCGGTACAAATTTGGTTTTGCAGGTTGGTAAACCAAAAGGCTATTTCCTCTTTTTGTGGCATAGTTGTAAAACGCATTTATCAGTCAAAGCGCAAAGGTAGAACACCCTGTTGCAATTTTTGTTGGTTTTTGCAAAAAACAGTCTTCATTTTACGCTGTTTTGTTAACTGTTCCTAAAGGTAAGGCAAACAAGCTATGGTTGTTAGCCCCAACGGGCTACGGTTGGGTTGAGCTGCAGTTTTACAAATACCATGCGGGTAAGAAACACGTTCCATACCACTACCGTAAAGGCCGAGGCCATGCCTGCGCCATTTATGCCCCAAACAGGTATGAGAGCAAAATTGAGTGCCATGTTTACCAAGGTACCCAAAGCCAGCCCGTAAGATACCCATTTTTCGTGGCCGGTCATCATGAGCAACACGCCAACCGAGCCGCAGGCCAGGTTAAACAACTGGGCAAGGCACATAACGGTAAGCGCCCAATGCCCGGCCACAAACTCATGCCCCCAAATTGCCAGCACGGGTTTGCCGGCCAGTACCAGCAGCAGCACGGGCAGCAGTCCGGCTGCGGTAATCAGGCGCACACTTCGGGTAAGCAGACTTTGAAGTTGTTGCATTTGCCGGCGGGCATACAAATCGGCAAACAGAGGGGCAAGCGCAAGGTTGGCGGCCATTAGCAGCATTTTAGGCACATCGGCTAAACGGGCAGCAACATTGTAAATGCCCACATCGGCATCGGTAGCCAGCGAACCCAATATGAGAACATCGGCACGGTTGTTAATAATGGCCAACAAGCTGATAAAGAAAAACGACACCATGCTGCGCCACCACAATGCCGGCTCATATCGGGCAGGCACTGATGGTGTGTTGCCGAATTTGCGCCAATACAACACCACATACAAAAACAGGGCAAAAGCAATGGTTAGCAGGTTGAGCCATACTGCCCATGCCAGCGTTACCCTACCGCCCCAAAGCATATACAACACTGCCATTAACAAGAGCAGCAGCAGGGGTTTTACCACATTTTCGGGCAGTTGACTGCTGATAATGTGTTTCCCGCCCCGCAACATGCCTTCGGGTATTTTTGCAAGGGTGGTTATGGGTATGGCAAGCAATACCCACCCCAATAGGCGGCGGTTTTCTTCAGTGCGCAACAAATCGGGCACATGAGTAATAAAACCGTTGTTGCAGGCATATATCCAAAGCATACCGCCCCCGCTTACCAATACAGATAGTATGCTTAATACTCCATAAGCATAGTGTTGCGCCCCTTTCAGCAAATCTGTTCTGCCAGCACTGCGACAGGCGGCAGTTTGCTTTACCAAAAACTGCTCAATACCCGCTGCCGAAAGGGTAGATAATACCGTAAGCCACGAAAATAAATAGGTGTAAACCCCATACTGCGCCACCCCCAGCAAGCGCGCCAACACCCACGAAGTTACAAAACCGGCTGCCAGCCCAACCAATTGCGCGGCCAATGCACCGGCAGAACCCTTTAAAAGGTATGCCTTGTTTTCTGATGTTCGGCTGAAATAGCTTTGTAAAAGCCGAAAAGGATTTTGCAACATGTGCTTTTGACGGCCTGTTTGTAGTAATGCAAGCCCCACTGTGTTGGTAAACACCCGAAAGACGCCGAGGGTTTGTTTTGGCTGCTTTTTGGCGGTTTAAAAACTGGTGGAAATATCCAGACGCATACCGCTGAAAGCAGGTTCAAAGCGGCATACACCACCCGTACAAACAATACCCGCAGGCTGCTTGGCATAAATAACCGATAAGCGCGTAACTTTAAGAGTGTAAAAAACGCCCACCGTGGGGTAGTGAATGTCGTTATCCACGTTCCACATATTGGCAACGGTAAAAGACCAGTGCGGGGCAATATCAAACTCAATCAAAGCCCAGGCAAAATCACCCAAATCCTGCAGCTTATCGGGGTGGGGGTCTTCCTGCCCAAACAGGCGGTAGTTGCGCTTGGTAAGCATGTAAGATAATTCGGCTTTTATAGATTTCTTCCGGTCAAATTTATATACCCATTCGGCAAAAGGGGTAAGGGTGTTTACAAAGTCTCCTTTTTGTTCAAAACGAGCCTGGTTGTAATCAACCATTTGTAGTCCGGTGTTGAGTTTCCATTTTTTGTCTTTCGGTTTAAGGCTTACATCGGCATACAGTTCCCTAAAGAGTTGGTCGCTGTTATCGGGGTCAAAAATATCGGAAACATTCAGACTAAAGGTAACCCCTTTTTTTGGGGTATAAGTAATATCGCCTTGTAAGGCTACTTCGCCCAGCAATTGCGTGGCGGCATTGTAGCGCGAGGTAAGTCGGTAGGTATTGAGTCGAGTAAGAGAAGGCAAGAAATGTACCAACCCGGCATTTTGTATTTCGCTGGGGGCAATTCTAAAATCGAACTTGCTGGTATATTTACCCTGCAACACCAGCCCAAACCCCTTTTTTGAATAGGTGGCTGTGCTGTACAACACGTATCCGCGGTTGGGGTTAAAAAGTTTACCGGTTAAATCGCGCACCACATCTTCTGTTTTAAATGCACCTTCTACATACCAACTGATGTTTTTTACCAACAGGGTATTATACACCGATGCCAGGTAGGTGCTGTATTTGGGTTCAAAGCGGTCTTCCAGCTTATAGCTGTTTATTTCCTGTGCCACGCTTTCCATAGTTTTGGTATCGAGGGTTCGGCTAACTGCCGAAATGCCGGGCTGTATTTGCGCATTGGTGTTGAGTTTTACCAAACCCTCTATGCAGGCACCTCTTAAAATAGGGCGGTACAGTTCAATATCATCTAACTTAAACTGGTTTTTGAGTTTACCGGTAAAGCCTCTTATGGTCCAGTTTGGGGTAAGATGATAGGCGGCTTTAACGCCCAAAACCGATTGGTCAACTCCCAAAAGTCTTGCTTCATAAGCCCTGAAAGTGGTGCCCGAACCAAACTGGTCGTAGAGATAGCCGGCGGCAAGGTCTAATTTACCTATGCTTTTGGCAATGTACCACCGCCCAATGCCTTGTTTAGATGCTTCGCGGGTGGGGTTAAACAGGTTGGAATTGTGAAACATATCAAAGCGTATCCCCATGTCAAAACCGGCCACCCGATAATTGAGGGTAAGCCAGGAGTCGACACCATACAAGAGGTAATCGTAAAACGGAATACCGGCTGCCCCTCTTAGACTGTCGCGCTGGTAAAAGCGTACATTGGTTTGAAAATCGCCCGAAAACTGCCCTCGGTCTCTGCCCTCCTGTTGTGCTTCTGTTTGAGCAAAGGCCATGCCCGAAAAGAGCAGCCCCAGGCATAACGCCCCCGCAAACCACAATTTTTTTTTAATTTTGCCCATTATTTATTGGTGTTTTAAACATTTACAAAGAAAGTTAGTCTATACTTCAATTGTTTATACCTTTGTTGACGGTTAGTGCGTTTTAAATCTGCCTAACGGCGGGTAAATATAGCCAAAAATACAGTGCAGCAAACAGTATAACAGCCCTTATACGTGTATTTTGCAGTTTTTACAAAAATTTGAAAAAACTGCCGTGTTTAATAATTTTTTTACCCCATAAATTCACATTTCAACATGAGGAGGATTTTCCAAATTTATCTGACCCTTTTCTTAATTGTGTTTGCTTTTGCCTCCGCAGCCGCACAGGCTGTTGACAAACTGCCCAGCGTAGAATTAATGAATATGAACGGCGAAAAGGTAAATGTTGCCGATTACAGCAGCAACGGAAAAATTACAGTTTTCAGCTTTTGGGCTACGTGGTGTGCACCCTGCAAAAAAGAATTGGTAAATTTAGCCGAATTGTATGATGAGTGGAAGGAAGCTTACGACATGGAAATTGTGGCTGTAAGTACCGATGACCAACGCACCGCAGCAAAGGTAAAACCCTATGTTGACGGGCAAGGCTGGGAATTTGATGTGCTGCTTGATGTAAATGAAGACCTGAAACGAGCGCTTAATTTCCAAACAGTGCCATATACTTTGGTAAAAGACCAAAAAGGCAATATTGTTTTTGAACATTCGGGCTATGTAGAAGGCGATGAGTATGAACTCCTGGAAGTGATTGAAAAACTCTATGCCGCAGCAGAAGAGGGTAAGTAAACAATTCCCTTTTTCTGCAGGCAGGTGTCTGAACCGTTTTTGCTATGCAAAAGAAAATCCCCCGCTTTTCATAAAAAGGCGGGGATTTTCTTTTACAAACTACAAAAAGGGTTTGGGTTTTCCGTAGGCGAGGTTTTGCAGCAGTACCATTAATTGGAAAACGGCAATTTAATTATACGAAAAATATTTCAACCGAAGCACTGCATCCCAACTTGTGGTAAACCGATTTTGGTGAGAATGCAGAGATTTTTTCATTCGTCAAGTTTAATTATCTCTTTTATTAATGACTTTCTTGCGTAAAATGCTCTACTTGTTGAACCGTGTCCTGCACCTTTAGTCCTCGCTTGTATCCATTTCCCATCCTTGCCTGTCAATGCAGCGAAACCTTGTGTTTTTAGTTTGTTACGGATAAACTCATAATCGGCTTGAATTTCTTTTATAAGTATATGTATCCGTTCGTCTAACCCCATATTTCTGCTACGCGGTTGTGTACCTACCTTTGT
>NBMY01000126.1 GCA_002212985.1 Sphingobacteriales bacterium TSM_CSS
ATTTCTTATCTCACTGATTATCAATGAGTTATCTCGCTGAACTGTCAAAGTCAGGAGCTACGGGCGTTTATTTTTATGTTTTGCCACCAATATTTCTTACAAGCAATATGCCCTTTTTTGTAAAGCCAAATGCTTATTGTAGCTTGCGGCTGTCCCAAATTGCTTTTTGGTGAGTTTATAACTGGTTGCCCTTTGGGCATTGAGCGGCTATACACGGCGGTTGTTACTTCTGCCGGTAAAAGTCAACGCTCCTTTTTTCTTTATACTGATAATTTGAGCAAAAAAAGTGCTTAAAATCGGCGTCCAACCCTTATTTCAGGTATAACGACAAGGTTTTTACCGCAAGCAATGGTTACAATTCCCCGCTTACGGAACCCAAATTAAAAACCGCAGGGCACGCTTGGTTTTACCCGGTTGCACCCTGCGGTTTTTTTATTTTTGTGGTGAAAAAATACTAACGCGGTGCGGTTTTCGTGGGCGCATGTTTGGTAGCGCAATCCTTAGTAATGCCAATGCAGGGTACGCCTGCAACGCCATAAGGTGCATGGCTGCAATACATGGCATCGGAACAGCGGGCAGTAGCTGCTGCATTTTTGCCGTTAAGCCATTTTGCTTGTTCTACATGGAGCAACAATCCGGTCATTCGGGTGGAACTTAATGTTTGCATGACGTACTCTGTTTTTAAGGTTAACAATATGGGTTTAACTCGTTGAAACGTATGTATAGCGTGGCGGGTATTTATATTGGGCAGTTACTTACAAGCGCCGTGTTTTTAAACTTCGTTTTCACTTTTCACCAAAGCAAAACACCCGCTTTGTTTGGTTTTTTTATTTCAAACAAAGCGGGTGCTTGGCTTCCGTTGGGTGGCGTTTTAAGGGCGCTTGTAACCTTCGGGGTTATGCCTGTGCAGGCTGCTTTGTTTGTGGCAATTTGAATTTTCATTAATATATAAGAACGTGCTGCTGTTATTGCATTCTGCCTGCAAGGCAAGGCGGGTTGTGCCTTGTTTGCCTGTGTACAGGTTGCAAAACTCGTTGCTATGTGTGTTTCTGCTCATTTTTGCTTTTACTGCTTACTTTGGCTGTTTATCAGTTTTGGAGTTTAATTTGGGTTGATTTTATGTTTAGTTCCGTTAACAACTGCTTCTGACAGATTTTTCTCCAAAATTACCCTATATGCATACCTTACCCGAATGGAGTTAAAAAAGTTCCACTGGCAATGCTTTTTTTCATAAATCTGCCTTTCTGTTTTTTAGAAGGCAGATTTATGAAAGCAGCACAAGAAGCAAATATCTTTAATTGTAAGGTGCGCCGGCATTAACCCACGCCTCAATGCGGTCTATAAAACATTGGTTGAGTGGCGGCTGTTGGAAAGGCATGGGCACATACCCACCTTCGCCTTTTAAAGAACCTATTAAACTGCCCGACAAGGCAGAAGCCGAAATTTGCGCATAATTGGTAAGCAAAACGCCGCCAATAGGCAATGAACCGCTGTGGCAACCGGCACAATAGTTTTGAATAATGGGTTTAACCGTAGCCGAATAACTGACATTAACGGTGTTGCATCCGCCGGCATTTTCATCGCAGGAATTATTAAGCGCACCCTGTAAAATCCATTGTGATATAATGGCAATTTGGTCGTTGCTTAAGGGGGCATTGGGCGGTGGCGGCATCAGGTCATCTTCTTCGTTTTCGGTAATGACTTTGTAGAGTTTGCTTTCGTTCGGGTTAAAAGGTTCTATTTCACCGGTGTTCATTACATGGTTATAGGTATCCAACACAACCCCCTCTTTGTGCGACTGTGCATTGTGGCAGCCGCTGTAGGCACAGTTGGAGAGCAAAATAGGCAGTACATCGTTTTCAAAATATACTACACCCGGTTCGCAAGGCGTGCCGCCGGTTTGCGTGGTGGTATCGGGAGGCGCAATAATGGTATCTTCGGGCAGCGTATCATTCGGTATGGTATCATTGGGTATGGTATCGTTCGGTATAGTGTCATTGGGTATGGTATCGTTCGGGTTGTTGTTTTCGGGCCAAATCGGCTCATGCTCGCAGGCATTAAATACAAACAGAAAAGCAAGCTGGAGGCTGAACAGCAGTAAGGTTTTGGTTAGAACTTTCATAAAACAAATGTTAAAGCATTGGTTAAAAGGAGGCTGAAAATGTATTGTTATGGATGGGAAAGAAAGGAAAACGAAGAAATCTTATGTAAAAATACAACAAATGTCGAATAACAGCAAAAAGAAGCAGAAAAACCGATGTTTTTAAAACATTTCTTCAAAGTATCGTTTTTTTACAACAGGAAGTATAAAATGCAAACGGAAATTGCTATCTTTGCGGCGAATTTCAAAAGACATCTAACGGTGAAAAATAATATTTCAATTAGTATTTATAGAACTTTATTGCTACTTGTTTTTGCGCTTTTGTTGAACGGTGCGATGTTGGTGGCACAAGATCATCAGCACGACCATGACCACAATCATGAACACGCAACAAGTGCGCAAACTGTTCCGGCAGGGCAGCATCGGGTAAATTCGCAGGGCAACAAGGCTTTTAACAGTGTAATGCCATCGCAAACAGCACATGAGCCGTCAACGCACCACGAAGCGGCTGCCGAAGGTGCGCACAACAACGGAGACAAAAAACTGGATGTGGGCAGTATGATTTTACATCACGTTACCGATGCCAATGAGTTTCATGTTGCCGGTAACCTTACCATACCCCTGCCCTGTATTGTTTACAACAAGCATCAGGGCTTTGACTTTTTTATGTCGTCTGTTTTTCATCACGGGCATCAGTCGCACAATGGGTATGTGTTAGACCACGGCGTACTGCGCTATGTTGACGACCCTAACTTTCCGAAAACAGGTTCGGTAGCCGTTGAGGTGCATGATGAGAAAGTGCATTACAACGGGCAGGAATTTGCTGCCAGCCGTTCCTCTTTCTTCGATTTTTCAATTACCAAAGTGGTGTTTACCATGCTGTTGTCTATTGCCGTCATGCTGGTTATGTTTATAAGCGCTGCGCGTGCCTACAAAACCCGTATGGTTCCCAAAGGGTTACAGTCATTCCTTGAACCTATTGTTATTTTTGTTCGCGATGAAATAGCCAAACCCAATCTTGGACACCACTACGAAAAATATTTGCCCTACCTGCTTACCGTGTTTTTCTTTATCTGGATAAGCAACATGATAGGGTTAATTCCTTTCTTTCCGGGCAGCGGCAACGTAATGGGCAACATTGCAGTAACCGCTACTTTGGCTGTGTTTACCTTCCTTATTACCAACCTTTCGGCCAACAAACACTACTGGAAACACATTTTTAACCCGCCGGCGCCTATGGGGGTAAACATCATCATCATTATCATAGAGTTTTTGTCGGTGTTTATCAAGCCATTTGCCCTTATGATACGTTTGTTTGCCAATATTACGGCAGGCCACATCATCATCTTAAGTCTGGTGAGCATAATTTTCATTTTTGCCGAATTTGGCGGTACCACCGCCGGTTTCGGATCCAGCATTATTGCAGGTTTGTTCATCTTGTTTATGAATGCGCTCGAATTATTGGTGGCAGCCTTGCAGGCTTATATTTTCACCATGCTCTCGGCAGTATTCATCGGGCAGGCTATTGAAGAACCAACACATCATTAATATAAAATACACCCGCGTATTTTACAACCAACCTTAAATAAGGAATTTTCTAAAAACCCTCAAATACTTTTTTATGGAACTTTTAGGATTGATTTTGTTGCAGGCCGCCGGTATTACCGGTAAAATTGCCGCTTTGGGCGGTGGCATTGGCGCCGGTTTAGCCGCTTTAGGCGCCGGTGTTGGTGTAGGCCAAATTGGGGGAAGCGCTGTTGAAGCTATTGCTCGTCAACCGGAAGCGGTAGGCGACATTCGCGCCAACATGATTCTGGCAGCTGCTTTGGTGGAAGGGGTAGCTCTCTTTGCCGTAGTAGTTTGTCTGCTCACGCTTTTCTTCTAAAAGGTATTGAACCCGAAAACTGCTCCCCGAGCGGATGGCGAGGGGACAGTTTTCATTTGAAAAACTCACTTTTTTAGCCCAATTATTAATTCATTATCGAAACCATAGCAATATATCATGCTTATATTACTTAATTCCGCTTTAATGACCCCCGATTTGGGGCTTATTTTCTGGACCACACTCTTGTTTCTTGCACTTTGGTTCATTATGGGTAAATACGCTTGGAAACCCCTCATCGGGGCACTGAAAGAGCGCGAAAATACCATTGAAAACTCTTTACGTCAGGCCGACAAAACCCGTCAGGAAATGGCCGAGTTAAAATCGCACCACGAACAACTATTGATGGAAGCTAAAGAAGAACGCGCCAAAATTATTAAAGAAGCCAAGGAAATTAAAGACTCTATTGTGGCCGAAGCAAAAGAAAAAGCCAGAACCGAAGCAAGAAAAATTATTGAGGACGCATCGGCCGAAATTCATAACCAAAAAATGGCCGCCATTACCGAAGTGAAAAACCTTATTGGCACAACCGCACTTGACCTTGCCGCACAAGTAATGGGACGTGAGCTGAACAATACAAAAGAACAGGAAAACTTTGTAAATCAGGAACTCAACAAAATTAAACTCAACTAATTGAACAAAAGGTTTGCAGTTACGGCACAGCATTGGTTTAACAGAACTGCTGCCGTTATTGTAAAGCACCCGAAGTTAGTCATAACATCTCTGTTTAACATTTAACCGCTATATATCATGTCTGCTACCCGTTTAGCGCATCGTTATGCAAAATCGCTGTTAGACCTTGCCATCCAAAATCAGCAGGTTGAAAAAATATATGACGATATGCTGGAGTTTGACCAGGCGATTAAAAGCCGCGACCTGCTGCTCATGTTTAAAAGCCCGATTATTAAATCGGACAAAAAACTGGCTGTGGTGAAAGCGGTTTTTAAAGACCATTTTGAACCCATTACCACCGCATTTATCAATCTCGTTATTCGCAAACATCGCGAATTTTACCTGCCCGAGGTGGTAAGAGAGTTTATTGTACAATATAAGGAACTGAAACAGATTGCTACTGCTACCTTAGTTACTGCCGTGCCGGCTAACGACCAAATTCTGGCTAAGGTAAAAAGCATTGTGCTGGAACAAACCGGCATGATAGCGGTAGAAATTACCACTGCTGTTGACCCTGAGATCTTAGGCGGTTTTGTACTTACCTTTGGCGACAAACAGTTTGATTGCAGTTTGTCAAACAAATTGTACAACATGCGCAAAGGCTTTGAAGAAAACAAATATATCCGACAGTTTTAAAACACCCGCATTTTGCCGGCTTTTATACGGGCAATACACATCGGGCAAAAGCCAATTAATTAAACAAATCTAACTATACAACATCATCATGGTAGAAGTAAGACCTGAAGAAATATCGGCCATTTTGAGGCAGCAACTTTCCAATTTTAAGACCGAAACCGAACTGGAAGAAGTAGGAACGGTACTGCAGATTGGCGACGGCATTGCGCGTATTTACGGCTTAACCAAAGTGCGTGCCGGTGAGTTAATTGAATTTGAAAACGGCGTAAAAGCCGTAGTGCTTAACTTAGAAGAAGACAACGTTGGAGCAGTGCTAATGGGACGCTCCGATAAAATTAAAGAAGGCGATACCGTGCGCCGTACCGGTAAAATTGCCTCTATTAACGTAGGAGAAGGCATGATTGGCCGTGTGGTAAACCCGCTTGGCGAATCTATTGACGGTAAAGGTCCCATTACCGGCGAACGTTACGAAATGCCCTTGGAGCGCAAAGCCCCCGGTGTAATTTTCAGGCAGCCGGTAAACGAGCCGCTGCAAACTGGTATTAAGGCTATTGACTCTATGATACCCATCGGGCGCGGACAGCGCGAGTTGATTATTGGCGACCGCCAAACCGGTAAAACCGCCATTGCCATTGACACCATCATTAACCAACGCGAGTTTTTTGAACGCGGCGAACCCGTTTACTGCATTTATGTAGCCATTGGACAAAAAGCCTCTACCGTGGCCAACATAGCCCGAACACTGGAAGAAAACGGCGCCATGGATTATACCGTAATTGTAAATGCATCTGCATCCGACCCGGCGCCCCTGCAGTTTTATGCGCCTTTTGCCGGCTGCGCCATCGGTGAGTTTTTCCGCGATACCGGACGCCCGGCTTTAATTATTTACGATGACCTTTCAAAACAAGCCGTAGCCTACCGCGAAGTTTCGCTGCTGCTGCGCCGCCCCCCCGGACGCGAAGCTTACCCAGGCGACGTGTTTTACCTCCACTCGCGCCTGTTGGAGCGTGCTGCAAAGGTAATTAACAACGATGCCATTGCTGCGAATATGAACGACCTCCCCGATTCCCTTAAACACATGGTAAAAGGAGGCGGCTCACTTACCGCATTGCCCATTATTGAAACTCAGGCAGGCGACGTATCGGCTTATATTCCTACCAACGTAATTTCTATTACCGACGGGCAAATATTCCTCGACCTGGGGTTGTTTAACTCCGGTGTGCGCCCCGCCATTGACGTAGGTATTTCGGTATCGCGCGTAGGGGGTAATGCACAAATTAAACCTATGAAATCGGTAGCCGGTACGCTTAAATTAGACCTTGCCCAATACCGCGAGCTGGAAGCATTTTCAAAATTTGGCTCAGACCTTGATGCTGCCACCAAAGCCGTATTAGATAAAGGCGCCCGCAACGTTGAAATTCTGAAACAAAACCAATACACTCCCTACTCTGTAGAAAAACAAATTGCCATTATTTATGTAGGTACGCAAAACTGGTTGCGTAGTGTGCCGGTAAATAAGGTAAAAGAGTTTGAAGGTACTTTCTTGGCAAGTCTTGAAAAAAGATTTCCGCAAGTGCTTGCCAAGCTTAAAGAAAAGAAAGGAACTATTACCGATGAAATAGCTAAAACGCTCAGCGAATTAGCTGCCGAAATTGCCAGTCAATATAACTAAACCTGTTTGTGCCATTGCCCGACGCACGTGCAGCCGGGCAATGGCCTTCATTATTCAACAGCATCATTTACCTCTTTATTTACTATGCCCGGTCAATTAAAAGAAGTTCGCATACGCATACAGGCGGTTAAATCTACCCAGCAAATTACCAAAGCCATGAAATTGGTGGCGGCCTCCAAGTTGCGCAAAGCCCAGGACCGAATTATTAAAATGCGCCCCTATGCCAATAAACTGTACAGTATTTTGGGCAATATTGCATCGGGTGGCATGGGCGATGTAAACCTGGATTATACCACCGAAAGACCTGCAGAAAAGGTGCTTATTGTTTTGCTTACCTCCGACAGAGGGTTGTGCGGCGGCTTTAACTCGGGGATGGTTAAACTTACCAAAAATCTGATTAACGAAAAATATGCCGCACAACGCGCAAACGGCAATGTTACTGTTTTTTGCATTGGTAAAAAAGGCTATGAAAGCCTGAAAAAAGAAAAAGGACTAAAATTTAACACCGATTTTTTAGACCTTTTTACCCGCCTTACCTTTGAAGAAGTGTCGGTTGCTGCCGAAACGGTTATGCATGAGTTTTCTGCTAAAAATTACGATGTCATTGAAGTAGTGTATAACCAGTTTAAAAACCAGATTACCCAGTTGCCTACCGCCGAACAATACCTGCCAATTCAGAAATTGCACGCAGAAACCGCCGGTACCCAACAAAACACCGCAAAAGATAGCATTATACCCGATTTTATTTACCAGCCCGGCCAAAAGGAAATTATTGAAGAATTGGTACCCAAAATTCTGAAAACCCAGTTCTACCGCTACATGCTCGACAGTAACGCCAGCGAACACGGTGCCCGTATGACCGCCATGGACAAAGCTACTGATAACGCCGAAGAACTGCTGCGCGATTTGGGCATACAATATAACCGTGCCCGACAGGCCGCCATTACCACAGAACTGACAGAAATTGTGGGCGGTGCCGCAGCCTTGCAAGGGTAAACATTGCATCAAAACCACTGCCGGATTAAAACCATATCCAAATTCCGCAACATGCTTGTGTTGCGGAATTTGTTTTTATATCGGCTCTAAAACTCTATCTTAAGGCTTGCCTGCCTATAGTTAAGTTAAATGTTGCATTGCTGTTTTTTCTGTGCTTTATAATCAGTATCTTTGCATGATTTTTTAAAACCTGCCTCAGAATACGCTTTCAAATATGATGACCGCCAAAGAAATACGCCAGGCTTTTTTAGACTTTTTTGCCTCTAAAGGACATCAGATTGTGCCCTCGGCACCTATTGTGCTCAAGAACGACCCCACCCTCATGTTTACCAATGCGGGCATGAACCAGTTTAAAGACTACTTTTTGGGCAACCGCAAACCCGATAATCCGCGCATTGCCAACTCACAAAAATGCATGCGCGTATCGGGCAAACACAACGATTTGGAAGATGTGGGCGTAGATACCTACCACCACACCATGTTCGAAATGTTGGGAAACTGGTCTTTTGGCAATTATTTTAAAAAAGAAGCCATAGAATGGTCGTGGGAATTGCTCACCAAAGTACTGAACCTGCCGCCCGACCGCCTGTATGCCACCGTTTTTGAAGGCGATGAAAAAGAAAATGTGCCGAAAGATGAGGAATCGTACCAGCTTTGGTGCCAATACTTGCCCCAGAACCATATCCTGCTGGGTAATAAAAAAGATAATTTCTGGGAAATGGGCGATACCGGGCCCTGCGGACCCTGTACCGAAATTCATTTCGATATGCGCCCCGATGCAGAACGTGCGTTGCAGGAAGGCGCTTTGTTGGTAAACAAAGACCACCCGCAGGTAATTGAAATCTGGAACAACGTTTTTATTCAGTTTAACCGTCTTGCAAACGGAACTTTAGAACCCCTGCCCGATAAACATGTAGATACCGGCATGGGATTTGAACGGCTGGTAAGGGCTATACAGCAAAAATCATCGAACTACGATACCGATGTTTTTACCCCCTTTATAGCCGAAATCAGCCGTATAACCGGCATAGAATACGGGCAAAACGAAAAAACCGACATTGCTACCCGCGTACTTTCTGACCACATACGCTCAATTGTATTTACCATTGCCGACGGACAACTGCCCTCCAACACCGGCGCAGGTTATGTGGTACGCCGCATTTTGCGCCGTGCTGTTCGCTATGCCTACAGCTATCTCCACTACAAAGAACCCATTTTGAGCCAACTGGTGCCGGTTATGATACAGCAGTTTGGCTATATTTACCCCGAATTAGAGGCGCAGCAGGACTTTATTGCCAAAGTCATCTGGCAGGAAGAAACCTCTTTTCTGCGAACCCTCGAATCGGGGTTGCGCAAATTCGGACAAATTGAAGAACAGCTACAGGCATCGGGCAATACTGTAATAGGAGGAGAAGCCGCTTTTGAGCTATATGATACTTTCGGGTTTCCCATAGACCTTACCCGCCTCATTGCTGCCGAAAAAGGCCTTGCCATTGATGAAAAAGGGTTTGCCCATGCCATGCAGGAGCAAAAAGAACGCGCCCGACAGGCAGCTAAAATTGATACCGGCGATTGGGTAACCGTGCTTACCGGCATCACCGGCACCGAATTTACCGGCTACGATAACACGGAAGTAATTACACAGGTTACCAAATACCGCCAAATTACCCAAAAAGGAAAAACCCAATACCAGATTGTGCTGGAAAAAACCCCCTTTTATGCCGAAAGCGGCGGACAAGTGGGCGACCAAGGCTACCTGCAATTTGGTGATGTGAAAATAACCGTACTCGACACCAAAAAGGAAAACGACCTTATTGTGCACTTTGCCGGCAGCCTGCCACCCGATTTAACCGTTCCATGCCATGCAGTGGTAAACTCCCTGCTGCGAAGCAATACAGCCAGCAACCACAGCGCTACCCACCTGCTTCATGCCTCGCTTCGGAACATTTTGGGAACTCATGTGGTGCAGAAAGGCTCATTGGTTAACCCCGATTATTTGCGGTTCGATTTTTCGCACTTTGCCAAAGTAACTGATGAAGAACTGAGGGCTATTGAAGACCAGATAAACGAAAAAATACGCGAAAATATTCCGATGGAAGAATTGCGCAACGTGCCCGTAAAAGAAGCCCTGAGCTTGGGCGCCATGGCATTATTTGGCGAAAAATACGGCGACTACGTGCGCGTAATAGTTTTTGACCCCGATTACTCTATGGAACTTTGCGGCGGAACCCATGTAAAAGCCACCGGGCAAATAGGGCTGTGCAAAATTACCGCCGAAACCTCTATTGCCGCAGGCGTGCGCCGTATAGAGGCCATTACCGGCAAAGCCGCCTATAACCTTGTAGCCGATGAATGGGCCGAGCTACAAACCTTGAAACAAATGCTCAAAAGCAGCAAAAGCATGGTTCAGGGTGTGCAAAACCTGCTTGATGAAAACGACCGGCTGAAAAAAGAAATAGAACAACTGCAAATGGAACAGGCCGGGCAAATGAAAAACAGCCTTAAAGCCGAAACTGATGCTATTAACGGCGTACATTTTATAGGCAAAGTGCTGAATGGCGGCATTACCGCCGAAATGGTGAAAAAAATTGCCTACGACCTGAAACGCGAGGTAAACAACCTGTTTTTGGTTATTGGCGCCGAAATTGACGGTAAAGCCCACCTTACCCTCATGTTTGATGAGGAATTGGTGCAGAACAAAAATCTTAATGCCGGTACGCTCATTCGTACTCTGGCACAACACATACAGGGCGGCGGCGGCGGTCAACCATTTTATGCCACCGCAGGCGGTAAAAACCCTGCCGGATTGGATAAGGTAATTGCCGAGGCACGTAAAATTGCACAGAATTTGTAGTTGCCTTTTCCTGTTTCCGTTTTTATCGACATCGGATGTTTATAAAACATCCGATATGTGGATATCAGATGCAGAGAAGTTTCTACATCCGATATCGATAATAAACTGCTGCCAACAATAAATCTGCCCTTTTTACCGAACCTTGCAATAAAAGCAAAGGTTTTACCGTATGTAAACACGCATATACGGCGTGGTAAATGCTGCAAGTTGCCATTTACCACCCTCTTTAACTTTACCGAAAACAATAACATGTCTAAAAACATCAAAATTCTTTGGGCCGACGACGAAATTGACAACCTGAAGCCCCAAATTTTATTCCTCGAAAAAAAAGGGTATGATATTACTGCCGTTACCAACGGCTATGATGCCATTGAAAAATGCAAAGACGATACTTACGACGTGGTTTTTTTAGATGAATCAATGCCCGGCATTTCGGGGCTGGAAACGCTGGTACAAATAAAACAGGCAAACGGTGCGCTTCCGGTGGTGATGATTACCAAAAACGAAGCCGAACACATTATGGAAGAAGCCATCGGGTCACAAATTACCGACTATCTTATTAAACCGGTAAACCCCAACCAAATACTACTTACCCTCAAAAAAATTATTGACAACAAGCGTTTGGTAAGCGAGGGCACAACCTCCCGCTATCAACGGGCATTTCAGGGCATTTTCAGCAATATACAAATGAGCGACGATTACCACACATGGATTGATGTGTATAAAAACCTTATTTACTGGGAACTGGAATTAGACCGCTCTAAAACAGAAGAAATGCAGGAGGTGTTCCAAATGCAAAAAAGCGAGGCAAACACCGGTTTTTGCAAATTTATCATGCGAAATTATTTTGATTGGATACAGAACCGACATCGGGGAGAAGATGTACCCACCATGTCGCATACGCTGTTGCGCGACAAAATTTTTCCTCATCTTGACAAAGAGGCTTCCAATTTCATCATCTTAATAGATAACCTGCGTTTTGACCAATGGAAGGAAATACAACCCATTTTGTCGGAGGCATTTAAATTTATTGAAGAAGATGCTTATTACAGCATTTTGCCCACCGCTACCCACTACAGCCGAAACGCTATTTTTGCCGGTATGATGCCCTTTGACATTGCACGCCGTTTCCCGAATGAATGGAAAAACGATGCAGAGGAAGGAGGGAAAAACCTGTATGAACAGGCATTTTTAACTGACCAATTAGACCGGCTGGGCATGAAAATGAAGTTTAGTTATACCAAAATTACCAATAATCAAGATGGTAAACTGCTGGTAGAAAATATACACAACCTGTTAGATAACCCGCTCAATGTAATTGTATATAACTTTGTTGACATGCTCTCTCATGCCCGAACCGAAATGGAAGTGCTTAAAGAACTGGCCAGCGACGAAGCAGCATACCGCTCTATTACCCGCTCGTGGTTTTTGCACTCGCCGCTGTGGCAGGCTTTGCGCCGTTTGGAAGGCAAAAAAATAAACCTGTTTATTACCACCGACCACGGCAGCATTAAAGTGCGCCGCCCCGCAAAAGTTGTGGGCGACCGAAACACCACCACCAACCTGCGCTACAAACACGGTAAAAACCTAAACTACGACCACAAAGAAGTTTTTGAAGTAACCAACCCCCGCCAAGCCATGTTGCCGCAGCCCAATATAAGCTCGTCTTTTATATTTGCAAAGGAAGATATGTTTTTTGTTTACCCAAACAATTACAACCACTTTGTAAACTATTATAAAGACACTTTTCAGCACGGTGGCATTTCGCTCGAAGAAGTAATTGTGCCCATTGTTCGGTTTACCAACAAATAACCGATATATTTCATGACACTGGCGGTAAATTCAATTCAGGAGTTAAGCCGGGCTGCCAAACAGGTATTGCAAAACTACGGCAATTTCCGTATCTTTGCCGTGTACGGGCAAATGGGTGCCGGAAAAACCACGTTTATTAAAGAACTCTGTGCCCAATTACATTGTACCGATGCTGTGAGCAGCCCAACTTATGCATTGGTAAATGAATACAGCGCACACAATTCAACCATTTACCACCTCGACCTTTACCGGTTAAAAAATATTGATGAAGCCCTTGATATTGGAATTACCGATTACCTGAACAGAAACAGTTATTGTTTTATAGAATGGCCCGAACTCATTGAACCGCTTTTAAACCCCGATGAAACGGTGTCCATTCATCTGTCGGTAATATCGGGCAATAGCAGGCAAATAACCATACAAGCACCATTATGAGCGATACGAAGCCAATATTTACTTCTTTCAGCGCCCAGTTTGGTATGTTGCCGCAGGAGGCCATGCTTGAACTGGAAACCAAAAAAGATAAGCTTTTTATTGGTGTTCCGCGCGAGCGCTCGTTTCAGGAAAACCGGGTAGCGCTTACTCCTGAAGCCGCAGAACTGCTGTTAAATCGCGGACACCGTATAGTGGTAGAGGCCGGTGCCGGTGAAAAATCTTTTTTTTATGACCGAGAGTATGCCGAAGCAGGCGCCGAAATTGCCTATGATGTAAAACAGGTGTTTGAGGCCGATATCATTCTGAAAGCTGCGCCGATTACCGAAAATGAAATTGGGTTGCTGAAAGTGCACCAAACTGTTTTTTCGCCCATTCACCTCCCTACGCTAAAACCCGAAATTTTGTATCACCTGCTGCACAAGAAAGTAACCGCCGTAGCTTACGAGTACATAAAAGACGAAGGCGGAAGTTTTCCTATTGTGCGCACGCTTAGCGAAATTGCCGGCAGTTCGGCCATTCTTATTGGCGCCGAGTATCTGAGCAACCTCAACAACGGACCCGGTATTTTAATGGGCGGCATATCGGGAGTACCACCGGCAAAAGTGGTAGTTTTGGGCGCCGGCGTGGTGGGCGAGTTTGCCGTAAGAGCTGCGCTTGGGTTGGGTGCAGAGGTGCGCGTGTTTGATAACAATATTTACAAACTCATGCGCCTCCAAAACAACGTAAACGTTCGGGTTTATACCTCTGTAATTAACCCCAATACGCTGGAACACGAACTGTCTCGAGCCGATCTTGTGGTGGGAGCCATTCATTCCGAATCGGGGCGCACACCGGTAGTAGTTACCGAAAACATGGTGCGAAAAATGAAAGCCGGCTCGGTAATTGTAGATGTAAGCATTGACCAGGGCGGCTGTTTCGAAACATCGGAAATTACCACCCACGATAAACCCGTGTTTGTTAAACATGATGTTATTCACTATTGTGTGCCCAATATCGCCTCCCGTGTGTCAAAAACGGCCTCGCTGGCATTGAGCCACGTGCTTACCCCGCTGCTGCTGAAAACCCACCACTTTGGCGGCTTCGACAAATTATTGCAAAACAGCGGCGGAGTGCGCAATGGTGTGTATATTTACAAAGGACATCTTACCAACCGCCACATGAGCGAGCGTTTCGGTATGCGCTTTACCGATTTGGATTTGCTCATAGTTTCAACCATCTGATTTTTTATTGGATTATCAGGAGTGTTTTTTCCTGTTGCTGCCTTTATGGCAAATTCCCTTTTATTCCGTTTACTTTTTTAAAAAAAGCAGCAATCTAAATGCCTCTTTTATCAATCTGGTCGGCTTTGTTTGGAATAAACAACAATAAAAATTCGCGTAGTTCCAAGGCCAATTTTACACAAAGCATTAAATCTCTTAAAATACTTCCACGTTTTTTCCGGCTTATCTGGCAAACCAACAAATATTACACACTTGCAAATATTTTTTTGCGGGTGCTTACTTCGGTTTCGCCCTTGCTTACGCTGTATATTGGTAAACTCATTATTGACGAGGTTATTCTGCAATCAAAAAGTGCGGCACCGGCCAATTTAACCCACCTTTGGACACTGGTTGCTGCCGAAATGGCCGTGGTGCTGGCATCGGGATTGATAAACCGCATCATCAGCCTCATAGACTCCATGCTGGGCGACTTATTTGCCAACCAAACTTCGGTAATGCTCATGGCGCACGCCGCCGAACTGGATTTACCCCAGTTTGAAGACGCCGAATTTTATGATAAATTAGAGCGCGCCCGCCGCCAAACCATCGGGCGGGTATTGCTCATGTCCGATATTCTAAACCAGTTTCAGGATATTATCACCATTGTATTTCTGGCGGCAGGGCTGGTGGTGTTTAACCCCTGGCTCATGCTGCTGCTGGTAGTGGCCGTTATTCCGGTTTTTTTGAGCGAAACCTATTTTAACCAGCAAAGCTACTCCTTGGTAATGAACTGGACCGCCGAACGCCGCGAATTAGACTACCTGCGCTTTATTGGTGCAAGCGACGAAACCGCCAAGGAAATAAAAATTTTCGGGCTGACCGGTTTTCTGAAAGACCGTTTCAGCAACCTGGCGCACCAATATTATTTGGCAAACCGAAATCTTGCCGCCCGCCGCGCTGCCTGGGGGTACTTTTTTAACGCCCTGGGCGATGCCGGATATTATGTTGCTTACGTGGTTATTCTGTTGCAGACCGTAGCGGGCGTAATTTCGGTGGGCGACCTAACCTTTTTGGCCGGCTCTTTTAACCGGCTCAGGCAACTGTTGCAGGGCATTTTAACGCGCTTTTCGTACATAGCCCAGCAATCTTTGTACCTGAAAGACTTTTTCGATTTCTTTGAAATGAAGCCGCAGATAACCTCGCCCCAAAACCCGCGCCCGTTTCCAAACCCCATACAGCAGGGCTTTACCTTTGAAAACGTAGGTTTTTGCTACCCGAATTCCGAAAAATGGGCTATCCGAAACGTATCGTTTACCCTGCATGTTGGCGAAAAATTAGCGCTGGTAGGCGAAAACGGCGCCGGTAAAACTACCCTTGTAAAACTGCTGGGCCGCTTATACGACCCCTCCGAAGGGCGTATTCTGCTCGACGGGCACGACCTTCGGGAGTATAGCCTCTCTGACCTGCGCAACGCCATAGGGGTTATTTTTCAGGATTTTGTGCGGTTTCAGATGCTGGCCGAAGAAAATATTGCCGTTGGAAAAATTGACCAGTTAAACAGTGCTGATGTTATAAAAGGCGCCGCCCAACAAAGTCTGGCCGATGAGGTAATTGCCCGGTTGCCCAACCAATACCGCCAAATGTTGGGCAAGCGCTTTGCCGGCGGGGTAGAGCTTTCGGGCGGCGAATGGCAAAAAATTGCCCTTAGCCGCGCCTATATGCGCAATGCACAACTGCTCATTTTAGATGAACCCACGGCAGCCCTCGATGCCCGCGCCGAGTATGAAGTGTTTCAGCGCTTTACCCACTTAACCGAGGGTAAAACCGCTGTGCTGATTTCGCACCGTTTTTCTACCGTGCGCATGGCCAACCGCATTTTGGTACTCAAAAAAGGGCAAATGGTAGAAATAGGCTCGCACGAAGAACTGTTGGCCAACAACGGCCTGTATGCCGAACTCTTTCATTTGCAGGCAAAAGGGTATTTGTAAGGATGCCCTTTCGGGGTTTCTTCTGTTCATGCCAAATTACAACAGACTGTTTTTCAATTTGCGCAACCTGTTTTTTTGAATGAGGTAAACAATAGGTGCCACTAAAAGAAATAGCGGATAACACACTATGAAGATAATAAAATTCACTTCATAATAAGATAACCCGGTAATATTGGCGAGAATTATTACAAAGTCCGTGCAATAAGCATAAAGGTTCACAAAGAAATGAATGATACTGTACATGGTTTTATTTTGAAAGCCTGGTTATTTCGTCTTGTATGTTGAGCGACTTAATGAAGAAATACAAAATAGTAAGCGGAAACAATAATACAAGAAAAAGAATGTTTGCCGCGCCATAATTGCCAGTTGCCTTTAGCGCACCTATTAAGCCAAAATAGAGTACGTCGGTTTTTTGGTAATACGGTTTTAAATATTTTACATGATGTTGTTTGCAGTATTCAGTACTGTTATGACAAGCCCACGTACATTTTTCCGGTAAATATTGGGCTGAATTGATAGTTGTAACGCCAAATGCTTCATAGGGTTTTTCCTTGATTGTTGGACGAACAATTTCGTTTATTAAAATCATAACCAGAAAAGGGAAAATTAAAATTAAAACGTTTCGTGCCAATGTTTTCATGGGTACAATTGTTTTTGCTTTTGTTCTGTTTTAAGAGTTTATAGGTATGCTACTTTCCGCACCTGAATTTTAGTCGTTGATTATCAAAACCTTACAACTTTTTAGTAAAATTATGCAACTTATTGAAATGCTTAATATTCTGTAAGCAAGTCAGTTGTAGATAATTACTTTGTTGTGTGCAAAAGGTGAGATAAATTTCTTTTTGCACATACAAATACCAACCATTTTTCGTAATATTGCCGGTGTGAAGGTTTCTGCGCTTTCTTAGGTAAAACAGTTTGCTTTTTTTCTGTCAATCAAAGATTAATCGTTATGCCTTTCTTTTGTATATGCCAGCCACTTTTTTACCGAACTATTGTAAAACAACGCGGCATCAAAAAAATGCTACTTAAAGCCACAAAAAGAAAACAAAATACAAACAGCCAACCCACCACATAATAACCACAAATTTACACACAATATTGTTTAACAAACAATGGTCAACCAAAACCCCGAACAAATTGCAAGAGATAATATTGACAGACAACTCATTGCCTGTGGCTGGCTCGTACAGCCTAAATCAAAAATAAATTTGAGTGCAGGTATTGGCGTAGCTGTTCGGGAATACAGCACCGATGTAGGACCTGCCGACTATGTGCTGTTTGTGGACGGAAAACCGGTTGGAATTATTGAAGCAAAACGCGAAGAAGAAGGACATAAACTAACCATTCACGAGGAGCAGGCAGAAGATTACGCTACCGCTAAACTCAAATACCTGAACCACCAAAAGCTCCCGTTTGTGTATTTGAGCACCGGCAAAGTAACCACTTTTACCGATTTCAGAGATCCCAAACCAAGAGGCAGAACTATCTTTACCTTTCACCGGCCCGAAACCCTGAGAGCTTGGCTCAAGAAAACCAAATCGGTTCGGGCGGCTTTGCATGACCTCAATAATTTACCCCAAGAAGGATTGCGTGAGTGCCAAATCAATGCCATTACTAACCTCGAAAAATCTTTCAAACAAAACAAACCCAGAGCCTTAATTCAAATGGCTACCGGTTCGGGTAAAACTTTCACCGCCATTACCTCGGTGTACCGTTTATTGAAACTCAAAGACAATAACAACAACAATGTGGTAAGGCGCATTCTGTTTCTGGTGGACACCAAAAACCTGGGCGAACAGGCAGAACAGGAGTTTATGAGCTATTTGCCCAATGACGACAACCGAAAATTTACCGAACTCTATGGCGTTCACCGGCTAAAATCAAAACATATTCCCGATGATAACCACGTTTACATCAGCACCATTCAGCGCTTGTATGCCGTCCTCAAAGGGCAAGACCTTGAAGAAAGCGCCGAAGAAGAAAACCCCAACGAAAAATGGCAGCCCAAAGAAGTGCCACCGGTAGAATACAACGAAAAACTGCCCATTGAATTTTTCGACTTTATTGTCATTGACGAATGCCACCGAAGTATTTACAACCTGTGGATGCAGGTGCTGGATTATTTCGATGCTTTTCAGGTAGGATTAACCGCCACACCCGATTCCCGTACCATTGCTTACTTTAAGCAAAATCTGGTTTCGGAATATAGCCACGAAATGGCAGTAGCCGATGGCGTAAATGTGGGGTACGATGTGTATCTCATAGATACCAAAATCACCCAACAAGGCGCTACCCTTTGGAAAGGAGCTTACATTGAAACCCGCGAAAAACTGACCCGAAAAAAACGGCTCGAACTCCTGGACGAAGATGAAACCTACACTGCCCAGCAGTTAGATAATGATATAGTAAACCCCAACCAAATCCGGTTAATCATTCGCACCTTTAAAGAGCATTTGCCGGCTATGTTCCCCGACCGATACGATAAAGACGGAAATTTTGAAGTTCCGAAAACCTTGATTTTTGCCAAAACCGACAGCCACGCCGATGATATTATTCAAATTGTTCGGGAAGAGTTTAACGAGGGAAACCGATTTTGTAAAAAAATAACCTACAAAACCAACGAAGACCCGAAATCTGTGTTGGCTCAATTCAGAAACGATTATTACCCGCGCATTGCCGTAACGGTTGATATGATTGCCACCGGCACCGATGTGAAACCTTTGGAATGCTTGCTCTTTATGCGCGATGTAAAAAGCCGCAACTACTTTGAACAAATGAAAGGACGCGGCACAAGGGTTATCAATTTCGACGATTTGAAAAAAGTATCGCCCTGCGCCAAAATCACCAAAGACCATTTTGTAATTGTAGATGCCATAGGCGTAACCAAAAGCCTTAAAACCGACAGCCGGCCATTGGAGAAAAAACCCGGCGTGTCGTTAAAAGATTTGCTGGGCGCTGTGGCGGTGGGTGCAAGAGACGAAGATTTGTTTACCTCATTGGCAAACCGCCTCACCCGTTTGGACAAACAAATGACCGGCAAAGAAAAAAATCAGTTTGAAGAAAAATCGGGCGGCATTCCGCTTTCCAAGTTGGTAAAAGGACTGTTGAATGCCTACAATCCCGATACCATGGAAGCCATTGAGGAAAAAGTTAGGGAAGAAAAAAGAGGCGAAGCTCCAATGGCGATTGAAGCCGAAATCAACCGCCAATTGGAACAACTCCGAAACAATGCTGCCAAAGTATTTACCGGCGAACTGAACCAATACATAGAAAATGTGCGAAAGGCACACGAACAAAAAATTGACCTGCTCAACCCCGATGAATTGGTAAATGCAGGTTGGAACAAAGACAACAAAGACAAAGCAAATGAAACCGTTTCCGCTTTTAAGGATTGGATAGAGAGCCACAAAGATGAAATTGTTGCCTTGCAGATTTTTTACGGACAACCCTACCAAAGGCGCGAACTCACCTTTGCCATGATTAAAAGTTTGATAGAGAAAATACTGCTTCATAAACCCACCCTTGCCCCTTTGAGTGTGTGGCGGGCTTATGAACAATTAGAAAAAGTAGAGGGGCAACCCAAAAACGAAATGGTGGCATTGGTAGCGCTCATTCGAAAGGTGGCAGGCATTGATAAAGTATTAACACCCTACCACAAAACCGTAGATAAAAATTTTGCCGATTGGGTCTGGAAAAAACAGCAGGGCGCAGGCATTAAATTCACCAAAGAACAAATGGACTGGCTCTATATGCTCAAAGAGCAGATTGCCAATTCAATACACATTGAACCCGATGATTTGGACTACACCCCCTTCGATGCCAAAGGCGGACGGGGTAAAATGTGGCAACTCTTTGGCAATGAAATGGAAACCATTATTAACGAACTAAACGAAGCACTTGCAGCATAACCCCAAAGGGGTGAAAGGATTATAGAAAAAACCCCGAAGGGGTGAAAAGATTATAGAAAAACCCCGAAGGGGTGAAAGGATTATAGAAACCCCGAAGGGGTGAAAGGATTATAGCAACAAAAAAAACCAACCCCGAAGGGGTGACATAATTATAAATAAAAAAAAATATGGCAGGCACATTTTCTCAAATCTATATCCAATACGTTTTCGCA
>NBMY01000132.1 GCA_002212985.1 Sphingobacteriales bacterium TSM_CSS
CAAAACCCTTCCTGACAAAGCATTTCAAAGCATTCCTATCCCGACCTCGCGTTGTGTTAGAGTGCTGGAGCATAAAGTTCGGTTGCAATATAAAAAACTCAGTCCCGAGGTTATCAGATATGAATTGCAAAAACTCCAGGTATCCATTCTTAAAGACGAAAAAACACATAAACAATATGTCTTACCGAGCCGGGCATCGCAACATGCCAAGAAAATATTAGAGGCACTCGGCTACAAATGGAACGACACCCCATATCCCATACCCACTAAACCCCCAAAATAAAGTGTAGTGCCTACGAGTTTTTATAATTCGTTGAAAATCAACGGCTTATCCGTTTTTATAGGTGAAGTCAGGTGGTGGTAAATTAACCGCCACCGGGTTAAAAACAGGAAAACGGACAAAACAAAGGGCGGTTGCAAACAAAGCAATCGCCCTTTGTTTTTAGGCTGAACTATGCTGCATCGGTTATACTTCTACTTGTGCAAACCGTCGGGAGCCTAATACCACTTCTTTTCCCAGCAAATACAATTGCTTTTCTATAGCAGGGTCTTGCAGGTTGCCTTTTTCATCAAAAATTTGCCATGCACGGGCAATGGCAACGGTCACAGGTACTGTCCATCCTCTGAGGGCACGTACTACAAACTCCATGGTGTTAATAGCCTGCAGCCCCTGTACGCCGCCCGCAGTACTAACCAATCCTACCACTTTGTTGGTAAGATACTTAGGGGTGTGGTTGCTGAGCAGTTCCAGCCAATCAAGGGCATTTTTAAAAGCGCCGCTAATGGTGCCATGGTACAAGGGGCTGCACCAGATAAGACCGTGTGCCTGAGCTACGGCATTGCACATGGCTTGTGCCATGGGTGGAACGTGGTTAATACGCGTATCATACATGGGCAGGTTTAGTTTATCAATATCAAACAGGGTTGTTTCGGCACCAAGTTCGGCTGCACCGCGTAGCGCATATTCAAGGGCAAACAAACTGTTGGAGTTTTCGGTTAAGGAGCCGCCAATGCCTACTATTTTTATCTTTTCCATTTTTTCAGGTATTTTTGTTTTATAACAAACAACCAAGGAGCAATTTTGTTTGCGGCGCAAGTTTATGGCATATTTACGCAAACAGACCGTTTACATTCACTTTTTCCAAAAATTGGAAAATATTCTCCTGTGCGGAAGAATAAAAAATATTTAATCAATAACAAATTCTTTATAAAAAAATGAATTAGCATTATTGTTTTTTCTGTTTTATGCTTACTTTTGTAGGAAAATACTTTTTTTAGTCTTATTTTTAAGATTTTGAATGAAGTAGCACGTCACTTTTATGTGCAAGTAAATAAGTTTGAAAATAGTCAATTTAGGCGCTAATATGGGAAAACGGCTCAATTTTTGCTTGTTTTTAAACAAAACCCACTTGGGGGCGTCAAAAAAGCACAATACTTCAATGATATGAAAACCACCACTTCTTTATTATTTACGCTGTTTTTGCTGGCGGCCAACTGTTCAAGCATTTTTGCACAGAATTTAATGAAACAAGCCAATGAGTATTTTGAACGCTATGAGTACACCAACGCTGCCGACCTGTACCAGCAAATTTTAAAAAAAGACAAGAACAATGCAGAGGCGCTGGAAAAAATTGCTGAGTGTTACCGTCTTACCAGCAGCTACCACAAAGCGGAAGGTGCTTATAAAAAAGCCGTAAAATACAACCCTGATAAGCCGGTTTTGCAATTCAGATACGGGCAGGCATTAATGGCAAACAGGAAGTATGAAGAAGCTGCTGCTGTTTTTAAAAAGTATTCTGAACTGGTTCCTTACGACTCGAGAGGGTGGCAGTTTACCCAATCGTGCCAAAACATAAAAAAATTGCAACTTGATTCGGGGCAGTATAACATTACACTACTTCCTTTTAATTCAAAGGGGTCTGATTTTTCACCCTCCTTTTTTAACGATGGACTGGTATTTGCTTCCAGCCGCAATTTGTCTGCTTTTGAACAAAAAGACGGCTGGACAGGCGAGGCATTTCTTGACCTGTACTATACCGAACCGCAGGCAGAAGGCTGGACAGAACCTGTTGTGCTTCCGGGAAAAACCAATACGCCCGCACACGAAGGCCCGGCCACTTTTAACAAGTTTGGAACCCTGATGTACTTTACCCGAAGCGCAACCAAGGGCGAATCAAAAAAATCGGGTACGGTAAACCTTAAGTTGTATCAGGCAAAATGGGTAAACGGAAAGTGGACCGATGTTGATGAACTTCCATTTAACAGCAATGATTATTCGGTTGGGCATCCGGCGTTGTCGCCCGATGGTAAAACCTTGTACTTTACCTCCGATATGCCTAACGGCTACGGCGGGAAAGACCTGTATAAAAGCGAATACAAAAACGGACAATGGACCGAACCCCAAAACCTGGGGCGCAGTATTAATACCGAAGGAGACGAAATGTTTCCAACCGTACAAAGCGACGGCACCCTTTATTTTTCTTCCGATGGGCAAGGTGGCGTTGGCGGGCTTGATATTTTTGTGGCTGTTAATCAAAACGGTGCATGGATTGTAGATAATGCCGGATACCCGATTAACAGTTCTATGGATGATTTCGGGCTTATTCTTCGACCCGATAAGCAACAGGGTTATTTCTCTTCTAACCGACCCGGAAGCCGAAAAGACGACGTCTATCAGGTAGTTATCAATGCCAAAAAAGCCGGGCAAATATTATCTACTCAATCTAATCCGCAACCTGTTGCCCCACAATCTGAGGAGGAAAACGGCAGTATGAAAGTAAACCTTAACCAGCCTGTTTTACCCATTGGTAACAACAATTTGTACATAGAAAGCAAACCCGATAATTTACCCGACCCTGCAAACAACTCCCAAACAGCATTGCCAAAATGGGAGCCGCCCGCCACTGCAACACAACCCGACAGCGCCACTTTGCAAAATACCCCTTATATTCTTATAGGGCATGTAGTTGATTTTGCTACCAATCGCCCGTTAAGCGGAATGCGGGTAGAGTTAAAAGACTTAATGAGTAACGATGTTTACAAGGCAAATGCCGATGATAAAGGCTTATTTCAGTTTAACCTGGAACCCGAAAAACATTATGAGGTGTATGTTATTAACAATAACGGGCAACCCGAAGAAAATAAATTTATAGGTACTGGCAACACGAAAAGCGGTGAGTATTTGCAGGTATTGCTAACACCAAAATCAAAAACAACGGGTAATCAGAAAAACCCGGCTGATACCATAGGTATTTATGGAAATGAGGAACCGCCGCTGCCTCCACCTACCGGATCTATTGGCGAGCCTCCCACAATAGATCCTCTTATTGAACTTCCTGTTAATATTGATGATGCTTCTTACACTTTCAGGGTGCAGTTTGGTTCTTTTAAAAACGAACCCAATCAGCACTCGCGTTTTACCACAAATATGCCCCCCAACTCAACAACAGAACCCGGCCCCAACGGTTTTACCCGCTATGTAAGCCGCAGTTTCAACACATTGGAAGAAGTGGAAAAATACCGTTACGAGTTAATAAGCAAGGGCTACACAAAAAAAAGTTTTATTGTATTGTATATTAATGGCGTTCGCTATGAGGGAGATGCCAAGGAGTATCTTTCAACACATTAAGAGCAGAACATAAATTAATACAGGCAGCCTTGCATAAAAGCAGGGCTGCCTGTTGCTTATGGCCAGGTCAGAGCGGCCGGGTTAACCGGCAGAGTATAAATAGGCAAACACAGTTTGCATAAAATCCTCAATAGAAGTAGGGGTAGTGCTGTTGTTGTTGCGTACTGCCTGTTCCATTACGCGGCCGGCGTTAAGGCTTTCAATAAACTCGCACATGCAGTTGGCGGCGCTTTCACTGGCGCCCCACTGTTGCAACATGGCATTGCGAAAATCGGCATAAGACATTTCAACGTAGGGCAGGTTTTCCTTGCCGGTTATCGGGGCTGCAATAGCGGCTATTTCATCATAAGTTACATCGCGGCTGCCCAATATATATTGTACCGACTTTCCGCTGAAATCGAGTGCAAGCAAGCGGGTTGCGGCAACAGTGGCAATATCTTTGGTGGCCACCATACCCAACTTTAAATTGCCCTTAACCGGTGAACCCATAACCCCCGCAAACTTAATAAGTCCAATTTGACCGAGGATGTTTTCCATAAAATAAGAAGCCCGAAGGTGCAACACATTGAGCTTTTCAATGGCATTGAGGCGGCTTTCCATGTATTGCAGCCCTTGTACCACGCCTGCTTTTTGGGGCAGGTGTGCGCCAACGCTGCTAAGGGTTACGGCATATTGCAGCCCGCTGGCTTCAATGGCAGTTGCAAAGGCATCGGCAAAGTTTTTCTGGTGTGCAAAAAAATCGGGCGCTTGCATGTCGGGCGGTATCATGAGGTAGGCGGCAGTTGCCCCTTTAAGGGCTTGGGTAAGCGTTTCGGCATTGCCCCAGTTGCCTTCCACAACTTCTGCGCCTTTATCTGCCAGTTCTTGTGCTTTTTCGGCATTGCGGGTAATAATGCGCACTTTTTTGCCGGCTGCAAGCAGGGCAAGTGTTATAGGTTTTCCGGTGTTGCCGGTTGCCCCTGTAATTACATACATGGTAAAATGGTTTTAGTAAATGAAAATGAAAAGCAATGTTTAAACATTGAAACTGCATAGCAGGTTGAGTACCTGCACACATTCAATTGCTACATATGTGGTTTGGCAACTAATTGGTTCAAAACAATCCGAAACCGTTTTGTTCAGGCAGATTCGGAAAGAAGGGTATCGAGGAAATTTTTGAGGTTGGCAATAAATTGTTCGTAGTCTTTACCCGTTGCAGGCCCCGAAAAGCCAGTATGTATTTTGCGTATATTGCCTTTACGGTCAATAAAAATAGTGGTGGGAAACGAGGTAAAACTGTCTAAAACGGGCAATGCCTGCAGAGCATTTTTTTTACTTGCCTTGCCGGCAAACAAAATAGGGTAGGGCAGGTTAAAGTGTTTTTGGTACCGTTGCAGAGCAGGTTTTGCCTGTGGCAGTGAGTCGGCCGCTTCAAAGGCCAGGGCTACCATTTCAAGCCCTTTGTCTTTGTATTGTTGGTAAATTTGGGTGTAAAGTGTGGTTTCGTCCATACAGTTTGGGCACCAGGTGCCCATGGCTTGCACCATTACCACCTTATTTTTAAAGCGCTCATCGGTTAAAGATACGGTATTGCCGTTTACATCGGGAAACGAGAATGACAATTGCTGCCCGTTTTTCTTCAGTTTCGTCAGTTTTTCGGGGTTGGGCAATGAAACGGTATCATCACGGTAACCCACCCAAATTTCGTGCGAGTGGCTGCCCGACCAGAAATCGCCCTGCAAATCGCCCTCGTCATTTACATAGGCTTTAAACAAAAATGCATGTGCTCCGTCAAAACACGAAAGGTACAGGTCGCGGTCGGCAACTACTCCTTCCAGGAACCGGTAATCGCCCGATGGGGTTAAAAAAGTACCTGTTACTTGTTGCCCGCTTTGGTCAAATACGCCCACGGCATCGGTTTTGCTGCTTTTATCATCGGCAATAAACATAACAGCCCAGCGGCCGGCAATCGTGGCATTATCGGCAACTAAGGGTGTTTCAAAGCGGGTAGAATCGCCATGTACAGCATAAAAATCGAGTTGATAATTGGGTCCTTTGGCGTAGTTATGCCAGCTTCCGAGCATACGTTTCGGGTTAAATTTTGCTTTAATTTGGGAGCCATATACGGGCATGGTCATCAGCACAGAGTCGCCGTTAATGGTAATATCGGTTATTGCTATTTTTTCTCCGGCGTTAAGAATGGTTGCCTCATAAGCGCCGTTGGCGTTTCGGGTAAGGTCAAAGTTAAAGGGCAGTTTTTCGGTATCGGTAAGGGTAAGGGTGGCACGCCAACGCCCCTCGGCCAGCGGCCCATCATTACCCGTTTTGTTTTCGGTTTCTTGTTGGTTATTGCCGCAACCGGCCAGCAACAGCCCGAACAGGACAACAGAAAGCAGGTTTTTAACAGTGCTTTTATGCATGATATAAGTTGGTTTACCTGTTTACGAAATTGAAAGGTATGGTGGCGCGTGCAGTGTTTATTACCCGTTTGTATTAAAAATCTTCGCCCAGCCAGCCTTTGTACAGTTCTTTTTGTGCATTGGTGGCTTTGGGCAGTTTTTCAATGGAATAGCTGAAACCCGGCAGCGGTTGCAGGGTTACGGGTATGGTTTTAATTATTCCCGAACGGTTTACCATAATTTGTACGGTGTTGCCGTTGTTGTACTGCGACAAGATGGTTTTCAGTTCGGTTTCGTTTTTTACCCGATAGTTGTTTACGGACAATATTTCGTCGTTTACATTTAATCCTGAATTATAGCCGCAACTACCGCGTTTTACCTTGCTGATGATAAACCCGTTTGTGCCCGATGAGGCGCTGATGCCCAGGTTGGGGTCGTTGTTTGTGGCGGCCGTATTTTTAAGGGTTAAGCCTGCATAACCTAAGTAGCGTTTATAATCAATGGGTTTGGTGTTATATACATGGTCGTTTATAAACTCATCGAAACCGGTACCGGCAACTAAGTTTATGGCTGCGCTGAATTCGGCTTCGGTATAACCGCGCTGTAGTTTTTTGTAGTATTCGTTGTACAGATACCGCATAACGTCGTCGAGGCTTTTTTTACCGCCGGTGGCATGGCGTATGCCCAAATCGAGCATGGTTGCTACTACGGCGCCGCCGTTGTAATAGGTAACGGTAGCATTATCGGAGTTTTCATCGCTCCGGTAATATTTAATCCATGCATCAAGACTTGATTCTGCAAGGCTTTGCACGGCCGACCCCGGTCGGCTGTCAACTCCTGCCAGGTTGCCTGCCACTATGTTGAGGTAGTTTTGGGCGGTATGAAAACCCGTTCGTTGCAGAATATAGTCGTCGTAATAGCTGGTAAATCCTTCGGCAACCCACAGCATACGGGTATAATTTTCGTTTTCATAGTTGAAGGGGCCTAGTTCAACAGGGCGCACCCGTTTTACGTTCCATAGGTGGAAATACTCATGTGCCACCAGCCCCAGCCAGTTTACATAGTTGCTTTGGGGCATAAAATCCCAGCGGGGGTTCATAAGGGCGGTAGAGTGCAGGTGTTCCAGCCCGCCGCCCATGTTTTGGGTGTTTATTTGAATGAAGGTATATTCGGTGCAGGGGTGTTCGCCAAAAATTTTGGTTTCGGCAGTTACAATTTTGGGTATATCGGCGGCCATTTGTTGCAGGTTATGGTTACCCGGGCCGGCCACGGCTAAGTGATGCGGAATGCCTGCGGCTTCAAAGGTAATAACCTCGTGGTTGCCAATTAATATGGGCGAGTCGGCAAGGGTGTCAAAATCGGGCACTTGCAGCAGCCATTTGTCGGCCGGGTTTACCGGTTTCAGCGCAGTTGAGAGTTGTTTCCAGCCTGCATACGGTACAATTTGCAGTGTTGCCGGTATATTTTGCCATCCATCGGCATACATGAGCACACTGGAGGGGCTAATAAAACCCATATCAGAATCTAAGAAACTGGTTCGCACGCTCAATTCAAAGGAATACACCATGTATTGTATGATAATGTTTCCGTCTTTGGGGCAATTGGTAATTTGCCAGGTATTTTTTTGGGTTTTAAGGCATGGAAGTGCGTTGCCTTTGGCATCGGTGGCGGTAAATCCTTCTACTTTTCTTGAAAACTCCCGTATGAGGTAAGAGCCGGGTGTCCAAACGGCCATTTTAATTTCGGCGGTATCCTTGCTCCAGCCGGCAAGGGTCATTTCTACGTTAAAATAGTGTGTGTGCGGCTGGGGCATGGTTATTTTATAGGAAAGCCCCGGTGTTGCTTTTGCGCTCAAGGTAAGTAAATTTAAAATACAAAAAATAATAAAAAAACTATTGATTTTGGTAAACATGAAGCAGTAAAGTTAACAGATAAGAGGAACAAAGATACGAAAACAACCCGAATGAGAAAAAGGTTTGCCATGCAACTAAGGGTGGTTATTGGGGCATTAAAAAATAAATGCACTGTTTTACCACGCTCACTCTGGCGGGCGTGGTGCCCACCAGTTCGCCATCCATTTGCATGTAAAGGGGCGCTTCAAGAGAGCGTATATCAATTTCTTCATCATTAAAATACTTTATTTCCGGATTATCAATAATTTTACACTGCCTTAGTTTGGGCAGATAAGAAATATAGTGGCGCAAGGTTACATTGCCAAGTATAACCACCGACAGTTGCCCGTTATTCAGTTCGGCATGGGGCGCAATGCCCAGTCCGCTGCCAAAATACTTACCGTTAGCCATTACCAACGACATCAATTTGCCCTGCCACGACAGGTTGGTGCCGGTAAAGGCAACCTCTTGTTTGCGGTAACTTAAAAAAGTTTTTACAATGGCTTTGGCATATTGCAGGGTTGGGGTAAGCCAACTTTTACTTTTAATTTTGGCTAAGTAAAAAGTAGCGGCCCCGCCCATGCCAACATCAGTTACATTGGCAAAAATGCGCCAGCCGGTTTCTTCGCCGTTTAGAGGTCTGAAACTGCCAATGCCCATATCAATAAGCGAGTATTGTTTTTCTCTAATGAGGCGTTTTAATTCCAGTGCGTTAGGGCGCATACGAATGGTGCGGCTAAAGTCATTGCCCGAACCGGCCGGATACACCCCTAGTTTGCATTGTTTAAGGCGCTCTATGTCATATTGAGGTTGACCGGTGCCGGGCAGGCGGCAGGCATTGAACACGCCGTTTACCACTTCATTAAGCGTTCCGTCTCCTCCTACCGATACAATATATTCAAAACCTTGCTCAAAAACCTGTTTGGCCAGGGCTTCGGCATGTTGGGCATATTGTGTTTCAAACACCTGGTAACTAAGCAAGGTATCGTTTGAAAAATGGCGGTAAATATCTGCCAATACAGCCTTTTTGCGACCAATAAGGCCGCTTACAATAAAAGCAATTTTTATCATGTTGGTTGAAGTTCAAAATATCGGACGCCCTTTTCTGCTGCAACAAGTGCCATCAAGCGTTTGTGTGTAGTCCAAAGCGCCATAATTGGGCAAATTTAACCCATTTCATCGGGTTAATGTATTTTTTTAACCCGATTTTGCCCTCCGGCTCCTGAATTTATTGGGGTAAACTGCACCTGTTGTGTTTTTCTCAGCAGGATATAAAAAAAATAGCCCGAAAATTTTTTACTCCCGCAGCAAACAACTATATTTGCACCCTCAAAAGGAAAAGTTAATTTCAGACCAACAGTATTATACGTATGGCACATCATAAGTCGGCATTAAAAAGAATTCGTCAAACCGAAAAAAGGCGTTTACACAACCGCTACTATAAAAAAACTACCCGAAACATGGTAAAAAAACTGCGCCTTACCCATGATAAGGGTGAAGCAGAAAAAATGCTGCCGGGTGTAGTGAGCATGATAGATAAACTTGCCAAAAGAGGCTTGGTACATAAAAACAAAGCTGCCAACCTTAAGTCCAAACTGGCACACTACATCAACAAGTTAGGCCAGCCCGGGCATCATCAAAAACATCATAAAGCATCATAGATGGTGCGGTGCATAGCGCTGCCCCATACTGCTTTTTGCCGCCTGCCCATGTAAATAACAAAGCGCACCCTTTTTACGGGGTGCGCTTTTTGTGTTAGTTATGCAAAACTGCCTTTTATACTCTGTTGCAGTAGCGGTTTATACCGGCAAGACAGCTTGGTTTTAGTGTTTTTCGCCACATGAAGTGCCGGTTTTTGTTGTTTTTGATTCGCAAGCACCGGGAGCTTTGCAGCAGGCGGGCAATTTGTTGTAGGCTTTTTCGCCGGCGGGCAGTTCATCGGCACTGTAACCGGCATTTACAATGGCGGTTTTAATTTTATCGGGATTGGTTTTTGCAGCATTGTATTTAACCGTAGCCACTTTGGTATCTACATCAAGCACAACGGCTTTTACACCTTTTACCGCATAAACAGCCTCTTCAATGCGCTCTTTGCACATGCCACAAACAGCCGAGGTTTTAATTTCTACTACTTTCGCATTTCCTTTTCCCTGTGCGCTAACGGTGCCGGGAGTAAAACTGAACATGGCAAAAATAACGCTTGTCATTAACACAACAACGGTTGCAAATTTTAGTGTTTTCATTTTGTTGAAACGATTTTTTGATTATAAAATTAGACTTAAAATAAGATTAAAAGTTTAAAAAACAAGGTTAAATTGTCGTAACTATTTAGGTGCCGTTTTTGATAATTTTGCATTTAAATGAACATTTCGATGCTTTCTGTTTAACAAAACAGTATTTTTGTTGAAAGATTCGCAACAGAAAAACGAAAATGTGCTTGGTTTTTAATAATTTCGACAACAAAAAATTTTACAAAGCGTTGATTATCAATCAATTAAGAGCACCTAAATAGTTACAAATTGTCGCAGCAAGGGGGTTTATTTTTCGGGGTAGGTTAGTTTCCAACGGATACCGGCATAAAACATACGCCCAAAAATTGGACCCCAAACGTTGGTGGCATCAAACTGCTCGCTAAAGGGCTGGGTATAACCTTGTATGGGGTGATGTTGGGTAAAACCGGTCAGGTTTTCGCCGCCAAGGTAAGTTTCAAAGTTTTTAAGTATATAGGTAACCTGTGCAAACAAGAGGAAATAATGGGGCGATTTTTGGGGGGTCAGGTTTTCGATACCGCTATCTAAACTGGTGTTGTATAAAAACCTGGGTCCATGCCACTGGGTGGTAAAATCAAAGCGCCAATGCCGGTTAAGGGTTTCGTAGCCAACATTAAACATAGCTTTGTGGCGCGATTGCAGGGGCAGTTGCAGCAGTCGTCCGCTAAAGGTACTGCGGGCGTCATCAAACTTGTAAGCCAGTTTCACATCTACCTTTTTAAGCAGTTCGTGGCTGTATTCCACCTGAAAACTGTTGGCAAAAGATTTTCCGCTAAGGTTATAAACCTGTAGTTGGTTGCTGCTGGCATAGGCATCGGCAATTACCTGGCTGGTAAAATCGGTTCGATAGGCATCAAAACTTATATAACCGTTGCGGTCAAATAGGGTAAATTTATGGGTAAAGTTAATGCCATAGTTCCAGGCTGTTTCGGGTTGCAGGTTTTGGGCAATTACTAATTGGCGGGCGCTGGCAAATATACCCATATTTTCGGCAAAAACATTAGCTACCCTCATGCCACGCCCTGCCGAAGCCCGCAAGGTGCTGTTTGGGTTAAAGTTATAGCGCAAGTGCATACGCGGGTTAAGCATTGCACCGTACAGGTTGTGGTAGTCTAAACGCAAACCGCTTACAAGGCTCAGTTTATCGGTGTAAGTATAGGTATATTCGGCAAAAACGCCGGGTACTTTTTCGGTGCGGCGGTAGGGGGTATTGTTATAGGTCTCGTCGTAATCATCGTACATAAAACTTATGCCGGTAGTTACCTGGTGGGCTTTATTGACCACATTGGTTTGATATAAGAGGTTGATATACAGGTTTTTCTGTTCACCGGTATATTCAGTAAGCCCGAAAAATGCCTCCTGCCGGTGGTAAATACCCGATATAACAGTGCCGATGCTGCTGCTTGGGTTGGGTAGCAAAATGCCGGTTTTGGCAAAGGCCTCCATACGGCGGGTATTTATGCCAATTCCGTAGCCGTTGGCGGTAGTGCGGGGTATATCGGGGTTATAGGAAAGTTGGCCGCCGGTGCGGTTTTCGTAGAGCGCTTTTACGCCAAACATAGATTCTATGTACTTCCCCTGGTATTTCCATCGTTGAATGCCGTTGAGCATGGTAAATCGGGGCATATCCAGAAAATCGTCGTGGTTATGGTCAATTGCCTTGTTCATGTCCGATGCGTGCAACAGCGCCATGGTACTCCATTGGTTGTTGAGGCGGTGTGCCACATTGAAGTTGGCCTCTACGCGCCCCATGTGGTTGGCGTAGAGGTTAAGGTTCAGGCGGTCGGTGTTTTCGGGTTTTTTATATTCTACGTTAATTTGACCGGTAATGGGTTCATACCCGTTTACAACAGAACCGCTGCCTTTGGTAATGGCTATGGCATCCATCCAGGTTCCGGGTATATAGCTTAATCCGTAAGTAATAGCCAACCCCCTAAGAGTAGGAATATTTTCGGTAAGCATTTGCACATAAGCGCCGTCTAAGCCCAACATACGCACTTCTTTAGCGCCGCTTACGGCATCGGCTTCTCCTATATCTACCGAGGTATTGGTTTGGAAACTTTCCGACAGGTTGCAGCAGGCGGCCTTGCGCAACTCTTTGCTGGTTACCACTTCTGTTTTTATAGTAGTAAGGCTTGAAATAAAGGTACCCTCCTGCTTGCCCGTAACTTGCACTTGTTGTAGCGAAACACCGCTTACCAAAGCAAATAATACATACGCTTCATTTTCAGAAACGGCTATGGTGTCGTTGAGGTAACCTACATAACTTGCTACCAGTTGGTTATTTCCGGGTATTTTTTGCAGGTGAAATTCTCCGTTTACATCGGTAGCTGTTCCGGTATTGGTATTTGCCCAATACACGTTGGCGCCAACTATGCTTTCATTACCCGATGCCAATACTTTACCTTGTATATGGGTGTTTTGGGCCTGTAACTGATGGCATAAAATGCAAGCAAACAGTACCATTGCCACTTGATACAACGGACATTTATAATTGCCATGAATGATAGTTTTCATTTCTGTTCTTTAATGTTTCAGAGGTTTGGATTAAAAACCTAATGATTGTTGAAATAAATTAATAAAAAAAATGGCTGCAGCATAATTAAATGCTACACTACAAGTTAAACATTAAATTATTTCAGCAAATAAATACCTGAAGCACAGAACAAGATTGTCTGATGGTGGGGGGGTAAGAATTTTTGTATAGTAAAGCCCGGGTAGTTGCTGTTGTGTTTGCAACGGCAGGGTTACTAATTTGCAGACATGTAAGCAAAAATATGGTGGAGAAAACCGGCAATTGCTGCTCTTGTTTTGAAATGCCCGACACTACCATATCGGTTTCTAAGGCAAGGTAATCTGTGGTATGGCTGCAACAAGATTGTTCGGTTGTTTGTTGCCCTGCATTTGCTGTGCCATTTTGGGTGGTGCAACAATTTTTAATCATTGCTTTACAGCAGGCATGTTTACCTGTCAACTTGGTTTCGCATTTGGCAATAGGCAACATTGATACCTCATACAAGTTACTCCTTTGGCAAAAATGCTCATTTACCGCTATTCCTGCCGAGGAAACCAGTATAAGCATTGCCATCAATATGGCTGCTATATGTTGCATTTTTGCTTTCATGTGTATATAAATACAAAGGTAGGGCTAAAATGGTTTACAGACAAGATGCAGAAGATGTTTTTTTTACTCATTATCATTTCCTCTTTTATAAGCTATTCAATAAAAAACTCCAATCTTGGTGCTTATAAATACGTTAACCTGCTTATAATATTCATTTTCTGCAACCACCAATTAAATGACATTTTTATGACTATAATTTTTTTGTTCTTTTTAAATATTTTTAAAACAGCGAATTATAAAGTAAATAAAAAAAATAATTAAAATAATTTATTGTGCAATTATTTGTTTTACCCACATTTTAACTTAAGCTTACAGGGCAGGCGCTAAAAGTGGAATAATTATTGCTAACTGTACACTTAGTAAAAAGCATGGTCTTTGATTATGCAAGTATTACAACAAGTACTTAAAAATATAATTGCTATGAGCATACGGTTTACCATGGCTGTTTTTACAACAGCTGTAATGATGTTGTCCTCTTTGAGTAGTAATGCACAAATTACCAATCCCTCAACGTATGATTTGCGTTTTTTAAGCACTGGCGGCGGCGGCGGCGGGTGCGGTTCAGGCGGCTCGTTTTGTGCCGAAATACAAATAAAGGCAGCCAACGGCGCGCCCAATTTTGCCATAGGTTCGCACACCGTTTGGTTTAATTACAACAAATCGGTAATAAGCAATCCGGTTTACACTTCATCAAACTTTAACGCCAGCACGCAATGCAGTATTGCGGGTGTGGTAAACTACAACCCCTACCTTAGTACGGCATTCAACTATTCGGAGGCCGGTACTGAGGGCGAGGCCAATTTTACCACCCTGCTCAACGCTTTTACCGCCGGATTTGAGTGCCCCGTAGTAACCAGTGCCAATTGGGTTACCATGGGTACGGTTTGTTTTGATGTGCTTAACTCTACGGGTAACCCGGGTTTATATTTCAGCCCGCAGTTTACCCTGCTAAATATGAGCAATAACCAGCCGCAGCACAATCCGGGCACTTGGGGCACATTAAACAATTTGCCTTCCGGTGGTTCAAGCCCCGGTATAGCTTCGTTTAGCAGCCCTTATACTTGTGTGAGCGAAACCATAAACTTTACTGCAACCGGTTACTCGGTAAACAGTGGTTATTTTATAGGATTAATTGTTTCCGATAACTCCTCTATAAACAATGCCTCCGATTTTTTAGCCGCAACAAAATATCTGCAAGTGGCCTCGGCTACTGCCAGCGCTTTTAACGGGCCGCCCAGCGGAACAGGCTTTCCTGTAAACACCCCCCTGTTTGTTTATTCGTTTACAGGGGTAGGTTCCGGAAATCCGGTGCAAATAGACCCAACCTGTTTTAGCATTAGCCCCGAAGCAGGCCCTTTTGTTATTTTACAAACCATTAATACCAATATCAGTGATTATGTTTGCCTTGATGGAGGACTTGGAACCCTGAACATAGTAGCTTCGGGAGGAATGCCCGTTTATAACACTTCCGAAAAATTTACCGTTAGCGTGCAAAATGCCACTTATGCAGGTCCTACACAGGTAAGCAACAACCAGATTTTAAACATTACCGTGAGCAATAACGTACCCTGGACAGTTACCTTTACCGACAGCCAAGGTTGCCAGGGAGTAGCTTCAGGTACTTTTATTGCTAGTGAAGTGTGCGGATCCTGCGATGCCGATGCCGGTACTGTTGCCCTTTCCAAACAATATGTTTGCTGGGGCGATAGTGTTTTGTTAACCGCATCGGGCTATACTTTGGGCGACCCCTCCAACGGATATGTCGGGTTATTGGTTACCCCCGATGCAAGTTTTCAGGATTTAATGAATGATGTAAAGTATGGCCTTTATGCAGGCAATTCGGCTTATCATGTAAACAACGTTCAGGAGCATATTAACCAAACCCTCTATGCCCACTCTTTTATTGGCGAAGGAAGTCCTTTTGCTTTTGACCCCACCTGTTATGACCTCAGCCAAGCCTCTTTGCCTATTGTTTTGCTGGGAGAAGTGGCGGTAAACGCCAGCAACCTATACACATTTGTGTATGATTGCAACAGCAATGGTACAGCTACAATTGAACTGGTACCCACCGGCGGAATGCCTGCTTACAGCCCGGTAAATGAAAAATTTACCGTAACCGTTACCGGAAGTGCCACTTACTCGGGCCCGGCACAGGTTAGCAACGGCGCTACTGCAACCTTTATAATTGCCGATGGCGATTGGTCGGTAACTTTTACCGACAGCAAAGGCTGCGAATATGCAGTAAGCGATACTTTTTTCAGTGATGATTGTGGCGGCGGCGGCGGCGGCGGCGGCGTTTGCAATGCCGATGCAGGTACCGCTACCCGCTCTAAAAACTATGTTTGCTGGGGCGACCAGATTAATTTCTCGGCAAGCGGATATACCCTTAGCGACGGACCAAACTCCTATGTAGGGTTTGCAGTATCAAACAACGGTTCTTTAACCTCCTTAAACGGTGCCAATATTGTGTACACCCTGCAAGGACCAAATGCAACTCTTACAAACAACCAACTCAACTCTCTTGGCTTACCATTGTACCTCTATGCTTTTATTGGCGAAGGCACACCTGTTGGCAATATAGATGCCAATTGCACAGATTTAAGTGCTCCTACTGCTTCGTTTGTGTTATTACAGGAGGTAATTGCAGATTTTTCAGATTATGTTTGCGCATCGGGAGGTAGTACGGCACAAGTGCAGGTTGCCGCAGCCGGTGGTATGCCCTTGTATCAGACCGGACAGCAATTTTCCGTTTCGGTTTCCAATGCCGCTTACAGCGGGCCAACATCAGTAGGAAATAACCAGGCTATAAGCATAACCGTTAATAATGGCGCAACCTGGAGTGTTACCTTTACCGACTCACAAGGCTGTTCGGTTACTATTTCAGATACTTATAATTCAACAACAGATTGCCCGGCACCGCCTACCTGCACCGCCAATGCAGGCCCCGACCAATCTACCTGCGAAACATCTGTTACCATGGCCGCACAACCGGCACCCGCAGGCGGAGCGGGAACATGGTCGGTAGCAACCGGAACCGGCACTTTTGTAAGCAATATAAGCCCAACCACTGTTGTTAACGGGCTTTCTGTAGGGGTTAATAAATTTGTCTGGTCGGTTAGCCAATCCGGGTGTACTGTTCAGCGCGATACCGTAGCTATAACCAGGTTAAGCAGCACAGCTTGTAACTGCTGCAATTCTTTAAGCGTAGAAACTAATGCCGAAAATGCTACTTGCGGATTGGCAAATGGCCGCCTCGAAGCCATTGTTTCGGGCGGTTCGGGTACTTACACCGAAACATGGGTAAATGTAGCTACCAATCAACCCGTAACCAATTTGCTGGCAGTTGCTCCCGGAACTTACCAACTAACCCTAACCGATACCGGCTGCGGTTGTGCGCCGGTAGTGCAACAGGTAACCGTGGCGTCTGATAACAACGTTTTTGGTTTGCAGGCTACGGCGGTAAATGTAAACGATTGCGAAAATGTAAACACCGGCCAGGTTTGTGTTACTATTGGCAGCGGCGGAACCGCCCCCTTTACCATTTTACTTAACGGAACACAATACGGACCCTATAACACCGCAGGTTCACACTGTATTGATGAACTTGCACCCGGAATTTATTCTGTATCGGTTTCAGATGCCAATGGCTGTCAAAATACGGCAGCCACTCAAACCATTTTGCAATTGGCAAATTGCGGCGGCGGTAATGAGTGCCCCACAATAACTGTTGAAAGCACAGCCATTCCGGTAGATTGTGAATCGGAAAGTGGGCAAATTTGTTTCTCGGTAAGTGGCGGAACGGCTCCGTATAGTTTTGGAAGCGGAAATTCGGTAAATGAAAATGAACAATTTTGTATTACCGGCTTGAATGCCAATACCTACACCTTTACCATTACCGATGCCAACAACTGTACCGCAACCCTTACACAAACCGTTACTAACCTGAACTGTGCATGTTGCAACAGTTTAGCCGTAGATGCAACCGCCGAAAACGCATCATGTGGCTTGGCCGATGGCCGCCTCGAAGTAAGTGTTTCGGGTGGTTCGGGTACGTACAATGCCGTTTGGGCCAATGCCGTTTCCGGACAACCTGTTGCAAACCCGTTGTCGGTGGCACCCGGCATTTACCAACTAACACTGTCCGATACCGAATGTGGTTGCGCACCGGTAGTGCAGGTGGTAGAAGTAAACGAAGATGCCCCAAGTTTTGGCATACAAACTACTTCTATAGATGTAAACGATTGCGAAAACGTAAACACAGGGCAAATTTGCGTAACCATTGGCAGCGGCGGAACTGCCCCCTTTACCATTTCAATTAACGGTACCGAATACGGACCCTATAACACCGGCTCGCATTGCATTGATGAACTTGCCCCCGGAACCTACACCATTTCGGTTTCTGATGCTAACGGATGCACCCGTACCGCCTCGCCCGAAATCATACAACAATTAGCCGAATGTGGCGGTTGTCCGTTTATTAGCGTACAAAGCAATGTAATTCCTACCGATTGCGGAGCCAGCAACGGGCAAATTTGTCTGATGGTAAGCGGCGGACAATCGCCCTACACCTTAACCAACGGCACCACCATTGAAGAAGGGCAACAATCTTGCATTACCGGTTTGGCTGCAAGTACCTATAGTTTTACCATTACCGATGCAAACGGCTGCACCGCTTCGCATATGGCCACGGTTGTTCAGCCAACTAATCAGATTGAAGTGCTGGCAACTGCTCAAAATGCCGGTTGCGGGTCAAGCAACGGCAGTTTTTGCCTTACCATTTCTGGTGGAGAAGGCCCCTACTCGGTTTCTTCACAAAGTGCCAATTATGGTAATTTTGCCAACAATCAGGAGAACTGTGTTGATAATGTGACACCGGGTTTGTATGTGCTTACCGTAACCGATTTAGGTACCAATTGTACAGTAAATGAAACGGTGGCCATTGGACAGCTAACCAACAGCATAAATATTAGCAGCAGCGTTACCTCTGCCAGTTGCAGTGGCGGCGGCGGTGTTTGCCTTACCTTTACCGGCGGCAATGCACCTTATACTGTTTCGGGCGTTGCAGCTATTACAGGTTCGTTTGGGCAGGGACAACAACGTTGTTTTGGCGGCTTTGCTCCCGGAACCTATAATTTTACCGTAACCGACAATAATGGTTGCAGCAAAAGCAGCTCATTTACTATTTCGGGTATTGGTTCTTCCATTGGTATTTCTTCTTCTACTTCCACCGCTACCTGCCAAATAGAAGGTTCGGTTTGTTTTATGCTTAGCGGAGGCCTGCCTCCCTACACATTATCGGGTACTTTTGGTATTTCTACCATAGCAGCCAACGGACTACAACAGTGTTACAGCTTGCCTGGCGGCAATTATGTAGTTACCGTTACCGATGCCAATGGTTGTACAGCCACCGATATCTTTACCATTGAAGAAACAGAAAATAACGTTGCCGTAAACATCAGCACCACTCCCGCAGGCTGTTCGGCTTCGGGCAGTGTATGCTTTTCTTTTGGCGGAGGCACTGCACCTTACACCGTTTCGGGTTTAACCCTGCTTAACGGCAGTTATGCCCAAAATCAGCAACAGTGTATTAACGGGCTGGCCGCAGGCACCTACAACTTTAACGTTACCGATGCCCAAGGCTGTACCAAACAGCAGAGTTTTACCATTTCGGGCGCTAACTCTTCTGTTATGGCAGCAGTTCAAACCACCAACCCCGGTTGCAACAACAACGATGGTGTGGTGTGTTTTAATATTTCGGGTGGTACACCACCTTACCAAATTACCGGCACCGGCGGAACGGTTTACGGAACCGGATACAACGGAAACCAAAACTGCATACAAGGGTTTGCTGCCGGCGCTTACAGCTTTACCATTACCGATACACAAGGTTGTACCTCGGTGGCTACGGCTTTACTTCAGCCGGCAACAGATTGTGGCGGTAACGGCGGCAACTGCAACTCTATTGTTTATGATTGCAACCCTATTGGAACTGCATACAGTTTCTGCCCCGATTTTTGTGAGTTATCGGGCAGTTATGATATTATTCTTGCCAACCCCGGCAATACAGGTTCTGCCACCATTACAAACAGCGGTTCCTGCATCAGTTTTCAGCCCAATGCCGGCTTTAACGGTTTGGCAACGGTGTATGTGGTAGCCTGCTCTGGCCCCAATACCTGCCAAACCATTACACTTAAACTCACCGTTGGCGCCTGCGGGCAAGCTCCTACCGCTGTAGCCGATGCCTTTACCGTAACCCAGGGAACACTCACCTGCCTTGATGTGCTGAACAACGATTATGACGTAGATGGCAGCAGCATTAGTGTTGGTACTTTTACCCAGCCTGCCCACGGCTTTGTGGTGGAAAACCCCGCAACAGGTGAACTCTGTTATGAACCCGATTTTGGTTATACCGGTACCGACTCCTTTACCTATACCGCCTGCGATGGCATTGGTTGCAATCAGGCAACTGTAGCCATTAATGTAACGGCAGGCAACAATACCACCGTTTGCAACAACCCCGCCAATGCCGAAACCATTTGCACCACACCTGCTACACCGGTGGTTATTTGTGTGGAGTTTTGCAACCTTAATGCATCGGGCGCCATTACCGATGCCGGCAGCACTTTCAACTGCGGGTTGGTTATTCAAAGCGCCCATTGCATACAATTTACCCCGCTTCCCGGCCAAACCGGAAACAACCAACTGCTCTTTACCGCTTGCGACAACACCGGCGCTTGTGAACTTATTTATGTAAATGTAAACATTAGCGCCTCCTGCGGCAATGAGCCTTGCAACAACCCCGAAAACCTGTGTACAGAGCCTGTTACCCCGGTCAATTTTTGCCTCGATTTTTGCAATATAGGCGCTTCGGCAGCTATAACCGAAGTACATACTACCTATGACTGCGGGTTAGTGTTGCAGGGCAATACCTGTCTTCAATACACCCCGCTGCCCGGTTTCCTCGGCTCAGATATTATTGTGGCTACCGCCTGCGACAACGCCGGACAATGCGAAACCATTACCGTGCCGGTGCTGGTAACCGCCGACTGCAACC
>NBMY01000169.1 GCA_002212985.1 Sphingobacteriales bacterium TSM_CSS
GTTTCGGTTTAAAACCATTTTACCCATTGCCACGCTTGCCTGTTTAATGCGGTAGCGTTGCGGAAACATGCTTACTTTTGGGTAAGAACCCATATCTTGTATTATTGAATGGTAAGAGTGTGTTTATACAACATACCAAACGATTATAGTTAATGCAAACAGATGAATAGTTACGTGCGTGAAACCTTACCAACAATAGCGTATAAATATCCGGCATAACACAATATCATAAAGTAAACCATTTGAGGCAAGGTAATATTGCCCCAAATTTTGGGGTTTATGCGTATAACCTCCAGCAAAATGTAAAAGGTGGCGCTTGTAATAAAATAGCATAATGCGGTTTGTCCATTAAATTGTTTACGTTTATGTATTTGCAAAAGCACAAATAGTAAAACCAAATGAAACAAACTATCATATAAAGGCGTGGGGTGAACCGGAAACAAGGAGGGTGCAGGGCCGTAAGCAAAATGCATACCCCAGGGTAAAGCCGTTGGCACACCATAACAACCATCGCCCGATAACAAACACCCCTGTTTTGTTATAACCGTAAGCAGACAAAGGCATATGGCAGCAAAATCGAAATATTGCCAAAATACAGGCGTTCCAAGCAACCTTTTGCCAACCGGTGGCACAAATAACACTATAAACAGCAATGAACCACACCAACTAAAATGCCCATAGTGCGGGCATTGCCACAAAATAGAAACTGAACCCACATTTCCAGTGAGCAGATACTGCTCTGCCATGCCTGCTATGCGCGCTCCAAATAAAGCTAAGAACCCAATATGCCAAAACAGTAAAACGGTAGCGCCTATAAAAAAGCGGTTTATTATGCCATAACGGTAATACAAAGAGCCAAATACCAGCATAATTGCCACGCCGCTATACTGGCAAAGTGCATACCAAGATATTTCAAAGCCGCCAACTACCAGATTGGGCAACATGAAGCTATTTCCAAACAGTTAATTTTACCGACTTGTTTAATTGAGGCGCTTTGTTTATAACGGGCGCCGCCACATATAAACCGGGCGTTAGCGTACCTTGCGTTATTGTGGTGGTATGGATGCCGGCGGTTACATAGCCCGCATCAAGAACCGAAACAAGTAAACCGTTCATGTTGTATAGGTAGTACGCTAAATTTGCATCTTGCTCAAGAAATATACGAAAACCCTGTTCGCCATTATTATACATATACACCGATAAACCCATTTCTTCATTGCCTCGCTTGCCTGCCGAACAAGAACAAGCGCCTAAACCCGAAAAGTTGGCAATATTATCGTAGTGCAACAAGGCGGTACGCACATCTTTATGAAGCAGGCTGTTAAGCCCTTTTTGCAGGTTTAGTAACTCATGTAAGAACAGCGGCTCGCGGTAAAATGCTACTTCATTAAACAGGGGCAACATTTCTTCTACCCAACAGCAAACGGCATTTATATGGGCGGCGGTAATTTTTGTGGAATCGTTTTGGGCAAAATTACGCTCAATTAAGGGTGTAAGCGTTGTTAATACATTAGAAAAAGCAGTTTGCACACCCGCAAACCGGCTGTCTGGAGCGGTTAATATATGGTTTAGCACATCTGTATTTTGTACAAACCGCCGCATAAGGAGGTTAAAATTATTGCCCAACTCGCGCTCCCAAAACAGCGTCATTTGCCGTGTAGCCTCCACGGAAAATGTACCGGGTGGTATGTAATGGCAGTTACTACCGCCGCCGCCACCTGTGTTGCTGCCTCGTTTACGGCCAACATCATCGCCTTGATTTTTTGTAAAAGCAGTGCAAGGCAGATAGGGAGGTACTAAGGGATAAAGTGCTTTTAGTGCTTCTTTGTCTTTATTACTTAGGGTTCTTCTTATTTGTGCATTATACAAAGGACCGGCCATAGCATCGGCATCGGGGTAGGCATCGGGGTGATGACATAGACCTAAAGCATGCCCAAATTCATGTAGAATAAGTGATTCAAAATCGAACATTTCGTTATCTAAGTCTGTTGCTTCACAACCATTAAGGACATCAAAATATTTACTTGAATTAATAGCAATATCAAAGCCATGTTGTAATAAAAATGGTTGATTGGGTAAAGCATTAGGATCGTCACAATTATAAGCACTTAAGCTTATGTATGGTCTGCAAAAACCTAAAATTGAAGTATTCGAAAACTCCCCATTGGCTGCGAATCCAATTACATTAACATCATCACTCGCACTTAAAACGTCACCACCACTAACAAACCCGATTGTTTGTAAGAACGGTAACGAACCCACAGCATTCCATGTGTTGGCGGCATTAACACACGAATAAGGAAAATCTTCAAAATTATATTGACAAACACATAATTCGGGACAAGGTGGCAAGGAAGTTGGACTATATGAGTTAATATTGTTGTGAATGGAAAATGGAATTGTAAACCCGTTGGTATAAATTGTGCCACCGCTGTTAATATCAATCCATCTAAAATTGAAACAGTAGGGGTTTGAAGAACTTTGCGCATATATTGTCGCCATACTAACAATTGAAGCAGCCAACAAATACGTTACGAATCTTGCTGTTTTTTTCAAGAAATAAATTTTCATTTGTAGTTATGTATTTTGTGTTTATTAAAGAAATCTTTAGTATCTCTCAAATCCCATCTATCCTCTGTATAAATGCGGAACATATTGGAACAATACGAATCTTGAAATTTGCCTTTTTCAAATTGCCTTCCAATAAAAAAGGAAGCGTACGCTCTATGATTAACTCCAAGTATTAGCTTTTCTCCGACATTAAAATTTGAAACATCAGAATCGTATGAAAAATATTCCTCTTCACCAGGCAGAGTACATCCGCCCGAAAATCCTGTATCCAAGCCCCCTAAAAAATAGTTACCCTTTTTGAGCGGGAAGCGGGAATACAACACTTCGTTAACCTGAACAACAAATAAAGTTTTATGATAAAAACAATGAATTGAATCTCGAATATATTTTCTATCCACAACTGTACCTATAATCGTTGCATCAGACATAATCATCTTGTGCAAATGGTGCCAGTTAAGAGATTTGTATATTGGTTTGGATTTACTACTTATACCTGCAAGAAAACGGTTAAATAAAGTTGTATCTATCTCGTTTTTGCTATATGCTATGTATGGAAACAAAAAATCTTTTCCTATTACATCTCGCCACTCTAAATACTGCTTGCTGTACAATCCCTTTTTTACCAAAAACTCGGCAGTAGCGGCGCTATCTTCGGGCGTAAGTACAGGAAATCCGTCATTGGGTAAGTAGTGGTAGTAGTCACAGTCAAAATACTGGGGCTTTTCGGCATCTTCTTTTTTACACTGCCCGCCGCTTAACAACAGGGCGGCGCATAGGGTTGTTATAAACAAAAGATTTTGTTTCATGATTTCCTGTTTTTACTTTAGTAATTGCAAATATACCCCCCCTACTAATATAAAAAATATTTATTGTCATTTTTTTGTAAAATTAATTTTTTCATAGCATTACATGCTGCAATTACGGGCTGAGCATAGATACTGTTATTTCCAAACAGCTAATTTTACCGCCCTGTTTAATTGAGGCGCTTTGTTTATAACGGGCGCCGCCACATATAAACCGGGCGTTAGCGTACCTTGCATTATTGTTGTGGTATGAATGCCGGCGTTACATAGCCCGCATCAAGAACCGAAACAAGTAAACCGTTCATGTTGTATAGGTAGTACGCTACATTTGCATCTTGCTCAAGAAATATGCGAAAACCCTGTTCGCCATTATTATACATATACACCGATAAATTCATTTCTTCATTGCCATGCTTGCTTGTTTAATGTAGTAGCGTGGTGTAAACAAGCCGCAGGTAACGGGTAACGGTTTCGCTCCTGCTGTAGTTTTTATGTTGCAGGTCATTGGTCGTTAATACTTGTTCAATTCTTGGTTAAGGTATGCTACCACCCTGTTTTCAATTCTTGCCATTGCCTTTTCAGACACAACATGGTTAGTAATTCTGCTTAATTCATTTGCAGACCCGGCTTGTTGGTTATACCAAGCCGATTGGGTTGAGTTTTCAATAGTTGTCTTCCACTCAGCTATAGCATCGGGCACTATGGCGGCACATTTAAAGGTGTTAAATGTATTGTCAACGGTTATTTTATAATTTTGGGTATCGCCGTTGTAGAGGGTTAAAGAGATGATAAATTCTGACCAGCTATGTGCGCCGCTCACAACTACATACCCGTTATAATTCATGGTTTTTAGCAAAGCAACAAATGCCATTTCGCGCTCGCTGCACCAACCAAAAGTTGGAAATGTGTCGCAAGAAGATGTGTAATACCGCAATTCAGGATTTACAAGGTCGCTCAGGAACAGATAAGGGGTTCTGTCTATTTCGGCAAAAGAGTTGTAATTTCTAAATTCAGGTGGCGGATTGGTGTTTTTGAGCAATGTTTTAGTGTTGGTAAAACAGATGCTGTTCCTTGGGTTTGGCGTTACCCAATGCCAAAAGTAAGGAATGTTCAATATTTTTCCCTTAGAGCAGTTTGTTGCCGATTGGCTGGTAAATAAATCGTGTAATATTTTTATGGTGTAAAATTTTTCTATATTAGCAACATTATTGGGATTGACATTGAATCCTGCATAGTATTGCATAGATCCCCAATTTTTAATGTTTATGAAATGGGCTATATGGTTTTGGGTTAGGGTTTTAAAAAACAGGGGTATTGTCAGAGAATCATAGTGGCAGGGTTTAATTAAACTACGGGGCTTCGGAGTTTCGGGGATTGTGCATGAACTCAATATAATAAAAAGTAGTGCAATTTTGAGAGAATAATGCATAGTTATTAGTTTTAATGCTAATTGTTTTGAAAATACCCATAATGTATAAAACAGATTAATATGGTAGAGCATTGCTGTGGGCGGTAAATTTTTTTCAAATTTTACTATTTTTCACCCCTTAACAACAGGGTGGTGCATTGCGTTGTTGGAAAGAAAAGGTTTTGTTTCATGATTTTCAGTTTTTACTTTAGAAATTAAAAATATTAACATGTAAAATAATGCAAAAATTATTTTTTCGTGGCATTGCAATCTGCAATTGAAGGTTATGCCTGTTGTGGGGTTACAGCATTTTAAAAGATGTGGTTGTTGCAATTGCTCATGGGGTTTTTCAATTACATCCAATTTGTAACTGGCGAGCGGTTTTTGGAGGGCAGCAATGCTTGTATTGGTTATATCGGGGTATCTGTTGCAGCCTGGGGCAGGCAGCACTGCAATTTTGCATGATTTACAATCCCTGTGCTTTTACCAATTTACCGGCTCCGTATTTGTTTTTACCCAATCTATGGCGGTGTAGAGTTGGGTTAGTTTTTCGGCGGGTTCAAACAGGTTGAGTTGTTGGAAATGATAACTTGCATAATTATTTTCCCAGCCTTTCATCTTTTTCTAATTCAGCTATAATAATCTTAATTTCCAGTATAACAAAAGGTATGTCTGTTTTTACAGTTTCCCATACCATATCCAAATCCACCTCAAAGTAATCATGAATTAATTTATCTCTCATACCGGCTATTGCTCTCCATGGCACATGACTAAATTTGTCTTTTATCTCTTGGCTTAAACGTTTGGTTGCCTCACCTGTCACTTCAATTTTTCTGATAACAGCATCTTGTTTTTCCTTATTTGCAAGGAAACTCGTGTAACTTGAGTTGCCAATATAGGTTAATGCCTCTTCCATGCTTTGTAAAATATGATCAAGATAAACAAGGTCATTCTTCTTCATTGTAAATCGTAACTAAGTCGTTGTAAATAAATTGCTTTAGACGCGGATTTTTTAAGCTGTTTTCAGTTACCAAATCAACCGGTATTCCCAAATCATCGGTCAGAGTTTGTTGAAGTTGCACCAATTTAAGTAAACTTATAGGTTTTCTAAGTGATATTAAAATGTCTAAATCGCTTCCTTCTTTGTTTTCATTTCGGGCATAAGAGCCAAATATGCCAATTTTTGAGGGCAGATATGGTAGGAGTACAGCAATAATATTATTAGCTATTCTTTTTTCTATCATATACTATTTGTATTTGCTTTTATTTTTGTCATCTTTCACCACAGGGCGTAGGCATACTGTTTTATTACCACTAAGCCACCAAGACACGAGGGGTTCACTATTTCATTATTATATGTGCAACTTAGTGCCTTTGGATCTTTGTGGCAGTAGTTGAACCATGCAAAGATAATCAACGGGTTCAATAAACTGCTTATTTTGGTTAAAATCCCTGTGCTTTTACCAATTTACCGGCTCCGTATTTGGTTTTTACCCAATCTATGGCGGTGTAGAGTTGGGTTAGTTTTTCGGCGGGTTCAAACAGGTTGAGTTGTTGGGCGGCGGTTGGGGTAAGGTTGCTCAGGCGCACACCAATAAGTCGCACCGGCTGCGGGTAGGTTAGCCGGAGTTGGTCAAAAATTTGCAAAGCGGTTTGGGTAAGCGGCTTATCGAAACAAGTGGCGGCAATAGTAGTTTGGCGGGTACAGGTTTCAAAATTGGGCAGCCGCAGTTTTATGGTTACACAGGCAGACAACTGCTTATCGCGGCGTAGTTGGTAGGCCAATTTTTCGGTCATGCGCACAATGGTTTTTCTTAAAAGGTCATTGTCCTGCACATCGGTTTCAAAAGTATGTTCTTTCGATACCGATTTGGCATCTTCTTCATCGGGCTGCACCTGCGAATGGTCAATACCCTGTGCCCGTTGCCAGAGCAATTCACCATGTTTTTTGCCCAGCCAGCGTTGCAGGTGTTCAATCGGGCAGTTTTGCAGTTGTTTTACCGTTTCCATACCCATGCTGCGCAGTTTGCGGCAGGTAACATCGCCGGCCATCGGAATTTTATCTATGGTAAGCGGCGCCAGAAACTGTTTTTCGGTTCCGGGCTGCACATATAATTGCCCGTTGGGTTTGGCTTCGCCGGTGGCAACCTTGGCCACCATTTTGTTGGTTGCCAGTCCAAAGGAAATGGGCAAGCCGGTTTCCTTTATAATACGCTGCCGCAGTTGACTTGCCCATTGGAAGCAGCCAAAAAAACGGTCTAATCCGGTAAGGTCTAAATAAAATTCATCAATAGAAGCTTGTTGGAAAATGGGCGCTTCATTGGCTATAATTTGCGCCACCATGCCCGAATATTTACCATACTGCCCCCGGCCGTGGCTTACCACTATAAGTTGAGGGCACAACCTTTTGGCTTGGTAAACCGGCATGGCAGAGCGAACCCCGTACCGCCGCGCCTCATAACTGCACGATGATACCACGCTGCGGTTGCTTTCTTCGCCAATGGCTACCGGCTTGCCTTTTAGTAACGGATTTAGCAAACAGGCTACCGAAACAAAGAAAGAATCGAGGTCTAAATGCAAAATATGGCGGTTTGGGGTTTCCATGCGGCCAAGTTACTAACTTTTTTCAATAAAAAGCTAAAATTTTTTGCAAAAAATTTGGTAATCTGCAAAAAATGTTGGTACTTTGCATTGAAAATAATTGTTTAACTAAAAAAAACAGAAATTAGCATGAAAGTACCCAATAATAACTTTAAGTTTATCCGTACTGAGAAGTTTGACATCAGCCAAACCGAATTTGCCGATTTACTGGGTATTACCCGTGGTAAAGTGGGTTCTTACGAAGAAAACCGCGCCGATGTGCCGGTTGATATTATGCAAAAATTGGTAAAGCTGTACAATACCACGTTTGTACCCCATATTACCATAGATATTTTGATTAACCACGATTTGCGGCAGGGAGACCTGTTTAGCACAGACGGCAACCACACCCAACCCGGCTCGGCCGATTTGCAGGGTAAAAACCTGGAAGTGCGCAATTTAGTTATTACCACCACCGAAACCGGCAAGGAGAACATTGAATTTGTAGATGCCGAAAACGTGAAAGCCAGCGCCGGCTACCTGAACGGCTATGCCGACCGCGAATTTATAGCCAATCTGCCCAAATTCAGGCTGCCTTTTTTGCCCGATAATGCCACCTACCGCGCCTTTAAAATTAAGGGCGACTCCATGCTGCCCCTGCCTTCGGGTTCTATTGTAATTGGCGAGTATGTGCAGGATTGGGAAAACCTTAAAAGCGGCGATACTTATATTGTTATCTCCAAAAACGAAGGCATTGTGTATAAACGCGTAACCAACCTGCTCAAACAAAGGGGCGTGTTGCTCATGGTGTCTGATAACCCTGCCTACGAACCCTACGCTATTGGCGCACTGGAAATTGTAGAAATCTGGAAAGCCAAAGCCTTTATTATTAACGATACCTATATAGGAGACTCGCTGTGGGAACGCCTCTTTGCCGAAATTGCATCGCTGCGCGCCGAACTGAAACGCCTTAAAGGCTCCAATGACAAAGATGATAAATTGCTCAACTAAACGGCTTGCGGCTTAAAACCCGTATCAGTCATCTGCCAGTGTACAGCCCGAAAGCAAAATTTCGGAGCAATTGATATGTTGCAACCTGTATGGTTAACCTAAACCTGTTTTTAAATGGGGTTACCTCCGCCATGAAACCCGTTTTGACCTGACTTATTACCCCTGTTGTTTAACCTTTTCACCTTGCCAAATTGGTTGAATACCAAGCCATGAAAAACCCAACGCTGCAACTCTTCCAAAAGAAGCACAGCGTTGGGTTGTTTTTAACTTTTTATGTTATCCTTACTTTCGGGTTGCAGGCCCGTTGGGCATAAATAGCAGTATCATTTGCCGTACTAATGCCGCCCCGGTTTTTTAACTTCTACCGTAACCTTGCCTTCAGAGCAGGCGCCGTTATAATCGCAAACGGTGTAGGTAAAAGAATCGGTTCCGGTAAAACCCGATTTGGGGGTATAGGTTACATTTTTGGTAGTCCGTTTCAGTTTACCGTTTTGGGGCATGGTGGCTTTGGTAATGTGCGGGTCTAAGGTATTTTCGGGGTCGGTATCGTTGGCCAGCACGTCAATGGTGGTGGCCGATGAGCCGGTTATGGTTATGTTGTCATCGGCAGCAACAGGTGGTTGGTTATCTTTGGCATCGGGAATAAGGTGCAGCGTCATGTTGGTAGCTTCCTGAAACTGTATTCCGCAAACGCCGTTGTCTTTATACACGGTAAATTCAAATTCTATGGTTCCGGTAAAATCTTTTGAAGGAGGCGTATAGGTCGCTTCGCTGTTGTTGTTAATCAGGGCAAGTTTACCCCCGGTGGGTTCTTTTGAAATTTTTATAAAAGCGCCCGGGTACTCAAAATGCAATTCGGTTCCTTTGGGTTCGGTTTTTTCTGCCATTTGCGGAAAAGCCGGTTTGCTGGGCGGGCATTTAATAATGGTAACGGTGGCAGAGTCGCACTCGTTTTTGTCGTCGCAAATTTTATAGGTAAAGCCGTCGTTATCGGGGTCGTTAAAATCGGGTTCATACCATATTTTATCCAAACCTTTGTCGTTTCGCACTTCCAATTTGGCTTTAGCGGGTTTTAGTATGGTAATTCGGGTTTGTTTGTAGTCGAAAGAAATATAGTCGTTTACCAAAATATTGTGCAGTTGGGGCGCTTTCTGGCTTACCAAAATGGTATCGTCTTGTGCTTTGGGGTGCAGAGCGCCGGTTTGGGCATACAAGGTTTGTACACCTGAAAAAGTGGTTAACAGCAGGCAAACGGCAGTAAACCGGGTAAATGCGAGTTGATACATGCTTATAAATTTATAAATGAACAAAAATTTCTCTACACACAAAGATAATGCTATTTTTGGCAAAATTTTACCCATGAAAGCAGTTATACAGAGAGTAAGCAGCGCATCGGTTGCCGTGGAAGGTGCGGTAAAATCTGCCATAGGCGCCGGATTGCTCATTCTGCTTGGCATAGAAAACGCCGATGGAACCGAAGATATTGAGTGGCTTGCCGCCAAAATAATTAACCTGCGCATCTTTAACGACGAAAACGGGTTAATGAATCTGTCGGTACAGGATATTAACGGGCAACTGCTGGTGGTAAGCCAATTTACGCTTCATGCCAGCACCAAAAAAGGAAACCGCCCTTCTTTTATAGCTGCTGCCCGCCCCGAAACTGCCATACCGCTATATGAGCAGTTTGTACAAACAGCCCAAAACTTATTGGACAAGCCCGTTCTTACCGGCGAGTTTGGCGCTTATATGCAGGTTGAACTTTGCAACGACGGGCCGGTTACCATTGTGATAGATACCAAAAACAAGGTGTAATTGGTGACTATGGGTTGCGTTGCCAACCATTTTTACCCGACGGAACAGAAAGAAGCAAAAACAAAAAACAGGTAACATGATTTCGGTAGCCGAAGCAATACAGATAGTGTTAACCCATTCGGGTAAATTACAACCGGTAAACATGGCATTACCCGATGTGCCGGATTTAATATTGGGGGAAAATGTGGTATCTGATGCCGATATTCCGCCGTTTGACCAATCGGCCATGGATGGTTATGCCATTCGTTTTGCCGATTTGGAAATCTTTGACCAACTGCAGATTAATGGCGAAGCGCCCGCCGGCAACCCCACCTTACCCCCGCTTTCGGCCGGTTTTGCTGCCCGAATTTTTACCGGCGCTCCCGTTCCACCCAATGCCGATACGGTGGTTATGCAGGAAAAAGTAACGGTTAACGGCAGTTTCCTTTTTGTTGCCGACCCGCTGCTGAAACAGGGCGCCAATATACGGTTAAAGGGGTCGCAATGTAAACAGGGCGCTATGGTACTTCCAGCCGGAGTACCGTTAACCGCCGGCGCCGTAGGTTTTTTGGCCATGATTGGCAGGCAGCAGGTTTTGGTTCAACCGCCGCCGCGCATAGCCATTTTGGTTACCGGTAAAGAATTGGCCACACCCGGTCAACCACTACTGCCCGGCCAAGTGTACGACTGCAATTCTTACAGCCTGCAAGCCGCACTGAAAAACATGCATCTGCCCGCGCCAACCCTGCACAAACTGCCCGATGATTTGGCGCAAATTACCGTCTGCCTTACCCAAACCTTGCCCCTTTGTGATATAGTGCTCCTTACCGGCGGCGTATCGGTGGGCGATTATGATTTGGTTCCGCAGGCGCTGAAGCAATGCGGCGTGGAAATTATGTTTCATAAAGTGAAGCAAAAACCCGGCAAACCGCTGCTGTTGGGCAAAAAAAACGGATGCCTTGTTTTTGGGCTGCCCGGAAACCCCGCATCGGTGTTTACCTGCTTTTATCGCTATGTAGTACCCGCCATTCAGCAAATGATGGGGTTGCCCGTTTACCCAAACGGGCATAGCCGCCAATTGGCAACCGAATGGCAGAAAAAACCCGGGCTAACCGTGTTGCTGAAAGGCAAGATAAATGCCGCCGGAAAAGCAGAACCCCTGTCCAATCAGGAATCGTACCTCATGGACAGCTTTGCCCAAGCCGACTGCCTTATAGAACTGCCCGAAGAACAAACCCGTTTTGAAGCCGGACAAATGGTTAAGGTACATTTTTTGCACTACCCTTTTACCCATTAACACCGGCAAATAAATTAAATAACATGATTGCCATACCCGCCGATGCTGCCCAATTGCTGTTTTACCTGTTGCTGGCTTTAACGGCTTTTTTATATGCATCGGTAGGGCATGGCGGGGCAAGCGGCTACCTGGCGCTTATGGCGCTGTTTAGCCTGCCGCAACAGGTTATGAAACCCACCGCCCTGCTGCTGAACATACTGGTATCGGGCATTGCTTTTTTACAGTATTACCGCCAAAACGGGTTTAATACAAGACTGTTTTTACCCTTAGCGGCGGCATCGGTGCCTGCAGCCTTTGCCGGCGGATTGCTTACCCTGCACGGGGCGCTTTACCGGCAGGTGTTGGGGGCATTGCTGGTGTTTCCGGCAGTAAAATTAATGGGTTGGGGCGGCACTCCAAACCCAAAAACGAAACACGCGCCGCGGTGGCAATTGCTCCTTTTAGGCGCTGTAATAGGGTGGTTATCGGGTTTAATAGGTATTGGCGGCGGTGTGCTGCTTTCGCCTGTATTGTTGTTATCGGGCTGGGCAAATGCCAAAACAACTGCCGGCATCAGTGCGTTGTTTATATTGGTAAACTCGGTGTCTGCATTTGGCGGACAATGGGTGCAGGGTGTTGCCGTTACACCGCAAATGGCCGCCCTTGTTGCGGCAGCATTACCCGGCGGCTTGGCAGGCGCTTATGTGGGAGCAAATCACTACTCATCGGGTATGTTAAAAAAAGTACTGGCGGTGGTGTTAATCATTGCATCGGTAAAACTCATTTTTTCATGAAACCCTTTCAAAATATAGGCGCATATGTGCTGGCAGGTGGTAAAAGCAGCCGCATGGGGCAAGATAAAGGGCTAATGCTGTTGTTGGGTAAACCGCTTGCCGGTTATGTGACAGATGCCTTGAAACCCTGTTTTGAACATATTGCCATAGTAACCGATAACCCGGCATACGGTGCATTTGGGTATACGGTAATACCCGATGAACAGAAAAATCTGGGTCCGGCCGGCGGTATTTACACCGCCCTCCGGCACAGCACCTTCGGGCATAATTTGGTGGTAAGTTGCGATATGCCGTTTATTACCCCGCAATTGGTGCAGTGGCTGGCGGAAGAAGCTATGCAAAGTGATGCGGAAATTACCCTGCCCAAAACCGAAAAAGGGTATGAACCGCTATTTGCCGTATATTCGCAGGCGGTTTTACCCCAACTTGCGCAAATGCTGGCCGGGGGCATGGTAAAACTGCAACATATTGTAAGCTGTTTTAACCATAAAACGCTGCCCGCCCCGCCGGCTCCGGCGCTGGAAAACCTCAACACGCTTCAAAATTTTGAAACCGCACAACAATATTTACTACAGCAAATGAGCATTACCATACTTGCCTTCGGGCAAACTGCCGAAGCTACCGGAAGCCCTCAGTTTACCCTTTCCGAACCGGTGCAAGACACCAACCACCTGAAATCTCTGCTCGAACAACGGTTTTCGGCGCTGGCAGATATGCAGTACGCCCTGGCGCTTAACACACGTCTGATTACCCAAAACACCCCCATTACCCCGCCCGCCACGGTGGCGTTGCTGCCGCCTTTTTCGGGCGGGTAATTTTTACCTACATGCAGCAATTAACAGACATAAACCGCTATGAGCGTCAAATAGCGCTTCCGCAAATAGGCGAGCAGGGGCAGCAAAAAATACAGGCTGCTTCGGTGCTGGTGGTTGGCGCCGGCGGATTGGGTTGCCCTGCATTGCTGTATCTGGCCGCTGCCGGCGTTGGGCATATTGGCATTGCCGATGATGATACGGTAGCCCTTAGCAACCTAAACCGCCAAACCCTGTTTACCCCCGCCGATGTGGGTAAACCCAAAGCTCAAACGGCAGCCCAAAAATTGCAAGCGTTTAACCCAAACCTGCAATATACGGTTTACAACCACCGCTTAACCAACCAAAACGCCCTGCAAATATTGCCGTTGTTTGACGTGGTCATTGATGGATCAGACAACCTGCCCACCCGCTACCTGCTTTCCGATGCCTGCCGGTTGCTGAAAAAACCGCTGGTGTATGGCGCTGTTTACCGTTTTGAAGGACAAGTGGCCGTTTTTAACCTGCCCGATGCCAACGGCGGCAACAGCATAAGTTACCGAAACCTGTTTCCACGGCCGCCCGATGCGCAAAACGCGCCCGACTGCGCCGTTAGCGGCATTTTGGGAATACTGCCCGGCATAACCGGAACCATGCAGGCTGCCGAGGCGCTAAAAATTATTGCCGGTTTAGGTACCCCTTTGGCAGGTAAACTGCTTACTTTTAACCTGTTGGAGCAATTGTGGTTTACCGCCGAAATACCCATACAACCAATTCTGCAAACCAACGCCCCACTTACCCCCGAGGCTTTTATGCATTTTGACTACCCGTTTTTTTGCCGGCAAACCGCCCACAACCTGTTGGCGTTAGAGATTACGCCCAACCTGTTTAAACTATTGCTGCAAAAACCCAACATCTTGTTTATTGATGTAAGAAACGAAACCGAACTGCCCAAAGTTACCACTTTTACGCACCGCAACATTCCACTTTCCGATTTGCCACATGCACTGCCACCGCCCGATGCGCAAACAACATTGGTGTTTTTTTGCCAAACCGGAACACGAAGCCTGCTTGCAGCACAAATAGCCGCAGAAACCTGGCCGCAAAACCGCGTGTACAGCCTTAAAAACGGCATACAGGGCAGCCCGCAGTTGTTTTAAAATTTTGCAGGTCTGTTAAATTCTTCCTGCCTCTTGCCACCACCGGCATTGGCAGCACAGCAATTATTTTCGGGCAATGGTAGAATATAAGTGGTGATTGGGTTATTGCTTGTGCAACATCAGTTGGCAGTGTCTGTTTACCCGTTTCCTTCTATTTGCTGCAACAGCCAGCGTTTGTCGGCAATGGCGGGGGTATTTTTAATTTCGGCAAGCAGGGCGGCGCGTTTTTCGGGTTTTTCGTAGGGCAGTTGTATGAGCTTTCGCACAAAATACAGTAGGTTGCGGTAGGTTTGCTGCCGGGGTTTGCTTAGTTCTTTGGTTCGGTTAAGCCACTGCCTGAAACTGTCTATGAGCGATTGCAATGCCTCGTACTCATCTAACTCAAAGTACGTTTTCAACAACAGTGAGCGGGCATCGAGGCTGTAAAACACTTCGTCGTAGCTTACTTCCTGCAACAGTTGCAACACGCGGGGGTAATCTTTGTTAAAGAAATAGTAATTAGCCAGATTGTAGGTAAAGGCGTTTTTTTGGTGTTTAGGCGGTAAAAAAGACCGGTATTGGTGTAAAAAATCATACACCCAGCTATAATTACCCAACCTTAGCGCAGCAGTAACAATATTTTTGTAGTTCCACGGCGAGAGGTGATGCCCCTCCAACAGCAGTTGGGTATTTAGTCCAATTTGGTAAAGGTCAAAAATCTGGTGCAGAAATTTAGTTTGTCCGCTGTTTATTTTGGTAGCGCAGTAGTTAAGCAAAAAATAATATACTTCGCGGGCTTCTGCGGTGGTAAGTTTGCTGTTTTGAGTGGCAAACAAGTGGTTCAGGCTGTCAAAATGTGCGGGGTTATCGGGTTCGGTAAGAGTCATTACAATATGAAAATATACGGCAATAACGGGGTATTGCAGCCAGATACCCTGTTGTACCATTTGCAGCAGTTCGGTAAGCAGTTGCATTTGGTGCGGGCTGTCCACTACTTTTTTAAGGGTAATCATTTCGGCGGCCATTCGTAATTTGCTGCTCAGGTAAAACACGTCTAAGGCATCGGAAGCATTGGCTAAATAGGTCTGTTTTTCGGGTTGGTTGCGGTTTTCGGTAAATAAATCTTTGTTTCGCCAAAACAGGTAGTGATAGCGATAATATTCGGCATTGCGTTGTTCATCGCGGTTAAAAAGGGTTTGCAGTGAGTTGCTCACCCCCTCATAGTGTTTTACCATTTTCCTTGAACGGTAAATTTCCATAAGTTGCAATTGCAGATAATACCGGTCCGATATGCTGTTTTGAGCAGCCAACGCTTCTTCGGCGTGTTGCAACGCTTCGGCGGCAAGGTGTCGCAACTTAAGATCGTTGTAAGGCAAACCCGGAAATACAAGCCCGAAAACCGTTTGTGGGGCTGCTTTTTCGGGAGTGTTGAGGTGTTGCAACAAATATTGAAGCAGTTTACCTAATTGCGGGTGTTTTTGCGAATAATAGGGTTGGCAAAAGTAATCCGATAGGTTTTTTTGTTCTTTTTTAGTTAACTGCTGTAAAAAGGTAAAGAGTTTGCTTTTTTGCATGGTATTTTGGTTAAGGTTGATGGCAATGACATTTTTACCCACTTACAACGCCGATGGATAAAGTTTGCAAGAAAAATTTCGGGAACAAAAATAGTGTTTTCGACAAAGAACGCAGGATGTTTTGGATGTTGTATGCCAAAATACCTTTTTTTAAAGATTTTTAACAAAAAAAAGTCCTGAAACAGGTATAAATTTTTCCGACAAACAAGTAAATTTGTACTTGCACAGCAGAAAACAAAGTTTGATTTTTGCAAGTGTTAAAAACTGCATTGCTCAAAACAAAAAGAAAACGGTATGCACACCTTTCGCCCTGCTGTTGTACTTATGGTATTTGCCCTGTTGTCCGGCGTTGCGGCAAAGGCGCAAACCGTAACTGCCAACAATGATTACTTTACCACCATGGCCAACTCTCCCCTCATGTTGCCCGTTTTGGCAAATGATTTTTCCGAAACAGGCTATTTTGGTGAGGTGCTCATTACAAACCCACCCGCATCGGGCGGAAATGCAGCGCCATTACCCAACGGCATGGTGGCTTATGTATCGCCTCCCGGCTTTACCGGAACCGATGAGTTTTCGTACTCGGTAAGCAATGATTTGGGCGATGTGTCAACCGCTGCTGTAGTAGTTGATGTATTGGAGGGCTGCCCCGATTTTTTCGCGGTTATGAACCCCACCCAACCCATTTCCTGCAACGGCCTCTGTAACGGACAACTGACCGTGGCGGTTTGGGGTGGTGTGCCGCCCTACACCTTTTTATGGTCTGTCGGAATGGCTACGGAACCTGTATTCGGAAATTTATGCGCCGGCTGGTATTCCTGCACCGTTACCGATTTTAATGATTGCATAACCGTGGTAAACCACTTCCTTAACCAACCTCCCCCGTTGGTTGTGCAACTTACTGCCAACCCTCCGTTGGTTGCGCCGGGCGAAACTGCTCAGCTCAATGCCACAGTATCGGGTGGTGTAGCGCCTTATAACTTTTCATGGTCAATGAATGCCGGCTTAGTTGGCCCGGTGGCAATAAACAACCCGCCCGGACCATACTCGGTAACGGTTACAGATGCCAACGGCTGTACCGCACAAGACAATGTTTTTGTAAATGGCGGCCCGCCTTTGGCAGCCCCCGTTGCTGTTGATGATTTTTTTGAAATTCCGCCCGGCCCGCCTTTAGGTACTTTAAACGTTTTGCTTAATGATACGCTCTCCTCGCCGGTAACGCTTACGGTTTCTGAAGCACCCAATCATGGCATGGCAACTGTAACGGGCACTTTTATTCAATACCAGCCCAACCCCGGCTATAGCGGCCCCGATGCCTTTACCTATACCATTTGCAATCCTGCCGGAAACTGCGACCAAGCAACCGTAACGCTCATGGTTTTGCCCGGCGGACCCGGTTGCGACTTTGTAATTTCACTCAATCCTATGTTTCCTACCTGTTCGGGCACAGGCTGCGATGGCAGTATTGGCGCCTTTGTTACCGGAGGAATGCCTCCTTATACCTATTTCTGGACAGGCCCCGATGGCTTTACCAGCATTGCCAACCCCATTACAGGGCTTTGCCCGGGTTATTACAACCTTGCCGTTACCGATGCCTCCGGCTGTACCCAAAATGCCGGTGCTGCCTTGGTGCTTCCGCCTCTTACCGCTACCATTACCGCTACCAGTATGCAACTGGCGCCCGGCGAAACATCGGAGCTTACCGCATTTGCTACCGGCGGTGCTTTTCCGGTATTTTTCCAGTGGAGTACAGGTGAAACAGGTAATACAATTGTGGTAAACATGCCCGGCAACTACTGCGTAATTGCTGTTGATGCAAATGGTTGCACCGATGAATTCTGCGTGAACATTACACCCGAAATGCCGCCTGTTCCTTACACAGCCGCGCCCGATACCGTTTACGCCGAAGCCGGTCAGCCCGTATTGGTAGCCCCGCTGCTCAACGATACAGGCACTCCGCCGCTTAACCTGCTTACAGCCGTAGCTTCGGGGCTGCCGCTTTCTATTGACTATCCCAATGACTGGATTAGTTTTACCGCTCCCAATTTGCCCGATACCATTTATATCAGTTATTCGGCTACCGGAAGCGCAATGCCCGGCGCCACCGGAACCATTGTGGTAATTGTACTGCCCGAAGGCGAATGTGGCTTTAACTGTGTTTGGCCCGGAGATGCCGACAACAACGGAACCGCCAACAATTTTGACGTACTGAACATTGGTTTGGGGTATGAATTTACCGGCGCACCCCGAAGTGACACATCTACTGATTGGTATGCCCATAATGCTACCGATTGGGCAAGTGTTTTCCCCGATGGGCTGAACCATAAATTTGCCGATTGCAATGGAAATGGCATTATTAATGCAGCCGATACCACCGCCATTAGTGCCAACTACGGGCTTACCCATGATAAAACCACTCAAACAGGCAGTTCGGGCGTGCCGCTTTATTTTACCCTCGAAAATCAGAGTGGTACAGAAGTGGGCGACACCATTTCCCTTTCGGTTCATTTGGGCGATGCCGATAACCCGGTTTCCGACTTTTACGGAATTGCCTACACCGTAAATTTTGACGGAACTTTCCTGCAACTGCAAAACTTTACACCACCCATACTTCCTTGGGCCGGTACAATTTCTAATACACTTCATTTTAGAAAAAACGTAGGCAACAGCCAGTCGGATATAGCCCTTACGCGAACCAATCACCAAAATATTACCGGACAAGGCCCTATTGGGCAGGCTACTTTTGTAATCATTGAAAATATTGATGGTAAAAACGAAGCACAGTTCAGTGCCGAACTGCCCTTTAGCTTCTCTAATACCCGTTGTGTTTCCAGCAACGGCGCCGAAATTGAACTAAGCACTCAGGAACTGGTTTTGTCGGTTACTTCTTCACCGGGCAACACGCTGCCGGAAGAAATTGCCGCTACTGTTTACCCCAACCCGGCAAACAATTTTTTGAACCTGCAATTGCCCGATGCTGCTAAAGTGCAAATTGCCGACCTTAGCGGGCAGGTGGTTTACCTAAGCAATTTGCCCGAAGGAACCCAAGCCATTGATACACAGCAACTTGTAAATGGTTTGTATTTAATTTCGGTATCTTATGCCGCTAAAACAGAAACTTTTAAGTTGCTCATTTACCACTAACCTAATGCCTTGTTCTATCAGAGTAATTATCAATGCATCGTTTAGTTAACTTGTAACACTATCCATTTACAATATAAAATATCAACAGCATGAAACAAAAACTACTGACGTTTTTAATGTTTTTGGCTATGGCTGCATTTGCCATTGCCCCTGCATGGGCACAAACTGCTACATGCCCTGTGCCTGCCGGGTTAACAAGCAGCAATATTACCCACAACAGTGCCACTGTAAGTTGGGGAGCCGTTGTAGGCGCATCCGGTTATACCGTACAATACAAACCATTGTCGGTTACTACTTGGGTAACGCTGAATGTATTTGCCAATACAGCTAATTTAAACGGCTTAATGGCAAGCACCACCTATGAGTATAAGGTGAGAACGGTATGTACTTCCACTTCCTCTCCCAACACAACCGTTGTTAGCGATTACTCACCCGCCTCGCAGTTTACCACTTTAGTTGCTCCCGTATGCCCTGTACCTGTGGGTTTGGTTAGCAGCAACATTACGCAAAACAGCGCCACGGTTAGCTGGTCAGCCGTTTCGGGAGCCGTGGGTTATGTGCTGCAATACAAAACCGCCGCCGCCACCACGTGGACAACGCTGAACGTTACCACCAACAGCGCCAACCTGACGGGGCTGCTTGCGGGTACTACTTACCAATACAAAGTAAGAACGGTTTGCGTAGCCGAAGCCGCAGGAACTCCGGGCAGTTACAGCGATTTTTCACCGGTAGCGCAGTTTACCACGTTGTCTGCAGTTTCGTGCCCTGTACCTGTGGGTTTGGTTAGCAGCAACATTACGCAAAACAGCGCCACGGTTAGCTGGTCAGCCGTTTCGGGAGCCGTGGGTTATGTGCTGCAATACAAAACCGCCGCCGCTACCACGTGGACAACGCTGAACGTTACCACCAACGGCGCCAACCTGACGGGGCTGCTTGCGGGCACTACCTACCAATACAAGGTAAGAACCGTTTGCGTAGCCGAAGTTGCGGGAACTCCGGGCAGTTACAGCGATTTTTCACCGGTAGCGCAGTTTACAACGTTGTCTGCAGTTTCGTGCCCTGTACCTTCGGGTTTGGTTAGCAGCAACATTACGCAAAACAGCGCCACGGTTAGCTGGTCAGCCGTTTCTGGAGCCGTGGGTTATGTGCTGCAATACAAAACCGCCGCTGCCACCACGTGGACAACGCTGAACGTTACCACCAACAGCGCCAACCTGACGGGGCTGC
>NBMY01000170.1 GCA_002212985.1 Sphingobacteriales bacterium TSM_CSS
ATATCTTTAATCGGAATATACCGACTTATAGGATTCTCTGTACCTAAATAGTTACCATTATTTTTCCATCACTTACTTTAAAACAAAACAACATGAGAAACAGAATTCTTACATGGCTGTTGCTTCATGCTGTAGTGGCAAGTACAGCACAGAATGTATATTTTAATAAAGTTTATTACGCAGATACTGCAAGCATGGGTTCTGTAGCCGGAGTTATAATTGGGAATGACTATTTAGTAGCGGGAGATATGAATGCATCGGGCAATTACTCCGCCTTCTACATCCGAAAGTTAAATCCAACAGGGAATGAATTTTGGAACAAGGTAATACAGGGCGGTAGCCAATACAGTACAATGTTTTTTGGAAATTCGATGATAAAATTTGATAGCGCTATATATATGGCAGGTGTAAAAGGACAAAACAGTACAGAAACCGATATTGTTATTATGGCATTGGATTTAGATGGGAATTTGAACGAAACGTATATATATCCAACTCCCGATGAAACAGAAGGCAATACACAAATAGTAAAAACTACCGATAACGGTTTTCTGTTAAACAGTTGGACATCTGCTTATTATGCTTCTACAAATACTAATGGACCTTCAAGATTTTTTTGTTTGAAAATAGATGAAAACGGAAATGCGATTTGGTCAAAGAAATATGGTTACGATGCCGTTCCCCTCTACGCCGAGCAAACGCAAGATGGGGGATTCATTTTATCGGGCTATAAATACAGCAGCGCCACCGGCTACGATATGTATGCCGTAAAAACCGATAGTCTCGGCAACCTGCAATGGCAGCAAACGTATGGTACAGATTTAGATGATGGCGGGTGTTGGGTTAAGCAAATGGAAAATGGAAACTATATGATTATAGGCATCATTAATGATGGGAATGACCTTAAATCAAAATTATATTACGCTCATATAGATTTGTTTGGCGGCATTATTATCGGCTCTGAACATCTGTATTCAAAAAACAACTATTACGGTATAGAGTCACCATTCATCATATACCCCAACAATAAAACCATTGTGGTTACAGTAAGTTTTGGTCCTCCACCGATATGGGAGTTTGCCATTACCCAATTTTCTCCCGAAGGCGAAATACTATCAGAAACTCCCATTAGCAGTGGTTTTGGGGGCGAGGATTATATACGCGACATAGAACCCACGCCCGATGGCGGGTATTTATTGGTAGGTTTTAACTACACCTCACCCGCCAAAAGCTGGGTGCTAAAAGTAGATAGCCTTGGCAACTCCTGCGGCATAGCCCCCTGCGACAGCATTGCCTACCCCTTATCTACAACTCCCGCCCGCTTTGAGCCAAGCCCCCAAGCTACCCTTTACCCCAACCCCGCTAAAGGCAGTACCACCATTACCTACTCCCTGCCCCCACAGTTACCTTTTGCCGTTTTAGAGTTGTATGATTTACAAGGGCAAAAGGTGCAGTATTGGGTATTGCCTGCCGGCGGTAGTTCGCCCCTAAATCAGTTACCCCTAAATCCCCTAAAGGGGACTTTTACGCAAACCATAGATTTATCGGGCATAGCGGCAGGGGTGTATGTGTGGCGTATGGCAGTGCCGGGCGGGTATGAGCGGTATGAGGCAAGCGGCAAGTTGGTGGTGGAATAATAGAGAATTATGAATTAAAAATTATGAATTATGCGCGGGTTGTGCCTGCCGAACCGACCAATTTTGCAAAACCCTTCCCATTTCGGGCAGCATCGGGTATGATATTTTTTCCTATCTTACACCTGGTTTAAATCCTGTTCATCATTTAATCCCAAAAATCATGGTTCAGACATTACCCAACACCCCCCCAAACGCCGAGTTTATAGCCCTGTACCAAGCCATTATTGAAGGCGGTTTAGAAGAACCCGAAGGCAGTTGTAAGTTAGTGGTGGAGTGATTGATGCCCATTATATTTGTTAGGATTGAGCAAAAACCTTATAGGTTTTGTAGAAAAGTAGATGCCTGTCCAATTCTTTTAGCCAAACCCATAAGGTTTCTAAATGCTGTGTAGATAGAAGCGTGGCACACCATATTTCTACCTACTCCACCCCACAAGTGCAGCACTTGGCATCGGGCAAGGTGGTGGTGGAGTAACTATTTTACAGACAAAGCATGTGTTAAAAAAATTATTTTAGTATAACTCGCATATAAACAGGGTGATGGTCAGAAAATTCAAATTGCTGGTCAATGGTGCTGGATGCAATAACTTCTACATTGGGCGAAATTAAAAAGAAATCTAAAAGCTGGGTAGGCGTAACACCTGGTTCGTAGGGCATGTGCATTTTGCGGTTGGTAGGGTGTTTGCTGTCAAACACCCACTGCCAATTGTGCGGCATAAAATCATCTGGCACATTCAGGGCAGGGTCAGCGGGTGGTAAATTATTATTTTCTTTATATCCGGGCGGAAACTGATTCCAGTCGCCTCCAACTATTACATAGTTTCCGTGTTCATATTCTGGTATAATAATTTTTTTAAGTTCCATCATTTGAATTTCTTTTACCTTTCCCTCGTTATCATAGGCAGATTTGTGCGTGTTAATAAGCACTAATTCTTTTCCGTTGTTTAGCTTAAAACGCTGAATTAAAAAACAACGTTTCACAAAAAACATAGATACCGGCCATGGATATTCAGAAGGCAGGCTGTACCGTACGCTTTCTTCGGGTTTCAGTCGGCTAAGGGTTAGCAATCCGCTGAAAACTTTACCGTAGGGCTGGCTGAAAGGGTAGGGAATAAAAGCCGCTTTGTAGTTGGTGGCAAAGGTGGAGAAATATTGCGAAAGTGTATCGGATAAATATTGCGCCTGATTTTGGTAGTAACTTCGACTGGCATTCTTGTCAACTTCTTGAAATAAAAAAAAATCTATATTCTGCATTTTTGCAGCCAGGTTCTTAATGCCTTCCATGTTTTTTTTGCTGGCCTGCCTGCCCGGAAAAACCATTTTACCGCCGTCGTGAAATAAATCTTGTTCCCTGCCCAAACCGGCGTAACCGATGTTCCATATTAAAAATGAATAAATATTATCGTTTTGCAAATCTTCGTCTTCTTTGTTCCGGGGCGGAACCGGTGTAAGCGGCTCTGTGCCGGCAGGCCGGAAATCGGTAAGTGCGCCCAATACCAATATGGCCCCAAGGCAAAAAGCCACTATTGCCGCAAGGGCAACTATAAGTTGCGCTGCCATAAGCAAAACACGCCGGGGAAAGAAAACAGTTGTTTTGGGCATAGAAAATGTGCTAAATCTATTGATATTTGCCGGTAGCTATACTAAATTACACAATTTTTTACGGTTTGTCTGCAATATTACAATGGACAGTGCTTATTTCGGGTTAAATTTGTATCTAATTGCGCATTATAACGTCATCATTTATAGCTGGCCAATATCAATTAAATTACATGAAAACAAAATTGATGCTTTTTTACGGAATTACGAACTGTCTGTTTGTTTTTTTACTTTCCTGTGGCAGTAAATCTGCTGTTTCGGGCACAGGTTCCAATAGCGCTACCCAGCGCGCATTGTCCGATACTGCCACAACCGAAAGCGTATCGGGTGCTGTGGGAAACAGTAAAAGCGCCATTCCCCCCGATTCGGTTGCTTCGGATAAAGACTTTTCTATGACATTGCCGGAACAAAATACAGCCCCACTTACTTCAAAAACATTACCCGAAAAAGATAAAAAACAGCCTGCTACTGCAAAGGTAACAGAAAAAAATCAAAACAAGCACAACTCAGGCAGTACAAAACCTGTAAATGGGCAGGCGGCAGACAAAAATACTGGCATAAGTGCGGGCAGCAATACCAAAACACAGTCGCCCATTCCTGTTGTGCATGAAGCCAAACCCCTAAACCAACTACCCCCTGCCACAGACGAAACAAAACCCATGCACCCCAAAGATCCGTTTCCGCCCAAACCTGCCGAAACCCTTGGTATTTTTTTTACCGCCGCCGATAAGTTTCTGAAAAACAATGTGTTGCAAAGCAACGGGCTGGTAAATTACGGGCGCATTAAAGCCGATAAAACCGAACTCAATGCATTAGTTTTTAAAATTGCATCTGCCAGCCTCAACCAAACCACCGATGCCGAAAAACAGGCTTTTTATATAAATGCCTACAACATTTTGGTCATTAAGCAGGTGATAGATAACAACCTGCCCGCCTCCCCCCTTGATGTGCCCGGTTTTTTTAATCAAACCACCTTTCAGGTAGCGGGTAAAACCCTTACGTTAGACCAATTAGAAAAAAACACCCTTTACGGGTTAAAAAACGACCCACGCTTTCATTTTGCATTAGTTTGCGCAGCCAAAGGTTGCCCGCCATTGCTCAACGCAGCATACCTGCCCAACACCCTTCATCAGCAGCTTGCCCAACAGGCAAAAACAGCAGTAAACAATAATAACTTCGTAAAAATAAACGATGCGACTAAAAAGGTATCGGTTTCAAAAATTTTTGACTGGTACAACAATCATTTTACCGCCGGAGGTAAATCGGTCATCGGGTTTATTAACCAATATCGCAACAGCACAATTCCCGAAAATTACACCGTAGATTTTTACGAGTACGATTGGAGTTTGAACCGGCAATAATGCCACCTGTTTTTTGTTGTTGCAGCATCCATTTTATTTGTTAAATTTGCACCCATATTTTAAACTTTAACACCTGTACCCATGGCCAATGACCGAAACGCTTTTAAACAATATATAGAAAACGGCTACACTTTTAAGGGCAATTCCATAGTACTTGGAACTGCCATTCTCGATGGCGAGCCATTGGAACATACCCATATTAAAGTGCCCCTCAAATCGCTTAACCGCCACGGACTTATTGCCGGCGCTACCGGAACGGGTAAAACCAAAACCATACAAGGCCTTGCCGAAGCCCTTTCGGATAAAGGCATTTCGGTGCTGCTGATGGACGTAAAAGGCGACCTGAGCGGAATTGCCGCCCCCGGTGCCAGTAACCCGAAGGTAGAAGAAAGGCAGGCAAAAATTGGCATTCCCTACAAGCCCAAGGGATTTCCGGTTGAATTGCTCAGTATTTCCGGCGAAAAAGGTGTGCGGCTCAGAGCTACCGTGTCGGAATTTGGGCCCGTTTTATTTTCCAAAATTTTGGGGTTAAATGATACACAGCAAGGCATTGTTTCGGTATTATTTAAGTACTGCGACGACAACCAACTGCCTCTGTTAGACCTTAAAGACTTTAAAAAAGCCCTGAACTACATTACCAACGAAGGCAAGGCCGATATTGAAGAACACTATGGGCGTATTGCCGTTACCTCTGCCGGCACCATTTTGCGCAGCGTGGTAGAACTGGAAGAACAAGGCGCCGACATGTTTTTTGGCGAACCCTCTTTTGACGTAGAAGACCTGGTTAGGCTTGATGAAAACGGTTGCGGCTACATTTCCGTACTTCGGGTAGTAGATTTGCAAAGCAAGCCCAAACTGTTTTCTACCTTTATGCTTTGCCTGCTGGCCGAAATGTACGCCACGTTTCCCGAAGAGGGCGACATGGAGCAACCCAAACTGGTGATGTTTATTGACGAGGCACACCTTATTTTTAACGAAGCCTCAAAAGCCCTGCTCGACCAGATAGAAACCATCATAAAATTGATACGCTCAAAAGGAATTGGCGTGTTTTTCTGCACCCAAAACCCCACCGATATTCCCGATGCCGTACTGAGCCAGTTGGGCATGAAAGTGCAACATGCCCTGCGCGCCTTTACCGCAAAAGACCGCAAAATGATTAAACTTACCGCCGAAAACTACCCGCTGTCTGATTTTTACCAAACCGACGAACTACTTACCGCTTTGGGAATTGGCGAGGCCGCCATTACCGTGCTGGATGAAAAAGGCCGCCCAACGCCACTGTCGGCAACCTTGCTGCAGGCGCCCCGTTCCCGAATGGACATTTTAAGTCCCGATGAAATTAACGACCTCATTGCCTGCTCTTCGCTGGTCAACAAATACAACCGCAGCATTGACCGCCAAAGCGCTTACGAAATATTAACCGCCAAACTACAGGCTGCCCAAAACCGGCAGCAAGAGGAAGACAGTAAAGAGCAATCTGCAAAATCCAAAACTACCAAAACCGAAGAAAAAGGGCTGCTCGAAACCATTACCAAAAACCCCATGGCAAGGCAGGTTTCCAATACCATTGTGCGCGAAGTTACCCGCGGACTGCTGGGCATTTTAGGAATCAAAACCCGAAAGCGGTAAACCCCAAAATTGCCCTATATTGCGGTTTCGGCCTACTTTATTGTTTCTTATATTCATAATCGCATAGCTCAACTCATGCGGCACTAAATTATTTAACCATGATTGCATCTTCCGAGTTAGTGCTGAACAGCGATGGCAGTATTTACCACCTGCACCTGCACCCCGAAAACATTGCCCCAACCATTATTACCGTGGGCGACCCCGACCGTGTAGCCATGGTGTCGAAATATTTTGACCATATAGAGTTTACCATGCAAAAGCGCGAATTTGTAACCCACACCGGCCGGGTGGGCAACAAACGCCTTACCGTTATTTCTACCGGCATTGGTACCGATAATATAGATATTGTGCTCAACGAGTTAGATGCTCTGGTAAATATTGACCTGAAAACCCGCACCCCGTTGCCCGAAACCACTCAACTTACCATTATAAGGCTGGGTACATCGGGCAGTTTGCACCCCGATATACCGGTTGACAGCCTGGTGGTTTCTTCCTTCGGGTTGGGTTTTGACGGTTTGTTACATTTCTACCATTTTCAACCCGATGAAACCGAAAGCCAACTGCTTGCCGGGTTTCCGCCCCTGCAAAACGGCGTTATTCCCTATATAGCCCGTGCCAGTCAAACCCTGTTGCAAAACATCGGGCATGGGTTTACCACCGGCATTACTGCTACCTGTAGTGGTTTTTACGGACCACAGGGAAGGCAGCTCCGTCTGCAACCTGCTCTGCCAGGGTTACTTAACCAATTACAGCAGTTCTCAGACGGGCAGCGCCGTGTGACCAATTTTGAAATGGAAACCGCCGCCATTTATGGCTTGTCGCGCCTGTTGGGACACCGCGCTTTGTCGGTAAATGTAATTATGGCAAACCGCGTTTTGGGCATGTTCAGCCCCAATCCGTACAAAGCCATAGACCACCTCATTCAAACCATGTTGCCCCTGATTGCCGGTGCGTAAAACAACAACAGGGTTAAGTTTGGGTTTGGGGGAGCGAGGAAACCTGTTTTTGTAATAGGGAAACTGCCGACACAGATTTTTGAATAGGCAGCAGTTTCGAGGAAACTGTGCAGCGCACGGTCATCTCCGGAAGGTTTTACCGTAGGGTGGATGGAGACAATGCAAACTTTATGGCGGGCTTATTTTAACCTATCGGCAAAACTCGCAACTCCACTACACAAACAACCCTGCAAGAATGGCATCGGCAACAAATTGGGCATCGGGATGCAGGTACAAAACATCATTTTCAAGGGTAAGCTGTTGTTGGGCAAGATATTGGCGGCTCTGTTTCAGCAGGTGTTGATAATAAATATCGCCAAATTGCTGTTGCACTGCCTGTAAATTACAACCCCATGAAGTTCTGAGCGAGGTCATAACATATTCGTTAAAACGGTTTTGAGGGGTGAGGGTTTCAGATTGTGCGGGCAGTTTGTTTTGGGCAATGGCTTTTATATAGGCCGCATTGTTGGCAATGTTCCAACTGCGCTCTGTTTGGTTATAGGAGTGAGCCGACGGGCCAATGCCCAGGTAAGGCTGTTGCTGCCAATAACTGCTGTTGTGGCGCGAAACAAAACCGGGCAGGCAGAAATTAGAAATTTCGTAATGCAAATAACCGTTTTGCAGCAGAGTTTGCCGCAGGAGGTCAAAATGCAGGGCGGCGCTTTCTTCGTCAATATTACTTTTGATGCCTTTTTGTATATAGGCTTGCAGGGCTGTTTTGGGTTCAACGGTAAGGCAATAGGCAGAAACATGCGGAATATGCAGGTGAACCGCCGTTTGCAGGTTTTGCAGCCACTGCTGCGGGGTTAGGGTAGGGGTGGCGTAAATAAGGTCAATGCTAAGGTTGGTAAAACCGGTATTTTGTGCGGCGACAATACATTGCAAAGCTTGTGTTGCGTTGTGGGCGCGGTTCATGTATTGCAGGTCGGCATCAAAAAAAGATTGTATGCCAATGCTCAGGCGGTTTACCCCGGCCTGTTTCAGTTCTGTCAGTTTTTGTGGAGTAAGGTCATCGGGGTTGGCTTCTAAGGTAATTTCGGCATCGGGTAAAATGGTGTAATACTGTTGTATCTGATTCAGCAACCCTTCAATTTCTGTTCCGGAAAGCAGCGACGGGGTTCCGCCCCCAAAATAAACAGTAGCAATTTCTTTTTGCGGCAGGTAGTGTTGTTGCAGGGTAATTTCGTGTTGCAGGGCAATCAGCAGGTCTTTTTTAAGCCTCAGCGAGGTAGAAAAATGAAAATTGCAGTAATGGCAGGCCTGCCTGCAAAAGGGTATATGGAGGTAAATGCCGGCCATGTGTTGCGTGTTGCTTATATAGTTGCACCAAAAGCACAAAAATAAGCATAAAGCCAACGGCCTGCTACCTTTTCTTCAGAAATGAACAGCACCGTGCCGGCTTTTTAGCATTGCGGGTTGCTTTGGGCAATTTTACATCAGTTGATGCGGCGCCATTTCTGGGGGCGACTGGTGCCGCCCTGTGCCCCCGAACTGTCTAAAACCTGCATAATATCGTTCGATAAAAATTCAAAGTAAATGTCAACATATTCAGTTTTAGCTACCTGATTGTTGTTGTCAATGGCTTTGATCAAATCTTTGCCGGAGTAACGTTTTTTTTCATTGGTGTCGGGGGCTATCTCTTTCCATTTCACATCACCCTCTTCAAAACCAAGTTCGGAAAGATTGCCCGATACATGAGTAATTTTTCCTTCATAAGCATCGCCCACCTTCTCCACCTTTACCACCGTTCCCGACGATTCATCGTCAAATCGCTCCCACGAACCCGCTATTTTATCGGACCCTTTGTTGCAGGCGCTAAACGACAATAGAAGCATTGCTATAACCAAAATGTAACTGCTGTTTCTCATAAAAATTAGCTTTCCGATTTTACCTCAAGAAATGTGCCCGTTCAATAATTTGTGCAAGTTTAGAGGGGTTGTGGTTAATTTTTTACATTAACATGATAATTGTAACAAGCTTGCCTGTTTTAGGCTGCTTCAATGGGCAAAGTAACAAATAAATTTTCAAAAACCGTACCTTCTCAACAGGGGCTTTTTTACATTTACTGCCCTAAACTGGTCACATGAAACCAACACTTGTTACCCAAACTGCGTTGTTTATCTTTAGCCTGCTGCTTTATTGTGCTGCCTGTCCGGCACAGACAGCCCAACCTGCGCCCAACCAAACGGCGCAAAAGGTGTATGTAGGCGCTTATGTCATGAACTTGTATGAAATTAACCCCGATGCGCATTCTTTTTACGCCGATTTTTACCTTTGGTTTCGGTGGAAGGGCGATATTGACCCTACCGGCATTGAAATTGTAAATCGTATTGAAGACTGGGGCGCTAATGACGAGCCTTTTTCAGATTCAGTAACTGTGCTAAAAGACGGCTACAACTATAACGGCTTGCGCATGGAAGGGCGTTTTTTTCATCCTTTTGAAATGGAGCGTTTCCCCTTAGACCGGCATGTTTTGGACATTCAGATAGAAAATGCCGATTACCCCCTTGACTCGCTGGTGTACTTGCCCGATACGGCAAACCTTATTCGCATGAAACCCACCTTGCGCCTGCCCGGCTGGGATATTGAAGGGTGCAGCCTTACCGCAAAAACGCACATGTATGCCACCGATTTCGGCAATACAGACCTTGGGCAGGAACCCTACAGCAATATTGTGCTCGAAATTCCTATTGCCCGACCGGTAACGTATTTCCTGCTGAAACTCATGTTGCCGTTAATCATTGTACTGTTGTCTAGCATTGGCGCTTTGGTTATATTTCCTTCCCGAAGCTATGTAGATGCCCGAATTTCATTGCCTATTGGCGGACTGCTTACGGCGGTGTTTCTGCAACAATCTTATTCCGATGCCCTGCCCGATGTAGGATACATGGTATTAATGGACAAAGTGTATTTGCTGGCCTATGCCGTTATCGGGGCGGTGGTCATGGAAATTATTTTATCGGCCAATTACCTTAAACGCAACAAAGATACCAATTTACATGCCCTGCGCCGTATTGAATGGTACATGGCCTTGTTTCTGATACTGGGTTTTTTGGCAGGCAACCTGTTGTTGGTTTTTTTGTAAGACCCCAAACCCATGGTTAATAAGCACCCCTTGCATCGGGGGTTTTGCACCCATAAAGCATTGCAAGGCAGCAATTTTTCAGTTCAGCCAAGTATTTATGGCAATTTTATCATACTCTTTCAACCGAATGCTTATATTTGATGCCCGAAAGCCAATGAAAACAGCATGAAAAAAATAGCCCTGCTTACCGTTATCCTTGTTTTGATGTTATGCCGCACAGCCTGGGCGCAAAACCGGTGTGTGGCGGTAGTGTATGATAACTCCAAAAGCATGACCGATTCCGGCCAATGCGAGGGCATTAATTATGCCATGCAGGTATTGGTGGGTTTGCTGCATCAGCAAGATGAGTTATATGTTTTTAAAATGCAGCCGCCCAACGGCACACCCATTAACCTGTTTTCCAAGCAGGATGCCATACAGCAGGTGTCATCTACCTACAATTGTTTGGCAACCAGCACACCTTTTGCCGGTATAGCAGGCGCTTCGCAAAAGTTGAGAACAAGTACGCGCAAAGAAAAATGGCTCATCATCTTGTCTGATGGCGAAATTACCGAAACTAACTTTCACCTTACTTACCCCGATGAATTTCGGCAGTTGGTAAACCAAACCGGCGCCCGAATTATTTTTCTTAACGTAAACAACAAAACAAGTGTTTTAGATGATTACCTGAGCAATACCGGCGCTACAGCCCAAACCCTGCGCACCCAAGGTAATTTTACCGAAATTGTGAACACCATGGAGCAAATTGCTTCCAATATTATGTCTTTTTCAAAAGGCATAACCGTTCAAAATCAGGGGAGTAAGGTTATTATTAATACACCCGTTCCGTTAAGGCGCATTGTGGTGTTGCAGCAAACTTCGCAATCATCGGGCAGTTTACCCGTCATTACCGCCGCAAAGGCCGAAACCCGAACCCTTACCACCAACAAATCGTTCCGCGCATCAAAATCAAAACCCGGCTACAGCATGTCGGGCAATATAACCCACCTCGAATCATCGTTGGGATTAATTCCAAAAGGTAAAGTGGATATTGATTTTAACGGAACCGTTGACATGGCGCGCACCAAGTTTTTACCCGAAGCCGCCGCCAAACTCCTGCCCGAACTGAAAGGCAATTTTAAAACGGTGCAGGGTTCATTGTACAAAGTTTGCGATACCGAAACTTCTGTAACCGTTACCGCCAAACTGCTCGACGACAACAACCAACCCCTTGATGCCGATGTTTTAAAAAGCAGCCGCGTAGTTTGCGTAAATGAAACCAGCAAACAAAAATATACCCTTGCCTACAATGAACAAACCGGGCAGTTTACGGCACAGATACCCCTTTCCGCAAGCAAAACCGTACTGTCAGTGTCGGCAGAATATACCGGTTATTTTAACCTCCTCAGCAATATTTACACCCTCGAAAAAGAAAATTGCCCAGTTTCATCGGCCGGATTCGATGCGGCAGGAGGCAAGGCAACCCTTAGGGCATTGGTAACCAATTTAAACAATGCACCATCGGTTACGGTAATGCCCAAAATTTATGCTCCCGGAAGCAATACGCCCCGCACACCCTCCCCGCAGGAATTAGAGCAATTGGAAGTGGTTCAACTAAACGACTCGCACCTTAAATTAAGCATACACCGCCAAAACGGCACCATAACCATTAAACCTGCAACCCGCATTTGCGCTTGTTTTACCCCCACCGGTACCGATAACGTGCAGTTTGAACTGCGATCAAAATCGCCAACCATAAAAGTAGGCACCAATAACCGTCTTACTGTAGAGGTTACAATAGATGACGATTCGTTTTGGGCAAAATGCGGGCCAGTAATTATTGCTTTGCTGGTGTTGGCGGTGTTATTGTGGTACCTCATAGGCATTATTAAAAAACCGCGTTTTTGCCGCGGCAGCGAGATAATTTATACCCGCGAAACCAACATCATGAAAAACAGGCCCCGAAGCTACCCGCTGCCTACCCCGTTTTTTAAGCGCTATCTCATACCCTATAAACCCGAAAAACAAATTGTAGGCGGCATTATGTTTAAAGCCGGTTCAAGGTGCAGCCATGTGTTGGTAGCAGCCGAATCGCAAAACGAAAACATGTTTATTATGGGTATGCCTGTTGATAACCCCGGAAAAAAAGACATGCGCCTCAGCAACGGCGAGCGCATGGAAGTAGCCCGAACCAGTGTAAAGGAAATGTATGAGTACAGGAAGCTGGATAATTCTAATCCGTTGGGATAGGAGTTGTTATTTAGCAGGCAGCGCTACAAGACCTCTTTCACCTGCCACGCAGCAAAGGCGGCAGCCTGTTTGCGCCACCAAGCAACGGCAAGGGTAAACACTGCTGCTGTGGCTGCCGTTGCCGCAGCTAACCATAAAAAATACCGAAACTGCATGTGTGGCGCAAAAAAAGCAAACAACACGGCTGCAGGAAAAAATAAGCACAAAAAACAACCACTGGCAAGCGCCGGCAAAGGGGTAAAACCAAGCACAATGCCCCGTGCATGGTTTACAAGTTTTAGCCAATTGTAGGCGCTTTTACGGTTTTCGGTTTCGGGCAGGTGGGTTACGGGGCAGGCGGCGGTTTTGGGGTTAAGGCGGGCAAGGCAGCCATCGGCAAAAGGGTAGGGCAGGGGCAATGCGGCCGCCTGTTGGGCAAGTTGGGTAGCTATAAGCCTGAAAGAGGTAAAACCCGGGTAAAGATTAGGTACAACTGCTGAAATAAAGCGGTTAAAAATACCCGATGCAAGGTTGCGCAGGCGGGAGTGGTTGGGGGTAAGGTATTGCCCGTACACTAATTGCAGGTTGCCTTTTTGCTGCGTTGCTATGAGCATCGCAATTTCTTGGGGCGGGTGTTGCAGGTCTTCGTCAAGGGTTAGGGTGTATTGGCTGCGGGCAAAGGTAAAACCGCAAAGCGTGGCGGCATGTTGTCCGGCATTTCGGGCAAGTTTTACCAACGTAACCGTATTTGGCCATTGCCGTTTTATTTCGAGCAAAATTTGCCACGAGTTATCGGGGCTGCAATCATCAACAAAAATGAGTTGGTAACTAAGGCGGCGGGTTTCAAAAAAATCGGTAAGTTGTTGTGCAAGCGGCATCAGGGTATATTGACCGCGGTAAACCGGAACCACTACGGTGTAAGCAACAGGGGAGGTGTTTGCACCGGCAGCCATTAAAAGGCAATTTTAGCCCCAAATACTGCCACTTTTGAGGTTTGCAACCCCACACCGGTGTTTGTTGAAACGCCCACAACCGGATACAGTTCAACAGGTTGCCGGTAGCCGTATGCAGTACCGCGATTATACAGTTTTACAGATTTTTTTAACTTTGTACTTGCCAAAATGGAAATAGGTATATAACTCAACAAGCCCGATGTGGTAAGTATAAAACCGGTTCCGAAGAGGGGGGAGGTGTTTTCGTTGTATAAATCGTAGTTGAAGGTGCCGCCTGTTTTGGGGGTTAAAAAAAACGAAGTTATCATAAGCCCGGCACCGCCCAGCCGCATGGCCATGCACAGGTTTTTTAACATGGCTGCTTTGCGGTATTTTAAGAACACCGGATAAGCCTGCGGTTGTGCAGCCATAACAGGCAACAGGTTTTTACCGGCAAAGCCAATGCTTTTGTAGTTATGCATTTCGGGGGTGAGAAAGAGTATTTTGCCTTTATCGTGTTTAATATGCAGCGGTTCTTGTGCCGAAATATGGGTAAAAGCGATTAAAACAAAAAACAAAATAACCGGTAATTTAAGGTATAAATTTGGCATAACTTACAACGCAAAAGTTACTATTATTAATTTGAAGTTGCAAAGATGCGCTATTAACACCGGAAAACGTGCATTGTTCGTTAAAAATAAAGGAAAACAGCGTTGGTTTGGCAGGCTCACCAACCAATTATACCAATAAAATTGACTTAGCTTTATGGAAGTAAGTTCAGCAGGGTTAGTTCGGCAGCGTTGGTTCGGCAGGCTCACCAACCATTATGAGAGCACAACTCATAATTCATAACTCATAATTCATAATTCATAACTATCACCTTTCTTCCTTCGGAATTATGGGGTCTTTACCCTCGTTGTGGTAATCGCGGTCGAGCAGTTGGCCGTTTTTGTAGCGGTATTCTTTGCTGAGCTTGCCCAATGAATCCCAAACAAGCACTTTACCGTTGAGCATGTCGTTTTCAAAATCGCGCTCGGTCCATTTTACGCCGGTATCATACCACGATTCCCATTTACCGTTTTTTTTGCCGTTTACATAAGGCTGCACGTATTTTAGTTTGCCGTTTTCCCACCATTCTGTAACGGGGCCGTTTTTAAGTCCGTTTTCAATGCGGCCGGTTTTCATTTTTGTTCCGTCGGGGTACCAGATAGTCCATTGACCTTCTTCAAGACCTTTTATAAACGATTTTTCCACAAACCGGTTTCCGTTGGGGTGCAGGGTAAAAATGATGCCGGTAAAGGGTTTGTTTTGATAGTAAGCCAGATTTATACCTTCTTCATTTTTTTGGAAGGTAATATCGGCGCTGTTTACGGCAATTTGAGCGTTTCCGCTTCCGGCAGATTTGCAGTTTTGCAGCAAAAACAATATGTGCAACAATAAAAAAAATAAGGTAGGTTTCATGAGTGGCTAAGATTGGGTAATCCTGTTGGCTGCTGATTTATCTTTTAAGTTTTTCCAAAATTTCGGCAGTCATACCTTCGGCATAAACACCGTAGGCGCTTACCAAAACACCCTTTAACCCGGTATTGGATTCAATGGCATACAATACGGTACTGTCATCGGGGCTTGTCATACCTTCAAAACGGTACACTTCTGCAATTTCAAACTCGCTTGCTTGCAAGGTAAGGTTTTGAGTTTGGCAAACAATGCAGTTTTCTTTGAGGTTAAAATCGAGGGTAAAACCTCTTTTTTTCAGGTCTGCCAGTGCATCAACCAATGATTCGTAGGCATAGAGCATGGTAAGCGGTTGGTTAAATCAAAGCTTTAACTGCAATTCAACAAAAATATAGCCGCAGGGTAAAGTTTGGGTTAGTACTTTTCTTTATCCTTTTTATTATCGGCCGGTTTTTCTGATTTTGGTTTTTCTTCGGGTTTGAGTTCTGCTTTTGGGGTTAATTGGTTAAGCAGGGTATCCAAATCGGCAGGAGAGGAGCCGGTTTGGCGCAGGTTGGCAAAATAAGTGCTGTCGGCGCTCAATTTTTGCAGGGTTTCGGATTTTACCGCATTTTGAACCGAGTCGATGAGGGCAAATAAAAGGTTTTTGTTTTGTTGTATTTGCTGTTGATTTTGTTCTGCGGCAGCAAGCCGGCTAAATTTATCCTGAATATTGGATTCTTGGTTGGGGTATTTTTGCTGCAGTTCTTCCAACAGGTTTCGGGCATCGGTAAAATTGTTGATTTTTATAAGGCTGTCGGCAGACGCTAATTGCTTCTCAAAGCTTTTTTGCGCAATGTTTTTATTGTTAGAAAACAGAAAAAGCAAAACAAGGGCAATGCCTGCCAGTGCAGCAAGCGGGAACAAAATTTTGCGTGTTCCGCGGTCGAGGAAAGGCGTTTTGCCCGGTTCGTTTTCTTGCTGTCCGACAGGGGTAAGCACTTTGGTGGTGCCCGATTTTGGTTTTGCCTTGGTAACCGACTGTAACTTTATGAGGTACATAGAAAAGTTATCTTTGGAGTTATCGAGGCAAAACTGCATTATTTGCTCGCGAACGGCTTGAATGTCGGCATTGGGTTTCCCAAGCAGGGTAAGAATGAGGCGTTGGTCAACACCTTCCATTATACCGTCGCTGCAAAGCAGAAAATAATCGTTTTCGCGTAAGTTGTCAATAATTGCCACATCTGCCTTAGTAGGCGCATCGGTACCCGATACAGCGCGCAAAATGATGTTTTTCTGTGGGTGGGTTTGTGCTTCGGCGGCGGTTATTTCACCTCGCTTTACCAATTCCTGCACCAACGAGTGGTCTTCAGACATAAACAAAATTTCGCCGTTGCGAATATGGTACACGCGGCTGTCGCCGCACCAAGCCACCACGGCCCGGTTGCGCACATCGTCTAAATACAGCAACGTAAGCGTAGTTGACATGTTGGCCGCATCGGCATTGGCCTGTACATACTCCGTAAGTTTCTGTTCGGTGTATTGAAGGGCTTCGTTAATATACAGTTCGTCAACATGGTCGGTACCGTGTTCGTTAAAAAAGGCATGAAAGAGTTCGCAAACCATTTTAGAGGCTACTTCGCCTTTACTGCTGCCGCCAACCCCGTCGCACACCATAAACAGGCGGTGTTGTGCGGTTGCCGTGCCGGTATCGGGCAGAATAGAATCCTGGTTATTTTTTCGTCTGCCTTTTTCATGCAGATAAGCAGGTGCAAATATTTGTATAGCCATGCGCTTGTTTGTACAAAAACGGTAAATAAGTAGGTTTTCCCCTTGCTTTTACGGTAAACTCAATTTTGAGGACAATATAACAAGATATTGCGTGCAAAGTAACTTTTGTAATTCAACAAAACGGCATCGGGTTGCAAATACTTTTACCCCGGGGTAAAATTTACAACAGCCAGACTTCGTTTTATACCATAAACGTTAAATTAACGGTTAAAACCTGCAGATATTTGCATTTTGGCAGGAATTTGCTGCAAAAATAGGAATGTTTAAAAAATCGCATCGTATTATTGCAGTCAGATTGTAAGTTTTGCCTCATTTTCATTTACCAAGCAAGCGTATTTCATGGCCCGCAAAGAAATTAACATCTTCAACCTCTCTATGCTCGACCTGTTGTCGGGCGCTTTGGGTGCAATTCTCATTATTTTCGTCATTATTCCCAAATTAAGCGGCGATATTAAAATTGCCCTTCAGGAACTGGAGCAAATCAAAGAACTGAAAGTAGATGCACAGCAAATACAAAACATGATTCAGGATTTGAAAAAATCGGTGCCGCAGGCTGAATTGGTAAAGTATCAGGTTAAATTTGAACAACTCGAAGCACAATCGGCAAAACTCAACCAAACCATTACCAACCTGCAGGAAGAAGTTAAAAAATTGCAGGATAAATTGGTAATTTGCGACAACCAACGCACCGATTTACAGGAAAAAGTGAGCAAACTTACCAAAGAAGTGGAAGATTTGAAAAACCGCCTGCAAAACCACGATACGATTGTTAAACAATTAGAACAGCAAATAGAAGACCTCAGAAATCAACTGGCGAAATGTGATGTGGAAAAAACCAAAGTTACCAATGACCTTGCCCAAAAAACCACTCAGGTGGAACAACTTCAAAAAGAAATAACAGACCTGAAAGAACAGGTTAAGAATGCCAAAGAAACCATTGAAAAACAGGAAAACCAGATTAAGGAATACCGCGACAAAGTTGGCGTTGAGTTTAACGATAAAAATATTGTGTTTGTAATTGACCGCTCAGGCAGTATGGACGACGACCCCGAACCGCAAAAACTTGACGAGGTGAAGGCAGGTATTAAAATGATGATTGCCAACCTCGATAACACCTATAAAGTTGATGTAGTGGTCTTTCCCAAAAGCAAAGAAGAAGCTTACTACTATAAATACGGTAAACTTACGCAGGTAAGCACCACCAGCAAGTACGATATCTACAACTTTATAAACGGCATTAAAGCCTACGGCTGTACACCCAGCCGCGATGTACTCAACTTTGTGTTTACCTCTTCCAATTATGCCGATGCCGGCACTGTAGTGTTTGTATCAGACGGTGCACCCACCAAAATTGTGAACAACGAGTGTGCCGATGAAGACATTAACGATGTACTGAACTACGTGAAATCGGTCAACTCCCGAAACATGACCGTAAATTGTCTTGGCGTAGGCGCCGATTTCAGAAATCAAGCCTCCAACGACACCAAAGTGCGCTTTATGAAAGAACTTTCCAAGCAAAACAACGGCTTTTACATCGGGTTTTAACCAATTTTGCCTTTTTGATTAATTTATTTTCGCCCTGCATTTCTTTTTTTGCAGGAAAAGCCCTACTTTTGCAGGCATTTTTTTATTTCATAACAATTTTTAAATTGGTAAAAGCTTTATGGGTTACACTTATATTTCAAGTGAAGAACAAAAAAAGCTCTTTTTAGAACACGGTGGTTCAGAAAACAACACCGGTTCGGCCGAAGGTCAGATAGCGTTATTTACCAGACGCATTGCGCACCTCTCGCAACATTTGCAAACCAACAAAAAAGACCATTCTACCCGACGCGCCTTGCTTCGGTTGGTAGGTCAAAGGCGAAAGTTGCTGGCGTATGTAAAAGGTAAAGATATTAACCGCTACCGAGATATTATTCATAAACTCGACCTTCGTAAATAGCTTTTTCAAAACAGTAAAGAGAGAAGCGCTTGTTTCTCTCTTTATTGTTTATATCCGGCAACTCCGGCTTTTTGCACAACAGTGCCGGGCAACATAAAATCCTGTAACAGTATTTCCGGTATTTTTAAATCTCAGGCTGCAATTGCCCGTTACCGGTCGCAGCAAATTTGCCGCCCTTCTGCATAAGGCAAATTGCACTATTTTTGTAAGATGAATTTGATAAAAACAATCCTTTTATGAGTTGGCAAACCTACAGCACCTCTTTTAAACTCCCCGATGGAAGGGAAGTAACCCTTGAAACCGGTAAACTTGCCCGGCAGGCCGATGGCGCAGTACTTGTGCGCATGGGCAATACCGTACTCTTAGCCACTGTGGTATCTGCAAAAGAAAAATCTCCTACCGCCGATTTTTTCCCGCTCTCGGTAGAGTATCAGGAAAAATTTGCCTCGGCAGGCAGAATTCCCGGCGGTTTCTTAAAACGCGAAAACAAACTATCGGATTACGAAATACTAATCTGCCGTATCATTGACCGCGCCCTGCGCCCTATTTTCCCCGATTACTACTACTACGAAACGCAGGTAGTGGTATGGCTTATTTCGGGAGATAAAGAAGTAATGCCCGATTGCTTGGCCGGCTTAGCCGCATCAACAGCCATTGCCATTTCCGATATTCCCTTCGGCGGCCCGCTCTCCGAAGTACGCGTAGCCCGTATAAACGGCGAGTTTGTTATTAACCCGCCCACTTCTGCCCTGGCCAACGCCGATATTGACCTTATTGTGGGCGCAACCGAACAAAATATTGTAATGGTGGAAGGCGAAGCCAAAGAATGCTCTGAAGACGACTTGGTAGAAGCCATACAAATTGCACACAACGCCATTAAACTGCAATGCAAAGCACAACTTGAACTGGCCGCGCAATGCGGAAAACCCAAACGCCAACTGCCCGAACCGCCTGCCGGCGATGAAACGCTTAAAACCGCCGTGCAGGAATTTGCTCAGGAACGAATTAGAGAAATCGTAAAATCGGGATTGGGTAAACAAGAACGCAAAGAAAAGTTTAAAGTGGTGGAAACCGAATTTTTAGCCACTTTAGGCGAAGAACCCGACCCCGAAAAAGTAGAATTGGCTGAAGAATACCTCGAAGACCTGCACCGAACCATTGTGCGCAACGTAATACTCGATGACGGGCTGCGCCTTGACGGCCGCAAAACTACCGACATCCGGCCGTTACTTATGGAAGTAGAT